>NZ_JBVHWW010000001.1:103533-363160 GCF_055563995.1 Streptomyces sp. NPDC029164 | reverse complement strand
CAAGCCCCCCCCTCCCCCCCCCCCCCCTCCCCCCCCCCCCCCCCTTCCGCCCCCCCCCCCCCCCCCCCCCCCCCCCCCCCACTCCGTACGTGAATCGGGTCGGGAGGCGGTTCAGGACTTGCCCGTGGCCCTCTTCGTCTTGTCCGAGGCCTTCGCCGTCATTTCCTCCGCCTTGCCGCTCATCTGCTCGGCACTGCCCTCCGCCTGCATGCCCTTGTCGTCCATGGCGCCGCCGGCGCGCTCCTTGATCTTACCCTTGACCTGCTTGGCCTTGCCCTTTGCCTTGCTCATGACGGGGTCGTTCCTTTCTGGAAGGGGTTGCTGCCCACCTTGCTTCGATGACAGGCGCTCCGCAATTCGTGCCGGAATCCCCCTGATGAATACGGGTGCCGGCGGCCTCCCCACCTGGGCGCACCCGGGTACGGCCGTGGCATGCTCAAGGAATGAAGGGCGATGCCGTGCCTGCGGGCGAGGGCGCCGGGCCCGAGGTGCTGGCGCTCGCCAAAGTGGTCGCCAGGCTGCGATCGGAGGTCGTGGACCTGGAAGGCGTCGCCGCGACCACGGCCGTCGTCGAGCGGGCCAAGGGCGTCCTGATGGCCCAGTCGGGCGTATCCGCCGACACGGCCCACGCCATGCTGCTCGGCCGGGCCGGCGCGGGGGGCCGCACCCTTCTGGAGGAGTCCTGGCTCACCCTGGGGCAGATCCCGTCGCACCCGCCGCCCGGAACCGCATCCGCCGCCCCGCCCACGGCCGCCGCGGCAGGCGCGGGCAGCGAGCCGGCCGCCCCGGACTTCGGCTCCGGACGCCGGCTCATCGGCGGTCACACCGGTCCGGCCGCCCTGCGCCCGCCGCTGGCCCGGCTCGCCGACGGCCTGGCGGCGGCCCACGGCGGTGACGACATCGCGGAGCTGCTGCGGACCGTGCTCGGCACCGGGGCCGGCGTGGACGCGGTGATGATCTACACCCTGGCGTCCGCCGGAAACCTGGAGCTGATCGGCCACGCCGGGATCGACGGCGTGCTGGCCGCACGGTGGCGCCACATCCCCCCGCTCTCCGGCGTGGCCGCCCACGAGGCGGTCACCGGACGCCGGGCCCTGTGGCTGGAGGATCCGGCGCAGGACGCCCGCCACTACCTGCTGATCGGCGACGCGACGGACCGCTGGCACTCCCGCGCCTGGATCCCCGTACCCGCCGACGGCACCCCGGACAAGGCCATCGGCTTCCTGCGGATGCGGCCCGGGCCCTTCCCCGCCGACATCCGGGCGCTGCTGCGGCGGGCGGCGCGCTTGTGCGCCGGTCCGCTGGAGATGCCGGAGCGGCGCCGCGACACCGCAGCCGAGCCGGCGGACGTGGACGTGGCCGCCGCCCAGCGGATGCTGGACGCCCTGGCGGGGCCCGCGATCCTGCTCACCCCGCTGCGCTCGGAGGCCGGCGAGGTGGAGGACTACCGCATCGACGCGGCGGCGCCCGAGTCGGTGGACGTCGCCGGGCGGCGCGGCAAGGAGCTCGTCGGCCGCCGGGTCCTGGAGACGTACCCGACCGTGGTGGGCACCGCGCTGTGGGACGGGTACCTGGAGACGCTCACGACGGGAACGGCGTACGAGGGCGAGCCCTTCACCTACGAGGAGGTCGTCGCCGGTGTCCCGCAGCAGTCCGTCTACTCGGTCCGGGCCTCCAGGCTGGGAGACCGGCTGGTCGTGTCCTGGATCCGGCACGACACGAGCGAGCGCGAGGCCCGGCGGCTGGCCGACATGCAGCGGCTGGGCAACCTGGGCTGGGCCGGATGGAACCTGGCGACGGACACCATCACCTGGTCCGATCAGGTCTACGCCATCTTCGACCGCGACCCCCGCCACGGCCCGATGGCACTGGAGGAGCTGCCGCGGCGCGTCCTCCCCGACGACCTGCCCACGCTGGGCACCGCCCTCCGGCTGCTGGTGAGCGAGGGGGAGCCCGTCGACCAGCCGTTCCGGATCACGACCGCCGACGGCGTGCGTCACCTGCGGATCGTCGCCGAGGCCCAGACGGACGCGGACGGCACACCGGTCGAGGTACACGGTTTCTTCCAGGACCTCAGTACGCAGCGCGGTGTCGAGCTCGCACTGCGCGAGAGCGAGCGCGCCGTCCTCGTCCAGCGCGGCATGCTCCAGGCCGAGCGGGCACTCGCCGCGAGCCTCCAGGACACCCTGCTGCCGATCCCCGATCAGTCCCTGGAACTGGCCGGCCTGCGCATCGACGTCGCGTACGTTCCGGCCGACCGAGGGGTCAACGTCGGCGGCGACTGGTACAGCGCCATCGAACTGCCGGACGGCAGTGCCCTGTTCGTCGTCGGGGACGTGGCCGGCCACGGTCTGGCCGCCGTCGGCACGATGGCCCAGCTGCGGTTCACCACGAAGGGCATGACGGTCACCGGCTCGCCCCTGCCCGACGTGCTGCGCCGGCTCAACTCCCTCCTGCTCCACACCGCCACGGACCCGCCCGCCACCGCGACCGCCACCATGGTCATGGGCCGCTACCAGCCCTGGGACCGGCGCCTGACCTGGGTACGGGCCGGCCACCTGCCCCCGTTGCTGGTCCGCGGCGACCGGGCGAGCTTCCTGGAACAGCCGCCGGGCAACCTCCTCGGCGCGACCTTCGACGCCTCGTACGGTCAGGCCGTCCTCGAGCTGATGCCCGGCGACCGCCTGCTGTTCTACACGGACGGACTCGTGGAGGAGCCGGGCGAGGACATCGGCGTCGGACTCGACCGGCTCGCCGCGTCCACCGTACGGCTCCTGCGGGCGGGACGCGGCGAAACCCTCGCCCGGACGCTGGCCGCGCTGTGCCCGGGCAACCGCGACGACATCTGCGTCCTCGACATCCACGTCCCGGACGACCCGTGAACCGGCCCGCCGGGCGCGGCCGCGCCACGGCGCCGACCGGCTCTGCGCGCCCCCGGGGCGCAGGCTTGGACGGCAGCCGACGGGGTAGGCGCGCTGTACCCCGAGAATCGCGGACGGGAGAGGGAGTGTGTGCCTGATGCCCACGGCGAGCGGAGAACGATTCACCGTCGAGGCGCGGTCCCTCCAGGGGGCCACGGTCCTGGCCATGGCGGGGGAACTCGACCACGACACCGCCGAGCCCCTGCGGCAGGCCCTGGACACCGCCTGGCCGGATGGCGGGCGGCTGCTCGTCGATCTGACCCGCCTGGACTTCTGCGATTCCACGGGCTTGAACGTGCTGTTGCGCGGCCGGCTCGCCGTCCAGGAATCCGGTGGCACCCTCGAACTGGTCGGCCTGCACCCACCTGTCGCACGCATGTTCCACATCACGGGGGCGGACCGGCTCTTCCGGCTGCACACGGACGTGGAAGCCGCGCTCGCGACGTCCCAGCACCCGTAGGGGAGGAACACCGATGGACGAGGGCCGGTCGCCGGAGCTGACCCGGCTCCTCGTGCTGCACGAGGCCGCGAACGCGGTCACCCGGTGCCGCGACTTCACGCGCCGGGCCCTCAAGGAATGGCGCTGGCCGCCGGGCCCCGTGGAGGAGGGCACCCCCGGGGCGGAGGTCACCGACGACGTCCTCCTCCTGGTCTCCGAAGTCGTGGCCAACGCCTGCCTGCACGCGGGCGGGCCCACGTCCCTGGCGCTGCGCTGTACGAGCGAGCGGCTACGGATCGAGGTGACGGACGCGAGCCCCGCCGCACCACGGGCCACGCGCCGGTCCGACCCGTCCCGCCCCGGAGGCCACGGGCTCCTCATCGTGGAACGGCTGGGCCGGAACTGGGGCTGGAGCCCGGTGGGCGGCAACGGCAAGTGCGTGTGGGTGGAGATCGGCCACCGCTAGTCGCAGCCGTCGGGGGCGACGGCGGGGCGGCGTGCGCGAGGCGGTGGCGGGCCACCGAGGGGCGGACGAGGCGGCGCCACGCGGCGCGCGATCCCGTGCCGAGCACGAGGAGATCCTCCGGGTCGCTCGCGGTGCCCCCGAGGGCCGCGCCGGAGCCCTACGCCGCCCCCTGGCTCGGGGTCCCCGTCAGTGATGCGTATGGACTTGGCCCGCTGCCGTAAAGGTCCCGTCATGGGGTGGCCGCGGGTGCGTACCGGCGGGGATAGCTTCGTTGTCGCGCCCTGGACTGCCTCCCCGCATCCGGGGCCTCAACCGCCACTCGTGGTTCCTCTGGGAGGGCCTCATGTGTTTGTTCCAGTACGACGACGACCCGGAGCCTGAAGAACGCGTCCCGGCCGGGCCCCTGTACGTGCCGGTCCTGCCGGGAAGGGCGGAGGTGCCGGTACGCCTGTTCCGCACCCCGCTGGGAGCACGTACCGCCGTGGGCTTCACCAGTGCGGGGCGGCTGGCGGCGACGCTCGGCGCCGGCCACCGGTGGATCCGGCTCTCCGAGTCCGCGCTCCGCGCGATGGCCGAACCGATCGGAGCGTCACTGCTGACCGTCGACCCGACGCTCACCGCACCCGCGGTCGCCGGAACGCCGACGGGAGCCGCGACCGGGACGAACGCCACCGCGGTCCCGCAGGCTCCCGAGACCGCCGCCCGGACCGCGTGAAAGGGAGCCGCGCCATGGCCACCGCAGCCCTCTCCGAGATTCCGGCCGGTGCCGGTGAACCGTCCGTGTGGCCCGCCTCCACGACCCGGCTTCCGCACGGTGACCTGGCCGTCGGCGGGGTGTCCCTGACCGAGGTGGCCGAGCGCTTCGACACCCCGGTGTACGTCCTCGACGAGGGCGAGGTGCGCGGGCGCTGCCGGACCTACCGGGACGCCTTCCCGGACGCCGACGTGCTGTACGCGGCCAAGGCCTTCCTCTCCCGCGCGATGGTGCGCTGGATGGAGGAGGAAGGACTGGGGCTGGACGTCTGCTCGGCCGGGGAGCTGGAGCTCGCCGTCACCGCGGGCTTCCCGCCCGAGCGCATCGTGCTGCACGGCAACGCGAAGTCGCCACGGGACATCGGGGCGGCGCTGCGTCTCGGAGTCGGCCGGATCGTCATCGACAGTCCCTCCGAGATCGCGCGGATCGCCGCGGCCGTCGGGCCCGAGGGGCACCAGAAGGTGATGGTCCGCGTGGTGCCGGGCGTCTCGGCCGGCGGCCACGACAAGATCCGTACCGGTACGGAGGGCCAGAAGTTCGGGCTGTCGCCCACCGACGGGTCGGCGCAGGACGCCATCGCGCGCATACTCGGCCAGCCGCGGCTCGAACTGACCGGCCTGCACTGCCACATCGGCTCCCAGATCACCGAGGTGGAGCCGTACCTGGTGGCCGTGCGCCGGATGGTCGGGCTGCTGGCCCGCATCCGTGACGCGCACGGAGTCGTCCTGCCCGAGCTGGACATGGGCGGCGGCCACGGCATCGGCTACCGGCCCGGCGAACCCGCCCTCGATCTCACCGCCCTCGCCCGGGGCCTTCGCGCCGAGCTCGGCGAAGGCTGCGCCGCCGCGGGCCTGACCGTACCGCGGCTCGTCATCGAACCGGGGCGTGCCGTCGCCGGTCCCGCGGGGGTGGCCCTGTACCGCGTGCTCGCCGTCAAGCACACCGGCGAGCGGGTCTTCGTCGCCGTCGACGGAGGCATGAGCGACAACCCGCGCCCCGCCTTGTACGGGGTGCGCTGCGCACCCCGCCTGATCGGCCGTCACTCCGCCGCCGGCGCCCGCACGACCACGGTCGTCGGCCGGCACTGCGAGGCCGGGGACGTGCTCGCCGCCGACGTGGAGCTGCCCGGCGACATCCACCCCGGCGACCTGCTCGCCGTACCGGTGGCCGGCGCCTATCAGCTGTCCATGGCCTCCGGATACAACATGGTGGGGCGTCCCCCGGTGATCGCCGTGCACGAGGGCACGTCCCGCGTGCTGGTCAGGCGCGAGACGCTGGAGGACTTCCGCAGCCGGGACATCGGCAGCTAGGTCCCGTGCCTACGACCGGTAGACGAGCTCGATCACCATCGCGGCGATGAGGGCCCAGACGCCGATGCCCAGCAGCCACAGGGCGTCGACGGCGGCGCCGGTGGTGACGACGACGAGGCCGGCCGCCGCGAGGGCGAGTACGGTCCGGCGGATGGCGCGGTCGGAGTGCGAGCGAGTGGTCACGCCAGTGAGAATCCCGCCGGACCCTCGCCGTGGCGAGGGTCCGGCGGGATTCCTGTCGCCATCTTGACGCGAACAGGTCAGCCGGCGTGGCGCCGGGAGCCGGTCGGCCTGCTGGGGCTGCGCGGCTGCCGCTTCGAATGCGGAACCCTGATGGGCCGGCTGCCCCGGCCGGAGCACGACGGCAGCGTGGGGCTGCGCCTCGGCAGCCGGATCACCGAGTACGCGGACTGGCCCGACGGCGAGACCGAGCTGCGGGTGATCGGCGGTGGCCACTACCACGGCCGCTTCCTCCTCGACCCGCGCCCCGGCCGCCCCCTGCCGCCCGAGGAGGCCCGTCTGGTGGCCGTCGCGTCGGCCGCTCAGGCCGGCGCCGCCCTGGACACCTCCGGCCTGCCTCACCAGGCCTGATCGTCCGCGGGCCACATGCCCGTCAGGGTGGCGTCAAGAGTTCCCGTGCCTCCGTATGGAGGCCGTCAAAGCGTCTCAACGCCGTGGTGAAGAGGGGGTTATCTGGTCATCGGCCATCTGGCCGATTCACCTCACTCACTTCATCCAGGAGCTCACGATGGCCGATCTGGCCTTCGTCGTCACCACGGTCGCGGTGTTCGCGCTGGTGGCTCTCATCGCCCGAGGGGTGACCAAGCTGTGAACGTCGAGAACATCGTCGGCCTCGCTGTGGCCGTCTCCCTGCTCGGTTACCTCATCCTCGCCCTTGTGTACCCGGAGAGGTTCTGAGCACTGACATGAGCCCCGTAACCGCTGGTGTGCTCCAGCTGCTCGCACTGATCGCCGCACTCGCGCTGGCCTACCGCCCGCTCGGCGACCACATGGCCCGCGTCTACTCCTCCGAAACGCACTACAAGCCGGAGAAGTGGATCTACAAGGCCATCGGCGCCAACCCGTCGGCCGAGATGCGCTGGCCCGCCTACCTGCGCGCCGTCCTCGCCTTCTCCGCCGTCAGCGTCCTCTTCCTCTACCTGCTCCAGCGCCTGCAGGGCGTCCTGCCCGGCTCGCTCGGCTTCGTC
Organism: Streptomyces sp. NPDC029164; assembly: GCF_055563995.1. Classification (NCBI taxonomy): domain Bacteria; kingdom Bacillati; phylum Actinomycetota; class Actinomycetes; order Kitasatosporales; family Streptomycetaceae; genus Streptomyces; species Streptomyces sp. NPDC029164. The sequence goes on along the minus strand of NZ_JBVHWW010000001.1, from coordinate 356,062 downwards.
TCGATCGACCCCGACCAGGCCTTCAACACCGCCGCCTCCTTCGTGGCCAACACGAACTGGCAGTCGTACTACGGCGAGCAGGCCATGGGCCACGTCGTGCAGACCGGCGGCCTCGCCGTGCAGAACTTCGTCTCCGCCGCCGTCGGCATGGCCGTCGCCGTCGCCCTCGTACGCGGCTTCTCCCGCTCCCGCACCGGTGAGCTGGGCAACTTCTGGTCCGACCTGGTCCGCGGTACCGTCCGCATCCTCCTGCCCATCTCGGTGATCGGTGCGATCGTCCTGGTCGCCTGCGGTGCCATCCAGAACTTCGCCGGGATCCACGAGGTCGGCCAGTTCATGGGCGGCACCCAGCAGTGGAACGGCGGCGCTGTCGCCTCCCAGGAGGTCATCAAGGAACTCGGCACGAACGGCGGCGGCTACTTCAACGCCAACTCGGCCCACCCGTTCGAGAACCCGACCCCGTTCTCGAACCTCTTCGAGATCTTCCTGATCCTCGTCATCCCGTTCGCGATGACCCGCGCCTTCGGCCGCATGGTCGGCAATCTGCGCCAGGGCTACGCGATCCTCGCGACGATGGGCATCATCTGGGTCGGCTTCACCGCTCTGATGATGTGGGCCGAGTTCGCGCACCACGGTCCGGCCTTCGACGTCTCGGGTGGGGCGATGGAGGGCAAGGAGACCCGATACGGCATCGCCGCCTCCTCGATCTTCTCGGTGGCGACCACGCTGACCTCGACGGGTGCGGTCAACTCCTTCCACTCCTCCTACACCGGGCTCGGCGGCGGCATCCAGCTGCTGGGCATGCAGCTCGGCGAGATCGCACCCGGTGGTGTCGGTTCCGGCCTCTACGGCATGCTGATCATGGCGATCATCGCGGTGTTCATCGCCGGTCTTATGGTCGGCCGCACCCCCGAATACCTGGGCAAGAAGATCGGCACCCGCGAGATCAAGCTCGCCGCCTGCTACATCCTCATCACCCCCGCCCTGGTCCTGTGCTTCACGGCGGCCGCGATGGCCCTGCCCACCCCGGGCCATTCGATGACCAACACGGGCGCGCACGGCTTCTCGGAGATCCTCTACGCCTACACCTCCGGCGCCAACAACAACGGCTCCGCCTTCGCGGGCCTGAACGCCGACACCCAGTGGTTCAACAGCACCATCGGCATCGCCATGCTGCTCGGCCGCTTCCTGCCCATGGTCTTCGTCCTCGCGCTCGCCGGCTCGCTCGCCGAGCAGAAGCCCGTACCGGAAACCGCGGGCACCCTGCGCACCGACAAGCCGCTCTACGCGGGCCTGCTCGTCGGCACGATCATCATCATCACCGGACTCACCTACTTCCCGGCCCTGGCGCTGGGTCCGCTCGCCGAAGGGCTCGCATCATGAGCACCGCCACTCCCACAAGGGCTCCGCACCAGGACGTGCCCACCGGTCACCACCCTGGCGCCGGCCGTGTCGGCGGGGGCCTGTTCGATCCCAAGCAGCTGCTGAAGTCCTTCCCGGACGCGGTCCGCAAGCTCGACCCGCGGATCATGATCAAGTCCCCGGTCATGTTCGTCGTCCTGATCGGCTCGGTCGTCACCACCGTCCTCGCGATCAAGAACCCGGCCGACTGGTTCGGCTGGGCGATCACGGCATGGCTGTGGCTGACCACGATCTTCGCCAACCTGGCCGAAGCCGTCGCCGAGGGCCGCGGCAAGGCCCAGGCCGACACCCTGCGCAAGGCCAAGACCGACACCGTCGCCCGCCGCCTCAACGGAGCGGCCGAGGAGCAGGTGCCCGGCACCGAGCTGAAGATCGGCGACCTGGTGGTCTGCGAGGCCGGCGACATCATCCCCGGCGACGGTGACGTCGTCGAGGGTGTGGCCTCCGTCGACGAGTCCGCCATCACCGGTGAGTCCGCACCCGTCATCCGCGAGTCCGGTGGCGACCGCAGCGCGGTCACCGGTGGCACCAAGGTGCTCTCCGACCGGATCGTCATCAAGATCACGACGAAGCCCGGCGAGACCTTCATCGACCGCATGATCGCCCTCGTCGAGGGCGCCGCCCGGCAGAAGACCCCCAACGAGATCGCCCTCAACATCCTGCTGGCGTCCCTCACCATCGTCTTCCTGCTGGCGGTCGTCACCCTGCAGCCGTTCGCCATCTACGCGGACGCCAAGCAGTCCATGATCGTGCTCACCGCGCTCCTCGTCTGCCTGATCCCGACCACGATCGGCGCTCTTCTGTCCGCCATCGGCATCGCGGGCATGGACCGGCTGGTCCAGCGCAATGTCCTCGCCATGTCGGGGCGCGCGGTCGAGGCCGCGGGTGACGTCTCCACGCTGCTGCTCGACAAGACGGGCACCATCACCCTCGGCAACCGCCAGGCCTCGGAGTTCGTCCCGGTCAAGGGGACGACGGAGGCCGAACTGGCCGACGCGGCCCAGCTGTCGTCGCTGGCCGACGAGACTCCCGAGGGCCGCTCCATCGTGGTCCTCGCGAAGGAGAAGTACGGCCTGCGCGAACGCCACCAGGGCGAACTCACCCGGGCCGAGTGGATCGCGTTCACCGCCCAGACCCGTATGTCGGGTGTCGACGTCGACGGCAGGAAGACCCGTAAGGGCGCGGCCGGTTCGGTCATCACCTGGGTCAGGGAGCGGGGCGGACGGGTCTCCGACGACGCCGACCTCCTCGCCAACAAGATCTCCGAGGCCGGCGGCACCCCGCTCCTGGTCGCCGTCGAGGACGACGAGGGCGCCCGTGTCCTGGGCGTCATCCACCTCAAGGACGTCGTCAAGGAAGGCATGCGCGAGCGGTTCGACGAACTGCGCCGCATGGGCATCAAGACCGTCATGATCACCGGTGACAACCCGCTCACCGCGAAGGCCATCGCCGAGGAGGCGGGTGTCGACGACTTCCTCGCCGAGGCCACGCCCGAGGATAAGATGGCCCTCATCAAGCGGGAGCAGGCCGGCGGCAAGCTCGTCGCGATGACGGGTGACGGTACGAACGACGCCCCCGCCCTCGCCCAGGCCGACGTCGGCGTGGCGATGAACACGGGCACCTCGGCCGCCAAGGAGGCCGGGAACATGGTGGACCTGGACTCCAACCCCACCAAGCTCATCGAGATCGTCGAGATCGGCAAGCAGCTGCTGATCACGCGTGGTGCCCTGACCACGTTCTCCATCGCCAACGACGTCGCGAAGTACTTCGCGATCATCCCGGCCATGTTCGCCGTGGTCTACCCGGGCCTGGACAAGCTCAACGTCATGGGCCTGTCCTCCCCGAACTCCGCGATCCTCTCCGCGGTCATCTTCAACGCCCTGATCATCATCGCGCTGGTCCCGCTCGCCCTCAAGGGCGTCCGGTACCGGCCCACCAGCGCCGACAAGATGCTCCGCCGCAACCTGGGGATCTACGGACTCGGCGGCCTCGTCGCCCCGTTCATCGGCATCAAGATCATCGACATGCTCATCTCCCTCATCCCCGGAATCGGCTGACCCCATGAACAACTCCGTAGGAAACACAGCACGGTTGATCGGGGCGGGCCTGCGGGCGCTGCTGGTCCTCACGGTCATCTGCGGGGTCCTCTACCCCCTCGCCGTCACCGGGATCGCCCAGGCCCTCTTCGACGACAAGGCCAACGGCTCCGAGATCAAGGACAAGAGCGGCCAGGTCGTCGGCTTCTCCCTCATCGGGCAGACCTACAACCTGCCCAAGCAGAACCCCGATGACCCCGAGGAGGCCGCCAAGCCAGACCTCACGTGGTTCCAGCCGCGCCCCTCCAACGGCCTCGGCTCCAACAGCGTCAACACCCAGTACTCACTCATCCTCTCGGGAGCCACCAACCGCTCCGCCGACAACGGCGCCGTCAACGGCCGGTGCACCAAGGACGCCGAGGAAGGCACCCTCTGCGCCCAGGTCATCGCCGCCAAGGAAGCCGTCGTCGCCGACAACTCCACCACCGGACACCAGATCAAGCCCGAGGACGTCCCGGCCGACGCCGTCACCTCCTCCGGCTCCGGCCTCGACCCGAACATCTCCCCCGAGTACGCCAAGCTCCAGATCCACCGCGTCGCCGAACAGAACAACCTCGACGTCAGGCAGGTCGAAAAGCTCGTCGCCGACCACACCACCGGCCGCACCCTCGGCTTCATGGGCGAACCCCGAGTCAACGTCCTCGAACTCAACATCGCGCTCAAGGCACTGACCGAGAGCTGACATTGCGCACGGCAAAGGTCCGGAGCCGGCGGGACGCGCATCTCGCCCAGCCACCGCTGGGTGAGGGGGAAACCCTTGGCGTCCCGCCGGCTCCGACCCGTACCCACGAAAGAGGAAGGCCCCACACCGATGATCAAGGTGCTGGTGGTGGAGGACGATGCCCAGCTCGTCCGCGCGCTCAAGATCAACCTGGCGGCGCGGAAGTTCGAGGTCCAGACGGCATCCGACGGAAACGCCGCCCTGCGGCTGGCGGCCACACGCAAGCCGCATGTCATCCTGCTCGATCTCGGCCTCCCGGACATCGACGGCGTCGACGTGATCAAGGAGGTGCGGGAGACCAGCGGCGTGCCCATCCTCGTCCTCTCCGCCCGGCACACCTCCGAGGAGAAGATCCGAGCCCTGGACGCGGGGGCCGACGACTACGTCACCAAGCCGTTCAGCATGGACGAGCTCCTCGCCCGGCTGCGGGCCGCCGTCCGCCGCCGGGAGGTTCCGGCGCCCGCCGACGAGATCGCCACGGTCACGACCGACGAGTTCACCGTCGACCTGGTCGCGAAGAAGGTCCGGCGAAACGATCGCAGCGTCCGGCTGACGCCGACCGAGTGGCACCTCCTGGAGATCCTCATCACCAACCCCGGCCGGCTGATCAGCCAGCGAAGGCTCCTGCTCGACGTCTGGGGTCCGGCGTACTCCGGGAACACCAACTACCTCCGCGTCTACATGGCCCAGCTCCGCCGCAAACTGGAAGCGGACCCGTCGCATCCGAGGTACCTGATCACCGAGCCCGGCATGGGCTACCGCTTCGAGGGATGACGTCATGGGACGCGGCACGTTTCGTATCCATCTGGGATCGGCCCCCGGGGTCGGCAAAACGTACGCGATGCTCTCGGAGGGCCACCGCCGGGTGGAACGCGGCACCGACGTCGTCGTCGCCTTCGTCGAGCACCACGACCGGCCGCGCACCGAGGTGATGCTGCACGGTCTGGAACAGATCTCACGGCGCGAGCTGGAGTACCGGGGTTCCACGTTCACCGAGATGGACGTGGACGCGGTCCTCGCCCGCCGCCCGTCGGTGGCGCTCGTCGACGAGCTCGCCCACACCAACGTGCCCGGCTCGCGCAACGCCAAGCGCCGGCAGGACGTCGAGGAACTCCTCCGGGCCGGCATCGACGTGGTCTCCACCGTCAACATCCCGCACCTGGAGTCGCTGGGCGACGTGGGCGAGACGATCACCGGGGTGCGGCAGCGGGAGACCGTACCCGACGAAGTGGTGCGCCGCGCCGAGCAGATCGAGCTCGTCGACATGTCGCCGCAGGCCCTGCGCCGCCGCATGGCCCACGGGAACATCTACAAGCCCGACAAGGTCGATGCCGCCCTCTCGAACTCCTTCCGCCCCGGCAACCTCACCGCCCTGCGCGAACTCGCGCTGCTCTGGGTCGCCGACCGGGTCGACGATTACCTTCGGGAGTACCGCGGCGAGCACAACATCCGCACCACCTGGCAGGCCCGCGAGCGCATCGTCGTGGGCATCACCGCCGGACCGGAGGGACGCACCCTCATCCGGCGTGCCGCCCGCCTCGCCGAGAAGGGCTCGGGCGGCGAGGTCCTCGCCGTCTACATCGCCCGCAGCGACGGACTGACCGCCGCCTCGCCCAAGGAACCGGCCGTCCAGCGCACCCTGGTCGAGGACCTCGGCGGCGGCACCGAGGCGACATGGTCATCGCGGCGGCCGGGGAGCTGATCCCCGGTGACGGCGAGGTGATCGAGGGCGCGCGGCCAGCGTCGACGAGTCCGCCCGCACCGGTGAATCCGCGCCGGTCATCCGCGAGTCGGGCGGGGACCGCGGTGCGGTCACCGGCGACGGCACCCACGACGCACCGGCGCCGGCCCGGGCGGACGTCGGAGTGGCGATGAACACGGGCACGTCGGCCGCGAAGGAGGCCGGCAACATGGTCGACCCCGACCCCGACCCGACGAAGGTCATCGAGATCGTGGAGATCGTGGAGATCGGCAAACAGCTCCTCATCACGCGGGGCGCGCTGACGGCCTTCTCCATTGCATCTCGACAGGTCAGGCAAGATGTCGGCTGCCGGTCCCCGCATGGGCCTCGCTTGACTGGTGGACCGCGCGACGGGTAGGGAGAGGCTGTTCATTGCGCAAGGTGTGAAAAACGGGGGACGTATGAAGCCGCTCGAAACGGGTGATCCCACCTCGCTCGGCGAGGGCCGCTACCGGCTGGTGGGACGGCTCGGCCAGGGGGGCATGGGCGTGGTCTACCTGGGCCGTTCCCAGTCCGGCCGTGCGGTCGCCGTCAAGGTCGTACGTCCCGAGTTGAGCACCGAGCCCGGGTTCAAGCGCAGGTTCGCCGACGAGGTCGCGGCCGCACGGCGGGTCGGCGGCTTCCACACCGCGCCGGTGGTCGACGCCGACCCGGACGGGGAGCCGGCCTGGCTGGTGACGGCCTTCGTGCCCGGTCCCACCCTGCAAGCGGTACTCGCCCGCGTCGGATCGCTGCCCCTGGACACGCTCACCGTCCTGGCGGCCGGCCTGGCCGAGGCACTCGAGGCGATCCACCGCGCGGGGGTCATCCACCGCGATCTCAAGCCCGCGAACATCATCGTCGCGGAGGACGGGCCGCGCGTCATCGATTTCGGCATCGCGCGCGCTCTGGACGGCACGTCCCTGACCCAGACCGGACTACAGGTCGGCACGCCGGGATTCCTGGCCCCCGAGCAGCTCACCGGCGGTGGCGCGGTCACCCCTGCGGTCGACATGTTCGCCCTGGGGGTGGTGCTCACCCAGGCGGCGGGCGGCGCCCCCTTCGGTGACGGCCCGTCCGCGGCCAGGCACTTCAAGGTGGTCTACGAGGAGCCGGACCTGACCGCGGTGCCCGGTGAACTCCGCGAAGCCATCGGCGCCTGCCTGTCCAAGGACCCGGCGACGCGGCCCACCCCGGCCGCCTTCCTCGCCACTCTCACCGTCCGCCACCCGGACGGTGGCTCCTGGCTGCCGGAGGCGGCGACACAACTGCTCCCGCCCCCGGAACCGGCCGTGCACCCCACCGAGCCGGACGGCGGCCCGTCGGACACCGCGCAGGACGTGGCGGTACCGGACGCCGTCCCGCCGGTCGTCGCGGAGCCCCGTACGGAAGAGCCGCGCACCGTGACCGGACCCGCGGCGCGGCTCTCCCCCACCCCCGCAACCGCCCCCGCAACCGCCCCCGCGCAGGTGCCGCAGAGGGTTGCGGGCAAGCCCCGGCGTCGCCGCGCGGTGGTGGCGGCGGTGCTCGCGACCTCTCTCGCGGTCGTCGGCCTGTACGTGTGGCAGCCCTGGACCGACTCCACCAAGGACGATGCCAAGCCCGGCCCCGCCACGCCCACCGGATCCGCCGCTGCCCCTGCCCCGTTCCCGGCCGATCCCCTGCTGATCCGGCAGGACACCGCCCCGGGCTGGCCCGCGACGTGCCACGGCGTCATCGCCCGCCGGGACGCCGCGACGGAGAAACCCGTGGAGCTCATCGCAGGGGGCGCGGGCGCATGCGACACCCTGCCCCAGTGGTCCCCTGACCGCAGGTCGTTCGCGTTCACCCGCAGCACACCCGAGGGCACCGCCGTCTGGACCGCCAACGCCGACGGTTCGAACCCGCGGCGGATCACCTCCATCGCCGGCGGCAGGGTGTCCTGGTCGCCGGACGGCAGCCAACTCGCCGTGCTCCGCAAGAAGGACGGTGTCCAGCAGCTGTTCGTGGTCGACGTCGCCGACCGCACGGCTCGCCAGCTCACCTCGGGCGGGGGCCAGGTCGAGGATCCCGCGTGGTCGCCGGACGGCAAGAGCATCGCGGTCTGTCTGCAGACGGCGCCCGAGAACTGGCAGATCCACCTGGTCGACCCCGCCGCCCCGAACCGCGCGCCGCAGCAGGTGACCCGGCTGCCCCATCCGGCACTCGACCCGGTGTGGTCGCCCGACGGCTCCACCTTCGCCTACACGGCGGGGACCTACGGCACGGGCACCCAGGGCGACATCCGCCTCGTGGACGCCGACGGCAGGGACGATCGTGAACTGGTCGCCACCAGCGCCCACGAGATGGACCCCGCCTGGTCCGCCGACGGCACGTGGGTGGCCTTCGTCCGCGGCCCGTACGAGAAGCCCGTGATCTGGGCCGTGCGCGCGGACAAGACCGGCGAACGTACGCTCACCACCGGCGGCGGCGCCGAGGGACATCCCTCCTGGCGCTGAGAGCGGCAGAGGCCTCCGGCTCCCCCGGCAAAGCCGCCAGGTCCTCGACGTCGGCCCGGCGGCGTGACGAGCGCGGCCTGAGTCCGGTGCCACGCCCGAGACCCCCGTCTGCGTGTCACCGCGAGGTGGGCTGTCCTAACGTAAGCGAGCGAGTGACCTGTCGGCCTCACCGGGAGATACGCATGAGGATGCTGATCAACAGTCCGCAGACCGTGGTCGCCGACGCCCTGCGGGGGATGGCGGCCGCCCATCCCGAGCTGGACGTCGACGTGGAGCGGCGGGTCGTCGTACGGCGCGACGCGCGGGCCGGCGGGCGGGTCGGGGTGGTGTCCGGGGGCGGGTCCGGGCACGAGCCGCTGCACGCCGGATTCGTGGGGTACGGGATGCTGTCGGCCGCGTGTCCCGGTGAGGTGTTCACCTCGCCGGTGCCCGACCAGATGGTGCGGGCGGCCGCGGCCGTGGACTCCGGCCAGGGGGTCCTCTTCGTCGTCAAGAACTACACCGGGGACGTACTGAACTTCGACATGGCCGCCGAGCTCGCGGAGGAGGACGGCCTGCGGATCGAGCGCGTCCTGGTCAACGACGACGTCGCCGTGACCGACAGCCTGTACACGGCCGGGCGGCGCGGCACCGGGGCCACCCTCTTCGTCGAGAAGATCGCCGGAGCGGCCGCCGAGGAGGGGGCGCCGCTGGAGCAGGTCGCGGCGATCGCCCGCCGGGTCAACGCCTCCTCGCGGAGCTTCGGGGTGGCGCTGAGCGCCTGCACCACGCCCGCCAAGGGCAGCCCGACCTTCGATCTTCCGGACGGGCAGCTGGAGTTGGGCATCGGGATCCACGGCGAGCCGGGCCGGGAGCGGCGGGCGATGATGCCGGCCGCGGAGATCGCGGAGGTCGCGGTGGGTGCCGTACTGGAGGAGCTGACGGAGCTGGGCCCGGCCGACGGGCCGGTGCTGGCGCTGGTCAACGGGATGGGGGCCACGCCGCTGCTGGAGCTGTACGGGTTCCACGCGGAGGTGGCGCGGGTGCTGGCCGCGCGGGGTGTGCGGGTGGCGCGGGCGCTCGTGGGGAACTACGTCACGTCGCTGGACATGGCGGGGTGTTCGGTGACGCTGTGCCGGGCCGACCAGGAGATGCTGCGGCTGTGGGACGCGCCCGTCCAGACCGCGGCGCTGCGGTGGGGCCGCTGACCGTAAGGTGTCGTGGGACTGGCCAGACCGATGCGAGGCAAGGAGATCCGGTGCGCGACGCAGACTTCTTCTGGCGGTGGATGGCGGCCGCCGCGGCCGCGGTCGAGCGGGAGGCGGACCGGCTGACGGAGCTCGACTCCCCCATCGGGGACGCCGACCACGGCAGCAACCTGCTCCGGGGGTTCACGGCGGTGCTCCCGGCCCTGGAGGCGGAGGACCCGGCGGCGCCGGGCGAAGTGCTGCAGCTGGCCGGGCGGACGCTCATCTCGACGGTCGGCGGCGCGTCGGGCCCCCTGTACGGGACGCTGCTGCGCCGCACCGGCAAGGCCCTCGGGGAGGCGGCCGAGGTCTCCGACGCGGAACTGCGCGAGGCCCTGTACGCGGGAGTGGCCGCGGTGGCGCAGCTGGGCGGGGCGGCTCCGGGCGACAAGACGATGCTGGACGCGCTGGTGCCGGGGGTGGCCGAGCTGAGCACGTCGTACCGGGCGGCCGCGGACGCGGCGGAGAACGGGGCGCTGGCGACGGTTCCGCTGCAGGCGCGCAAGGGCCGGGCCAGCTACCTGGGCGAGCGCAGCATCGGGCACCAGGATCCGGGCGCGACCTCGTCGGCGTTGCTGTTCCGGGCGCTGGCGGACGTGGCGGAGCCGGGCGAGGGCACGCGATGACCGGCCCGGAACCGGGCCCGGGCGCGGCCCTGGTGGGCATCGTGCTGGTCTCGCACAGCACGTCGGTCGCGGAGTCGGTGGCGGAGCTGGCGCGCGGCCTGGCGGCGGGCGGCCCCCTGGCCCCGGTGGCCGCGGCGGGCGGCACCGCGGCCGACGGGCTCGGCACGAGCGCGGAGCGGATCGTCGCGGCCGCGCGGGCGGTGGACCAGGGCGCCGGGGTCGCGCTGCTGGCGGACCTGGGGAGCTCGGTCCTGACGGTGAAGGCCCTGCTGCTGGACGACGAACTCCCGCCGGACTCCCGGCTGGTGGACGCCCCGTTCGTGGAGGGCGCGGTGGCCGCCGTGGTGGCCGCCTCCAGCGGCCTGCCCCTCCGGGAAGTGGCCTCGGCGGCCACCGAGGCGTACGCGTACCGCAAGACCTGACCCCCGGACCACGGGTCCGGGAGCCAGGGAGTCGGGGAGTCGGGGTTCCGCGCAGGCGGCGGGGCCCGTACCGCCCGGCCCGTACCGCCGGGCCCGTACCGCCCGGCCCGTACCGCCGGCCGCGGGAAGCTACGGGCGGCCGCGCAGGGATTCGATCTCGCGGCGTTCGCGCTTCGTCGGACGGCCGGCCCCGCGGTCGCGGATGCCCACCACGGCGGCCTCCACGGGGGTCGGCGGCGGCGGGCTCTTGTCGATCATGCATGCGGCGGCGACGGGGGCGCCCACCCGCTTGGACACGGGCCGCTTCACCACCACGATCCGCTCGCGCCCCGCGTGGAAGAGCCGTACCTCGTCACCCGCGCGCACCGCCTGCGCCGGCTTCGCGCGCTCCCCGTTGACCTTCACATGGCCCGCCCGGCAGGCGGTCGCCGCGATCGAGCGGGTCTTCGTCAGACGCACGGACCAGATCCACGCGTCGACCCGCACCGTGCCCGATTCCGTTCCCGATACCTCATCAGCCATGCCCCGACTCTAGCGAGGCGGACGCGGCGGAGCGGAACGAGTTTTGGCAGATACACCAAGAGGTATGGCATCTGCCATAGAGATGAGCCCAAAAGGTTTGCAAACGCGCCATACGTGCGCCTACCTTGTCGCATATGCAGTCCTACACCATCGGGCAGGCGGCGCGTCTGCTGGGCGTCAGCCCGGACACCGCGCGCCGCTGGGCCGACGCGGGCCGGGTCGTGACCCATCGCGACGAAGCCGGCCGTCGCCTGATCGACGGCCGTGACCTGGCGGCGTTCTCCGTCGAGGTGGGCCAGGGCGCACACACCGAGGACGGCGAGCCGTACACCTCGGCTCGCAACGCCTTTCCCGGCATCGTCACCGCCGTCACACTCGGCGACGTGGCCGCCCGGGTCGAGATCCAGGCAGGTCCCCACCGTCTTGTCTCGCTGCTCACCCGTGAGGCCGTCGAGGAACTCGGGCTGGAGGTCGGCATGCAGGCCACCGCCCGCGTGAAGTCCACCAGCGTGCACATCGACCGCACCTGAACCCGGGACGGCCCCACCCGCGGTCCGCCCCGTCCCCCGCGGTCCCCCCGCACCACCCGCTCAGCACCACCGCACGTCCCCACCCGCTCCGCCCGTCACCGGCGCGGGTCACCACCGCGCGGAACCGGCACCTGCCGGCCGCGGACCCGACCGAGGAGCCCCTGCTCATGTTCCCGACCCTGACCCGCCGCCGCGCCGCGGCCGCCGCCCTGACCGCCGCCCTGCTCGTACCGCTGGCCGCCTGCGGCAACGCCGACGAGAAGCCCGCCGCCGGTTCCACGCCCGGCTCGGCCTCGGCCTCCGCCGAGCCGAAGGCCGCGAACCTCACCGTCCTCGCCGCCTCCTCCCTCACCGACGTCTTCAAGACGGCGGGTGAGGCGTACCAGAAGGCCCACCCCGGCACGAAGATCACCTTCTCCTTCGCCGGTTCGCAGGAGCTCGCCGCGCAGGTCAAGCAGGGCGCTCCGGCCGACGCGCTGGTGACCGCCGACACCAAGACCATGGACGGGCTGCGGACCGAGACCGGCGAGCCCACGATCATCGCGAAGAACCGCCTGGTCATCGCCACCGGCAAGGGCAACCCGTTCAAGGTCGACGAGCTCAAGGACCTCGCCGACACCAAGCTCAAGGTCGTGCTCGCCGCGCCCGAGGTCCCGGTCGGCCGCTACAGCAAGCAGATCCTCGACGCCCAGAAGGTCGAGGTGAAGCCGGTCTCCCAGGAGCCCAACGTCCGCGCCGTGCTGAGCAAGGTCGAGCTGGGCGAGGCCGACGCCGGCCTCGTCTACAAGACCGACTCCGCCAAGTCCGGCGACAAGGTCGTCACGGTGGACATCCCGGACGAGCAGAACGCCCTGGCCTCCTACCCGGCCGCCACGCTGAAGCAGTCCAAGAACGCCGAGGCCGCGGGCGCGTTCGTAGCCTGGCTGAGCACCCCCGAGGCCCAGAAGATCCTGCAGGACGCGGGCTTCCAGAAGGTCTGAGCGCCGTCGGCGTCCGCATGACGAGGGGCTGTCCGATCCGGGGGGACGGGCAGCCCCTCTCGGCGTACCCGCGAGGCTGTCCGTACGATCTTCCCTCGCCTTCCCCCGCCGTCCCCCGCCCCTCCCCAGCCAGGAACACCATGAGCAGACTCCACACCCGCACCCGCACCCGCACCCGCACCCGGCCCCCGCTGACCCTGGCGATCCCCGCGCTGCTCGCCGTCGCGTTCCTGCTGATGCCGCTCATCGGCATCCTCGCCCGCACCCAGTGGGGCGAGCTCGGCTCCCATCTCGGCAGCCCCGGCGTGGTCGAGGCGCTGAAGCTCTCGCTCCTGGTGTCGCTGTGGGCCCTCGGCCTCTCGCTGCTCCTCGGCGTACCGCTCGCCTGGCTGCTGGCCCGCGTCCCCTTCAAGGGCAAGGCGCTGGTCCGCTCCCTCGTGCTGCTCCCGATGGTGCTGCCGCCGACCGTCGGCGGTGTCGCCCTGCTCCTGGGCTTCGGCCGCCGCGGGCTGCTCGGGCCGTGGCTGGAGGACGCCTTCGGGATCACCCTGCCCTTCCACACCTCGGGCGCGGTCGTGGCGGCCACCTTCGTCGCCATGCCGTTCCTGGTCATCAGCCTGGAGGGCGCCCTCGGTGGGCTCAAGCAGAGCTACGAGGAGACCGCCGCCTCGCTCGGCGCCTCACCGGTCCGCGTGTTCTTCACGGTGACCCTGCCCATGGTGGCCCCCGGCCTGATCGCCGGAGCCGCGCTCACCTGGGCCCGTGCGCTGGGCGAGTTCGGCGCGACCATCACCTTCGCCGGGAACCTGCCCGGCACCACACAGACCCTGCCGCTCCAGGTGTACCTGCTGCTCCAGGACCAGCCCGAGGCGGCCACCTCCGTCTCGCTGCTACTGCTGGCGATCGCCATGGGCGTACTGATCGCTCTGCGCGGCCGTTGGACGGGCACGCCGGTCGTCGTCCGCGAGGCCGTGGCCGCGCCGCCGGTCCCGGACGAGGCACCCGGTGCCGCGCCCGACGCGAGCCCCGCCGCGGAGACGGCCGCACCGGCGCGGTCCACGCCGGAGTCGGCACCGCGTGAGACCGGGCACTGGCCGCTGCACGCCACCGTCACCGGCTTCAACCGGCTCACCCTGGCCGCCGAACCGGGCACCACCATCGCCGTCGTCGGTGAGAACGGCTCGGGCAAGACCACCCTGCTGCGGGCCCTGCTCGGCCTGACCCACCGGGCCCACGCCGAGCTCCGGCTCGGCGACGCCGACGTCACCGCGCTGCCCCCGCACAAGCGGCAGGTCGCCTGGGTCCCGCAGGACGGTGCGCTGTTCCCGCATCTGAACGCCCTGGCGAACACCGCGTACGGGCTGCGCGCACACGGGGTACCGCGTGCCGACGCCCGCCGCGAGGCGCAGGCCTGGCTGGACCGGCTCGGCGTCGGGCACCTCTCCCACCGCAAGCCGGCCCAGCTGTCCGGGGGCCAGGCCCAGCGGGTGGCCCTGGCCCGCGCGCTGGCCGCCCGGCCGCGGCTGCTGCTGCTCGACGAGCCGCTGGCCGCCCTCGACCAGACCACGCGGGCTCGCGTCCGGCACACCCTGCGCACGCACCTGGCCGGCTTCGGCGGGGTCTGCCTCATCGTCACGCACGATCCCGTCGAGGCGGTTTCGCTGGCCGACCGGGTCCTCGTACTGGCCGACGGCCGCACCCTCCAGGACGCGCCGCCCGCCGAGGTGGCCCGGCACCCGCGCTCCCCCTGGGTGGCCCGCATGCTGGGGCGCAACGCCTGGCCGGGCATCGCGTCGGCGGACGGGCTGGCCCTCGCCGAGGGCGGACGGCTCGTCGTCGCGGAGGCACTGCCCGAAGGGGCGCAGGCGCTGGCGATCATCGCCCCGGAGGCGGTGTCGGTGCACCGGGACCGCCCGGCCGGCAGCCCCCGCAACGTCTGGCCCGGCACCGTACGGGAGATCACCGCGGTCGGCAGCCGGCTGCGCGTGCTGATCGCCCCGGCCGGTGCGCCCGACCTGGTCGCGGAGATCACCCCGGAGGCGGCGTCCGAGCTGGGCCTCGCCGACGGGGCCGAGGTGTGGACCAGCGTGAAGGCCACCGAGATCACCCTCGTCCGCCTGTGACGACCTGACGGCCGGACCCGACGGCTCCCCACCGCGTGCCTGAAGCGGCGGCCCGGCACTCCGGCCGCTCCCCAGGCCCCAGGGTCCCGTCCGTCCCGGGCCGGGCGGGCGGGCCCCGGTGTCCCGTCCCGGCCGGGACGGGCGGGGACGGGCTCAGGCCGTCTGTTCCGGTGCGTCCACGGCGAACTCGCACCACACGCACTTCCCGCCGCCCCGGGGCTCCACGCCCCATTCGTCCGCGAGCCCTTCCACCAGCATCAGGCCGCGCCCCGACACCGCCCAGTCCCCGGCCTCCCGCCGCCTCGGCAGGGCGCTGCTGGAGTCCTCGACCTCGACGCGGATCCGGCCCTGGGCCGTGAGCCGCATGCTGACGTCGCCGCCGCCGTCCGTGTGGACCAGGGCGTTGGTCATCAGCTCGTCCGCCGCCAGTTCGATCTCATCGGCCCGGTCCCGCGATCCCCAGGCGGCCACCGCCGCCCGGATCAGGTGCCGGGCCAGCGCCGGCGCCTCCGTGTCCCCCGGCTCCAGCCGCTGGCGCAGCGGACCGCCGCCGCGCGCGCCGGGCGCACCGCGGCGGCGCAGGATGAGCAGGGCCATGTCGTCGCCCCCGCCGGAGTCCCCGACCAGGTCGCACAGCACGTCGGCGAGTTCCTCCACGTCGACCGGGCCGCTGTGGACCGCGGCCATGAACTCCCGCATGCCGGTGTCGTGGTCCGCGCCGGGGCGTTCGATCAGGCCGTCCGTGCACAGTACGAGGGTGTCGCCGGGGTGGAGCTCGAGACTGGTGACGGGGTAGCCGGTGCCGGTACCGGGCTGTTCGCGGGCCGGCAGCCCGAGCGGCAGCCCGCCCGCCACCTGGATCCGGTGGCAGCTGCCGTCGCCGCGCCGTACGACCGGGTCGAGGTGGCCGGCCCGGACCATCCGGAGCATCCCGGTGGTGAGGTCCACCTCGGCGTACGTGCACGTGGCGAACCGTTCCGTCTCCAGTTCCCGCAGGAACGCCGAGGCCCGCGCCATCGCCGCCGCCGGGGTGTGCCCCTCGACGACGTACGCGCGCATCACGATCCGCAGCTGCCCCATGACGGCGGCCGCGTCCGTGTCGTGCCCCTCCACGTCACCGATCATCACCCCGACCCGGCCGTCGCCGAGGGGGATCACGTCGTACCAGTCGCCTCCGATGTCCTGCCCCATCCGGGCGGACCGGTAGCGTACGGCGATCCGCGCACCCGGCACCTCCGGGATCCGGCGGGGCAGCATGGCCCGCTGGAGCCCTTCGGCCAGGTCGTGCTCCTGCTCGAAGAGCATGGCGCGCTGGAGGCCCTGCGCGACGCCGCTGCCGAGCGCCATCAGCAGGTTCCTCTCCTCGGCGGTGAATTCCCCTTCCCGCGTGTAGAGCAGCCCGAGCGCCCCGATGGTCCGCCCCTGGGCGATCAGCGGCAGGTAGACCCCACTGCGGACGGACAGCGGCTCGATGTACGGCCACAGCTCCGGGTAGCGGCGCTGGAACTCCTCGCGCGAGACGAGGAAGACCGGCTGCATGGTGCGTACGGCCTCGCTCATGGGGAACCGCGCGTCGATCCGCGTGTACTCGATCTCCGGTACGTACGAGCCGAGCTGCCCCTCCGCGACCAGGTGGATGCGGCCGCCGTCGACGACGCCCAGCATCACGCTGACCGCGCCGAGGTGCCCGAGGGCCTGGGGGTCCTTCAGGACGTCGGTCACGTCGTTGACGGTGCGGGCGTGGGCGAGGATCGCGGTGGTCCGCTCGACGACGCCGGTCATCCGGGCCCGGCCCTCGGCCTGCTCCCCGGCCGCCCCGGGCTCGCCCGGGTCGTGGGCGGCGTCGCGCAGGATCCCGATGACGCGGTACGGGCGGCCGTCCGGGTGCCGCAGGATGTGGCCCTGGATGTGGGTCCAGGCCGGCGCCCCGTCCCGGCGGCGGGTGCGGACGTAGGCCCCGTAGTGACTCCGGCCGTCCTTGATCGCCTGCGCGACGCGGGTGTCGAGGCGGGCCTCCTCGGCGGGCGCCATCCTCGCCCGGAGCCCCTCGGGGGTGCCGTTGTACTCGTCCGGGCGCAGGTCGAGGACCTCGAGGGCGGTGGGATCCAGGTGCATCCGCCCGCTGTCGAGGTCCCAGTCGAACGTGCCCATGCGGTTGAGCGCAAGGCTCGTATCGGGCCGCGCGGGCCAGTCGACCTCGGGCTTCTTTCCCCTGCGGGCCATGCAGCCAGGGTCTCACTCTCCCCCGCCGGTGTCCCCGTGGGACGCGACCACCCCACGGGCGCTACGCCGCAGCGCGCCGGAAATCCTTTTGGTCCGGGACCCGTTGGCCGTCTAGCATCACCCGCCATGCCCACAAACGAACAGATCATCGAACAGGCCCTGGACCGGATCGGCGCAGGCTACGTCTTCCCCGAGAAGGCCGTCGTCATAGACGCCGCGATCCGCGGCCGTCTCGCGGCGGGCGCGTACGAGGGCCTGGACGGGCCGGCACTCTGCGAGGCCGTGACGGCGCACCTCCAGGAGGCGTGCCCGGACAAGCACCTGCGCCTGCTGTGGACCGAGGAGCCGCAGTCCCTGGAACCGGTGGACGCGGACGGCGGCAAGGCCGCTTTCATCAGTCTGCTGAGGGAGCACAACCAGGGCGTCCGCCGCGTCGAGCACCTCGAAGGGGGCATAGGGCTCATCGAGATCGGGCTCATCGCCACCGCCGTCGAGGGCGCGAGCGTGATCGGCGCGGCCATGCAGCTGGTCGCGGGCAGCTCCGCCCTCGTGCTGGACCTGCGCGGCTGCCGCGGCGGGGCGCCGGAAGGGGCCGCGATGTGGTGCAGCTACTTCTTCGGCGACGACCAGGTGCACCTGAACGACATCTACGACCGCACCACCGACACCACCCGCCAGTACTGGACCTCCGGGCACCTGCCCGCGCCGCGCTATACCGACCGCCCGGTCTACGTACTCACGAGCGAGACCACCTTCTCCGGTGGCGAGGACGTGGCGTACACCCTGCAGGCCCAGGGCCGGGCCGTCGTCGTCGGTGCGACGACCCGTGGCGGCGCCCATCCCACGGCCCGCCACGCGGTGGCCGAGCACGTGCTCGTGACCGTGCCGGCGGCCCGGTCCATCAACACGGTCACCGGTACCAACTGGGAGGGCGTGGGCGTCGTTCCCGACGTTCAGGTCCCGGCGGACCAGGCGCTCGACACCGCGCTCAAGGCCGCACTGCGGCAGGCGGAGGCAGTGCCGCAGCCGGCCGGCGGAACGGCGCGCTGACGCCGGCCCGCCTCACCCGGGCGGGTCCTGCGTGCTCGCGTCGTGGACCAACAGGGCGATCTGTACGCGGTTGTTGAGGTCGAGCCGGGTCAGGATCCGTGACACGTGCGTCTTCACCGTGGGCAGCGCCAGGTGGAGTTCCCGCGCGATCTCCGCGTTGGACAGGCCCCGCCCGACCGCCAGGGCCACCTCCCGCTCCCGTTCGGCCAGCAACGCCAGCCGGGCGCGGGCGGCGGCCACCCGGTCGTCCTGCCCCGAGCCGCCCGCCACCTGGTCGATCAGGCGGCGGGTGACGGCCGGGGAGAGCACCGGGTCCCCGGCGGCCACCGTCCGGATGGCCGTCACGATCTCCTGCGGGGGCGTGTCCTTGAGGAGGAAGCCGGCCGCGCCGGCGCGCAGCGCCCGCAGTACGTGCGCGTCGGTGTGGAAGGTGGTCAGGACGAGGACCTCCGGAGCCCCCGGCCGCGCCCGCAGCGTCTCGGTGGCGGCCAGCCCGTCGACACCGGGCATCCGGATGTCCATGAGCACCAGGTCGGGTCCGTGGGCGGCGACCAGCGCGGGCACCTCCGCCCCGTCGGCGGCCTCGGCGACCAGGTCGATGTCCGGGGCCCCGCCCAGCATCAGACGCAGCCCGGCCCGGACGATCGCGTCGTCGTCGACCAGCAGTACGCGGATCACCCGCGCCTCCTCCCTCGTCCCCGTCGGCCTTCCGGCCTTCCGGCCTTCGGTCAGCCCTGCCAGGGTAGCCAGGCGTGCACCCGGAACCCGCCCTCGGCGGGGGCGGCCGTCAGCTCCCCGCCCGCCAGCCGGGCGCGTTCCGCCAGACCGATCAGCCCCTGCCCGCCGCCCGCACCGGCTCCCGCGCCCGCGCCCGGAGCCTGATCCGGCCCGGGCGGCCGGGCGTTGCGCACCTCCACCGTCAGACCGTCCCCCGGGCCCCCGGCCACCCGTACGTCGACGGCCGCGCCCGGCGCGTGCTTGCGTACGTTGGTCAGCGCCTCCTGGACGATCCGGTACGCCGTACGCCCCACCAGGGGCGGCGGCTCGGCCCCCGCGAGCGGCCCGGCCAGTTCGATCCGGCCGCCCGCGGCCCGCGCCTCCGCCACCAGCCGGGCCAGGTCCGCCAGTTCCGGCTGCGGCCGCTCGCCCTCCGCCGGCCCCGAACCGGATCCCGCCCGCAGTACGCCGATCACCTCGCGCAGATCGTGCAGGGCCAGGTGGGCGCTCTCCCGGATCACCCCGGCGGCCCGTTCGATCTCGGCCCGCGGCGCACCCGAGTTGAACTCCAGGGCACCGGCGTGCACGCTCAGCAGCGACAGCCGGTGGCCGAGTACGTCGTGCATCTCGCGGGCGATCTCCTCGCGGGCCTCCCCGCGCGCCCGCTCCGCGCGTGACTCCGCGTCCGCCTCGGCCAGTTCGGCCCGCTCGCGCAGGGAGGCGATCAGCTGCTGCCGGGACCGCCGGAACAGCCCCCAGCCGATGGACCCGGCGATCAGGGCGAAGTACGTCACGGCCGCGCCCGCCCGTTCCTCGGGCATGTCCGCCAGCTGCCACAGGAAGACCGGCAGCGGGGCGAAGGCCAGCGCCGCCACCCACGCCGTGGTCTTCCACGGCCGGGTCGCGGCCACCGTGAACACCGCGACCATCGTCGGGCCGGTCAGGTAGTGCGCCTGGCTGCCGGCCAGCAGCAGGACCACGGCGAGCCGGACCGGCCAGCGCCGCCGCAGCAGGACCGCCGCGCACCCCAGCCCGCCGACCACCTGGTCGGCGGCCCGCCACCCCGGGCCGAGGTCCTGCGCCACCGGGATGGACTGCGAGCTGATCGCCGCGAAGCAGGCGGCGAAGAGGAAGAGCCCCAGGTCGACGGCCCAGTCCCGGCGGGTTCGGTGGATGCGGCGCATGTCTGCGGAATCTACGCGGGCGGGCCCGTGACGGGACCCTCCCGCCCCCGATCGGATACTTAAGTACGAGTGGCGAGCGCCCTAAGGCCGATCCGGCGGCCGGCGCCCGGCCCTAGCGTCGGAGCATGACCTCCTCCACCCCGAAATCCCCCCTGGCGGCCGTCACGGGGCTGCTCTCCTTCGTCCTCGTCGTCGGCGGCGCGAGCGGGCTCCTGCACGAGTGGCTCGGCTGGATCCACTTCATGGGCTTCGTCCGTTTCCTCGTCCCCGACGGCTACGAGATCTACGGCTACGTCGTGATGCTCGTCCTCGGCCTCGCGGTGGGCGCGGCGGGCGACGCACCGACCCGGCGCGGCCGCGCCTGATCCGGGACCCGGGTCCGTGGCAGGCCCACGTCGTGCGAGTGCACCGCTTCGCCCGTTCGGGTGAAGCGGTGCACTCGGGGTGCTGCCGGAGGCTGCTGTCGGGCTAGTCGGACCGGTTGCCCGGGACCTCCTGCTCGGGCTCTTCGGGCGTCGGCGCAACCGGCGTCTCGGGCTGCACCGGGGCCACTGACTCAGGCTGCTCCGTGATCGTGTCCGGCGTGGTCTCGGGCGTCGTTTCCGGCGTCGTCTCCGGTGTGGTCTCGGGCGTGATCTCGGGCGTGATCTCGGGCGTGATCTCGGCCGACGCCGTCGTGAACGTCTCGGTCGGCGTCGCGGGAGTGGGAGTCTCCGTCTCCGTCGGTGTCGCCGACGTCTCGGTCTCGGTCGGGGTCGCCGACGTCTCGGTCTCGGTCGGTGTCGCCGACGTCTCGGTCTCCGTGGGCGTCGGCGTGGTCTCCGTGTCCGTCGGCGTCGGCGTGGTGTGGGTGTCCGTCGGCGTCGGCGTGGTGTGCGTGTCCGTCGGCGTCGGGGACGTGTGGGTGCCCGTCGGCGTCGGGGACGTGTGCGTCCCTGTAGGGGTCCGGGAGGTGTGCGTTCCCGTGGGCGTCGGGGGGGTGCGCGTCCCCGTCGGCTTCGTCGGGATGATCGTCGGCGTGTGGATCGGCGGCGGGGGCACCGGCCGGTCGGGCTTGCCGTGGTGGCTGCCCTTGTCACGCTCGTACCAGTGCCGGCTGCGCGCGTCGTAGATCACGATCTTGTGGATCACGACGGGTGCCGGCGCGATGACCACCACCTTCTGCGGCTGGTACGAGGACCACGTCTGCCCGAAGCGCTTCGGGTCGGCCTTGAGCGCCACCGGCGGCCCGAGCGGGTTCCCGCAGGCGCAGCGCACCCGCGGCACCCCTCGGTCGTCCACCAGCACGGCCGTCCCGGCCTGAAGCACGGCCTGGTAGGCGTTGGGCTTGCCGTTCTGGTAGCCGTGGTTCGTGACCCGGGTGTCCATCCGCAGCTGCACCGAGGTGAGCGAGCGGAGGAACGCCGGGACGGACTGCGGCTGGATGCCCTGGGCCGAGGCGAAGGCGGCGTTCTTGGACGGGTCCGCGGACAGCGACCCGATCAGCTTCTCCACGTCACAGCTGGCGCTGTTCCTCGTACCCCCGTACACGCCCGGTGCGGAACCGCTGATGCTCCGGGTGCCCGTCGTGGTGCCCTCAGGGGAGCTCGGGCGGGCGCTGGGGCTACCGGGGGGCTTGGAGCCCGTGGGGCCCGTGGGGGACGCCGTCGGGCTCTCCGGCGGCGTGTCCTGGGCGGTCGCGACCGACTCGGTGAACGGGTCGGGACCCGAGGCGGCGGCCGGCTGGAGGAAGACCTCACCGCCGGCGTTGTCGGTACCACTGGGCCGGGTCAGGACGACGGCCAGGGCGACGACCGCCACCACCGCGACGAGCATCGTGGCCAGTCGGGGAACGGATCGCCACCACGGCCCCTTGTCAGGGCCGCCGGGCCCGCCGGGCGGGCCCGAGGCGGGCGGGGCGGACGGGGGCGGGGGCGGCGGCGGCCCTTGCTGCCCGCCCGAGAGCGGGCCGGAAGGCGGCCCGCTGGGGCGCTCTGACGAGGGCGGCCGGCCGGAGGGTTGCGTGGTCACGGGCTCTTCTTCCCAGGAGGAGGGAGTTCCCTGCGGAACATTGTGTGCGCCATCCGGGTGGTGCCCGCAAGCCGAGGGTGCCACCGTTGCAGGGTGAGCCGGATACCGAGAGCACCATCGTCCGGGGGCTCCGCGAGGGCGTGGAGAGACGCCCTCATCGCGGTCGTGGCCGGCTTCGCCGTGATGACCGCGGTCGCCGCCGCCGGGCTGGCGTGCGCGGGCGCGGGCGATCTGCCGGGCGGCGCGTTCCCCCGTGTGGTCGCCGCGGTCGTCGTGATGGCGGCCGGCGGTTCGCTGGAGGTGTCGGGCGAGGCCGGTTTCGTGGCGGGGGCGGACGTGAGCCTGTCCGTGATCCCGCTGTCGGTGAGCCTGGCCGGCGCCCTCACGGCCGGCTCCTGCTTCCTGCACCCCCTGCACAACCGGGCGGTGGCTCGGCCCCGCGAACTCATCGGCAGGGCCCTGCCGTTGGTGGTCCTGTGGCTCCTCGCACTGACCGGCGCCGCCCTGCTGGCCCGGCAGACCTTCGGCATCTCCACCGCCGACTCCCCGGCCGGGGTGATCGGTGAACTCCTCGACTCCGCTCCGACGGTGGGGTTCCGGGCCGACCTGTCGGCCACGCTCCTCTTCGGACTGCTCTGGATCGTGGGCCTGTTGCTGATCGCCCTGCTGGTCTCGCGCCGCGCACCGCTCCCGGCCGGGCTGGTCCGCTTCCACGCGGCGCTGCGCCCGGCCGCCTTCGCCACGATGCTGCTGCTCCTCGCCTACGTCGTCCTCGGCATCGGGGCCGGCCTGGTGGTGGCCGCCACCCAGGGCCATGCCGCCCGGACTTTCGCCGTCATGCTGCTCGGGCTGCCGAACCTCGCCTGGCTCGCCTTCACCCTGGGCTTCGGCGGCGCCTGGGAGGGCCGGGTCGACGGCCCGTTCGGGCTGCCGATGCCGCAGCTCCTGGACCAGGTGCTGCGCGGCTCCGAGCCGTCCACGGTGGACGTGGCCTCGCTCGCGGCGCACGACTCCCGGGCGTGGTGGCTGGTGATCGTGGCCGCCGTCCTGCTGCTCGGCGCCGGCGTGCTGGCGGCCGTACGGTCCCCCGCCCACGTGCGGCCCTGGCAGCACGCGCTCCACCTGGGCGTGGCCCTGGCCCTGGCGACCCTGACGGTCTGTCTGCTCGGGCGGGTCCAGGCGCAGTTCGGCCTCTCCCTGCTGGGCATCGGCGAGGTGGACGGGCTCGGCGGCACGGTCCTGCTGGATCCCGTCCTGTGGCGCACGGTCGGGCTCGCCCTGCTGTGGGGCGTGGTGGCGGGCTTCCTGGGCGCCCTCCTGGCCCGCCCCCTGCACCGCCGCGGCCGCGTCGAGGAAGCCGCCGAGGCCCCGGCCGCGCCCTGACTTCGGCTTCCGGGACCGGCTTCCGGGTGGACCGCGTTCAGTCGGCTTCGGGGTCGTGCGTGTCCACGATCCGGGTGGTGTCGTGCTCCGTGTCGGCATCGGGGCGGGCTCCGGCCGCCCCGTCGGCCGGTGGCGGCTCCTGAGGTACGCCCGACCCCGCGCTCACCTGCGTGGGTGTCGGCGGCACGGGCGGCGGCTGCGCCGGCGGTCCGGGCGAGGCCCCCGGTGCCGCCACGACCGCGAAGGTCGTCAGGCGGCTCTCGTCGCCGTACAGCCACTTCCCCGCCGTGGCGTCGTAGACCCACACCGACTCCCCGTCCAGGACCACCCCGGCCCTCAGCCCCCGTACGGTCCGCCGGAAGGAGTCGGCGTCCGTTCTGCCCGAGGCGAGCTCGTCCACGGCACGCCGGTAGCGCTCCAGGGCCTCGGCGGCGCGCGTGAGCTGTGGCCGCGCGTCCTCCGTACGGGCGAGCGGCCGGTCGGCCGTCGGCGGGGGTTGCGGCACCGACACCAGGAGCCGGCCGTCCACCCAGGCGGACCAGCCGTTGGCGCACAGCACCTCGCCCCAGTCGCCGCGCCGGGACAGCAGCTGCACCGGCAGGAAGCCGTCGAGCGGCACGGTGGGGCGGGACACGTCGGGCATCTCCCAGGCGGGAAGACCCTCCTGGGGGACGATGTGGGTGGGCCGGAAGTCCTCGGCCGGACCGGGGCTGGTCATGGGCGGCTACTTCCTCATGACCGCGGGCTCGTTGCGGCGCAGCATCCGGGCCACCACCACGGTGAACAGCACGGACAGGGCGAGCAGCATCCCGATTTCGAGGAGCCACAGGCTCTCTTTGTGATCGAACAGCGGGTCCTGGGTGATCTTGAGGGGCACGATCGCGCCGAGGTCGGTGGTGGTGGCCATGGCGCCCATGGCCCACCGGGCCGGCACGAACCAGGCCAGCTGTTCGAGGACGGGGACGCCGGAGATCTTCAGCAGGGCGCCGCAGAAGGCGGACTGGACGATGGTGAGGAGGACCAGCAGCGGCATGGTGGCCTCCTCCTTGGTCACCAGGGCGGAGATCATCAGGCCGAGCAGCATCGAGGTGAACGACAGCAGGGCGACGGCGAGGGTGATCTCGATCAGCGGCGGCATGAAGATCCCTTTGCCGCCGGGGGCGTTGGTGTCGACCCCGGCGAGGCCGACCACGGTGAGGACCACGGCCTGGGCGATGGTGAGCGCGCCGAGGACCACCACCTTGGACATCAGGTAGGCCGACCGGGACAGACCGACGGCGCGCTCGCGCTGGTAGATGACGCGTTCCTTGACGAGTTCGCGCACCGCGTTGGCGGAGCCGGTCAGGACTCCGCCCAGGACCAGGATGAACAGCGCGTTCAGGCCCGTCTCGGCCGTGAGGGCGCTGCCGGCCAGCGCGCGGGCCAGGCAGCCCATGACGAACGGCAGCCCGATCATGATGGCCAGGAAGGTGCGGTCGGCGCTGAGCACGGCGGCGTAGCGGCGGATCAGGGTGGAGAGCTGGGAGCCCCAGCTCTGTGCCTTGGGCGGCGGCTGCGGCACGGCGCCGGACGTCCGTGCCGCCTCCCCCGCGGGCGGGGGCGGGGACCTGCCGGCGGACACCTCGACGTAGCGGCTCTGCAGCGGTGAGGCCCGGTACTGCCCGGCCCAGTCGCGGTTCTGATCGTTCTCGAACGCCTCGTAGGCCTCGGGCCACTGCTCGAAGCCGAAGAATCCGAGGGCCTTCTCCGGAGGGCCGTAGTAGGCGGTGCGTCCGCCGGGCGCGAGGATCAGGAGGCGGTCACAGACTTCGAGGTTGAGCACGCTGTGGGTGACGACGATGACCGTGCGGCCGTCGTCCGCGAGGCCGCGCAGCATGTGCATCACCGAGCGGTCCATGCCGGGGTCGAGGCCGGAGGTGGGCTCGTCCAGGAAGAGCAGGGAGGGCTTGGTGAGCAGCTCCAGGGCGACGGACACGCGTTTGCGCTGGCCGCCGGAGAGGCTGTGGATGGGCTGGTCGGCACGCTGCTGGAGACCGAGTTCGCCGATCACCTCCTCCACGCGGGCGTGGCGTTCGGCCTTGGCGGTGTCCTGCGGGAAGCGCAGTTCGGCGGCGTAGCCGAGGGCGCGCCGCACGGTGAGCTGCGAGTGCAGGATGTCGTCCTGGGGGACGAGGCCGATGCGGCGGCGCAGTTCGGCGTAGTCGCGGTAGAGGTCGCGTCCGTCGTAAAGGACGGTGCCCTGGTCGGCGGGGCGCAGTCCGGTGAGCGCGCCGAGCAGGGTGGACTTGCCGGCGCCGCTGGGGCCGACGACAGCGAGGAGGCACTTGGCTCCGACGGGGAAGGAGACCCGGTCGAGGAGGATCTTGCGGCCCTTGTCGACGGCGACGGTGAGGTCCTGGACGTCGAGCGAGACCTCGCCCGTGTCCACGTACTCCTCGAGCTGGTCGCCGACGAGGCAGAAGGCCGAGTGGCCGATGCCCACGATGTCGCCCTGGCTGAGGGGGGCGGCCCGGCGGTCGAGGCGGGTGCCGTTGAGGTAGGTGCCGTTGTGGCTGCCGAGGTCCGCGATCTCGTAGCTGCCGTCGGCGAGGGCGCGGAGTTCGGCGTGCCGGCGGGAGACGGTGAGGTCGTCGATGAAGAGGTCGCTCTCGGGGGCGCGGCCGATGCTCACGGCGGTACGGGCGAGCAGCGGGCGTACGGTCGTCGGCCGCTGGAAGGTCCGTGACAGCGACGAGACCCCGGACGGCCGGGCGGGGCGCGCGGCGTACGCGGCGTCCGGCGCGGCGGAGGACGGAGGGGCGGGCGGCGGGGGCGGAGGGGGACCGACGAGGACGGCGCGCGGGCCGTCCTCCGCGTCGCCGAACCGTAGCTGACTGCCGACGCCGACGCTCCATTCGTGGACGCGCCGGCCGTCGGCCCAGGTGCCGTTGGTGCTGTGCTCGTCCTCCACCGTCCAGTGGTCGCCCTCCGGGCGCAGGACCGCGTGGTGCCAGGAGACCCTGACGTCCTCCAGGCAGATCTCGCAGAGCGGGTCCCTGCCGACGTGGTACGTCCGGCCCGGGCTCATCGCGACGGAGCCCGTGTCGGTCACCAGGACGAGCTCGGGTGCGGTCGGCACACCGGGGCGCTGGGCCATGAGCAGATTTTCCCATGAAGCCGCCCACCCGGCAGCGGCTCGACATCATCGCAGGTCAGAGGCCTCTTATGGGTAATGACAACGGTCCCCGTTGCAGCCTTTGCCCATCTCGCCGGCGTGCGCTTCACTTCACGCGACGGATCCGAACACACGGGTGCCGCGATGAGACGGGGGACGCCATGAGTGGGCACGACCACGCGCACGACGACCACGACCACGGGCCCGGACAGGGACACGGGAACGGGCACGCGGGACACAGCCACGGTGTGTCCGCCGACGCCGACCGCCGCTGGCTGGCGATCGCGCTCGCCCTGATCGGCGGGTTCATGGCCATCGAGGTCGTCGTCGGCGTCATGGCCAACTCCCTGGCCCTGATCTCCGACGCGGCGCACATGCTGACCGACGCCGTCTCGATCGTCCTCGCGCTGATCGCGATGCGGCTGGCGGCCCGCCCGGCCCGCGGCGGTTTCACGTACGGCCTCAAGCGCGCCGAGATACTCTCCGCCCAGGCCAACGGCCTGACGCTGATCCTGCTGGGGCTCTGGCTGGCGTACGAGGCGGTGCGGCGGCTGATGGACCCGCCGCCGGTGGAAGGCGGTCTGGTGGTGGTGACGGCGCTCGCCGGCATCGCCGTCAACGTGGCAGCGGCCTGGTGCATCTCCCGGGCCAACCGTTCCACGCTCGTCGTGGAAGGCGCCTACCAGCACATCCTGAACGACCTCTTCGCCTTCATCGGGACCGCCGTCGCCGGCGTGATCGTGCTGACCACCGGCTTCCGGCAGGCGGACGCGATCGCCACGCTGGTCGTGGTGGTGCTGATGCTCAAGGCGGGCTACGGGCTGATCCGCGAGTCCGGCCGGATACTCCTGGAGGCCGCCCCCGCCCATGTGGACCCGGACGCGGTCGGCGACCGCCTCGTGGGGCACCCGCCCGTCACCGAGGTGCACGACCTGCACATCTGGACGATCACCTCGGGCCAGGCGGCGCTCTCCGCGCACGTGCTGGTGGAGCCGGCGGGCGACTGCCACGCCGTGCGCCGGGACCTGGAGGGGCTGCTGGCCAAGGAGTACGGGATCACGCACACCACCCTCCAGGTGGACCACGCGCAGGACTCCCTCCTCACGGTCGGCCGCGCGGGCGAGGGCCCGTCCGGCGCCCACTGCGCGGACGCGCACGGGCCGGTCCACCGGCAGGGGCCGCACGCCCACTGACCACGTCCTCCTGACCGCGTCCTCCTGACCGCGGAGCACCGACCCGGAGCACTGATCGGCGGCCCTTCGGGGCATGGATGGACCCATGACGCACAAGCGCAGTGCCGGACTGCTCCTGTTCCGGCGGACCGGCGGACGGCCGGAAGAGGAGCGGCCCGGCGTCGAGGTCCTGCTCGGGCACATGGGCGGCCCGCTCTGGGCCGGACGGGAGGCCGGGGGCTGGGGCATCCCGAAGGGCGAGTACGGACCGGACGAGACGCCGCGGGACGCGGCCCGCCGGGAGTTCACCGAGGAGATCGGGCTGCCCCCGCCGGAAGGCGAGTACCTGCCGCTGGGCGAGGTACGGCTGTCCAGCGGAAAGCTGGTGACCATCTGGGCGGTGGAGGCGGACCTCGACCCGGAGCTGATGGTGCCCGGGACCTTCACCATGGAGTGGCCCCCGCACTCGGGGAACGTACAGGAGTTCCCGGAGCTGGACCGGGTGTCGTGGTATGCCCCGCCGCTGGCCGAAAAAATGCTGATTAAGTCTCAGGTTCCTTTCCTGGAGCGGCTGTTGAAGCTCCTTGGGGACCTCGAGGGCCCTGAGAGCTGACTCGTACTCGCGCTTGCCAACGCCCCCACCTGCGTGGACATTGCACATATGACGAACGTCGTGCTGGTGGGAACCCTGGACACCAAGGGTGTGGAGTACGGCTGGCTGCGCGAGAGGCTGCTGCGCGCCGGCGTCGAAGTGGTACTGGTCGATACAGGAATCATGGGCGAACCCCGGGTGCCCGCCGACGTGCCGCGTGACGCGGTCGCCCGGGCAGCGGGAACGGAACTGTCGGAACTGCGCGCGGCCGCCGACCGGGGCGCGGCCGTGACCACGATGGCCCGCGGCGCGGAGGCGACGCTCTTACGCCTGCACGCCGAGGGCCGGCTGCACGGGGTGCTCGCGATCGGCGGCAGCGGCGGCACCTCCATCGCCACCCGGGCGATGCGCGCCCTGCCGCTGGGCGTACCGAAACTGATGGTCTCGTCCATGGCGTCCGGGGACGTCAGCCCGTACGTGGGCTCCTCGGACATCACGATGATGTACAGCGTGGTGGACATCGCGGGGATCAACAGCGTCTCCGGGCCGGTCCTGGCGAACGCCGTCGAGGCGATCGCCGGGATGGCGAGGGCCTACGCCCGCGCCTCCCTGGAGCACCGCCCGCCCCGGCTGGGGGCGGGCGCCCGCCCGCTGATCGCGGCGAGCATGGCGGGCGTGACCACGGCCGGCGTGGACGCGGCGCGCGAGCGGCTGACGGACCTCGGCTACGAGGTGCTCGTCTTCCACGTCAGCGGCACCGGCGGCCGCACCCTGGAGACCCTGGCCGGCCAGGGGATCTTCGCGGGCGTCCTCGACCTCACCCTCAGCGAGCTCGCCGACGACCTGTGCGGGGGCATCCTCACCGCGGGCCCGGACCGGCTCAGCGCGGCCGGGCGGGCCGGAATCCCGCAGGTGGTGAGCCTGGGGGCGCTGGACATGGTGAAGTTCGGCCCGCTGGAGAGCCTGCCCCAGCGGGTCCTGGACCGGGGCGTCCACGTCCACAACCCGTCCATCACGGTGATCCGCACGAACCAGGCGGAATGCACGGAACTCGGCCGTCGGGTCGCCGCCAAACTCAGCGTCGCGACCGGCCCCACGGCGGTCTGCGTCCCGCTCCGCGGACTGTCCACGCTCGGATCGCCGGGCGGGCCGTACCATGACCCCGGCGCGGACCGGGCTCTGTTCACGGCGCTGCGCGAAGGCCTGCGGGGCAGCGCCGCCCGGCTCTACGACTACGACACGCACATCAACGACCCGGCCTTCGGACGGGCGGCCGCCGACCGGTTGCACGACATGATCGGTGCGATGGCGGCCGCGGCCTGAGAGCCGCGGCCCGAGACACCCCGCACGGCTCGGAACCGGCCGTGCCGGAAACCGTGTCCCAGGGGGTGGCCGGTCACCGGCCGGCCACGGGGACACGGTGCGGCACGGCGGACAGCCGGACAGGGGGGCGGGAACGGTGAAGGACACACGGACGGCATGGTCGGTCCCCGGTTACACGGAGGTCCGGGAGCTCGGCGCGGGCGGCAGCGGCCGCGTGGTGCTCGCCGTCCACGACGCCACGGGCACGGCGGTCGCGGTGAAGTACCTCAGCGACCGGCTGCGCGAGGACCCGGCGTTCGTCGGGGAGTTCCGGGCCGAGGCCCGCCTCCTGGGCGGGCTCGGGACCCCGTACGTGGTGAGGCTGTACGAGTACGTGGAGTCGCCCGCCGGCGCGGCCATCGTGATGGAGCTCGTCGACGGCATCTCCCTGCGCGCGCTGCTCAAGCGGTCCGGGCAGGCCGACGCCGAGGCCGCGCTGGTGGTCCTCAAGGGATCGCTGCTCGGGCTCGCGGCGGCGCACCGGGCCGGCGTCGTCCACCGGGACTACAAGCCGGAGAACGTGCTGGTCGCGGCCGACGGCTCCTCGAAACTGGTGGACTTCGGGATCGCGGCGAACCGCGGCACCACGCCCGGTGTGGCCGGAACCCCCGCCTACATGGCCCCCGAACAGTGGCAGGGCCGGCCGGCCTCGCCCGCGGCCGACGTGTACGCGGCGACGGCGACCTTCTTCGAGTGCCTCACCGGCCGCAAGCCGTACGACGGGGAGAACTTCGCGGAGCTCGCCGTCCAGCACATGGAGGCGCCGGTCCCGGAGACCGAGGCCCCGGAGACTGTACGACCGCTGATCCGGCGCGGCCTGGCCAAGCAGCCCGAGCAGCGCCCGGAGAACGCCGAGGCGTTCGTGGCGGAGCTGGAGGGCGTGGCCCTGGCCGCGTACGGGCCCGAGTGGGAGGAGCGCGGGCAGCGCAAGCTGGCGGCGCTGGCCGCGCTGCTGCCCCTGCTGTTCCCCTCGGCGGGCGCCCCGGCGGCGGGCACCACGGCGGTGGCCACCACCACCCTGAGCAGTGGCTCGGGCTGGGCACCCGGCCGCAGCGGCTGGCTCGCGGCGGGGGTGGCGCTGGTCCTGGGCGCGGTCGTGATGCTGACCACGGACGCGATCGGCGCGTCCCCCGGCGGGGCCTCCGCGGTGAGTGCCTTCGCCACGACGAGCGCGGCCCCGCCCGGATCGGCGTCCCCGACCCCGGCTGCCACGCTCTCTCCTTCCGCCTCGCCGAGTCCCAGCGCCTCGGCGTCCCCGAGCCCTTCGCCGTCCACCTCCGCGTCCGCGTCCGCATCGCCGTCCGCGTCGCCGTCCGCGTCGCCGTCGTACTCGCCGAGCCCCACCCCGAAGCCGACGGTGAGCTGGTCGCCCACGCCGACGCCGACCCTGGTGGTCACGAAGGTCGACGTGTCGCTGAAGACGGGCGTGTACCGGGGCGACGCGACGGTCTCCGTCGCCGCCCAGGGCACCGGGCCGGTCACCGTGGTGCTGGAGTGGTTCCTCGGCGGTGCGCAGGGCTCCTACTCCGTCGCCGACGGCACGGAGTCGTTCACGGTCCAGGCCGGCTCGCCGGTCACCGTGGTCAGGTCCCACACCTTCACCCGCGACCGCGGCTGCTACGGAGGCGTCCGGGTGACCACGAAGCCGGCCGCCGGGAACAAGTCGGCGTCGGCCTCCCAGTACCTGCTGCGCTGCCAGGACGTGCCCCGATGACCGATCCCCGCGCCCCCGAGGGCGAGGACTACAGCGCCACCGTCCTCGGGAGCCACTGGTTCTCCGGTCCCCAGGCGGCCCCGGAGGTGACCCCGGACCGGGTCGAGGGATCCGTGCTCCGGTTCGGGCCCGGGGTGACCGCGGCCATGCCCGCGCCGTTCCCCGTGGTGGTGGCCTCCGTCGCCGCGCCGCGGCGCCGCCGCCTCGTCGGCCTGCGGCGGTACGCCCTGGCCGCGGTGGTGCTGGCCGCCGTCCTCGCGTACCTCGGGTGGCAGCGGTTCGGGCCCGGCATCGAGGCCCGGGACGTGGCCGTGAGCACCGATCCCCAGGGCCCGCCCTGTGACGCGACGGCCGACGTGGTCGCCGTCGTCGGGACCAACGGGCGCCCGGGGACCCTCACCTACCGCTGGGTCCGCAGCGACGGCACGCAGTCGGAGGAACTGACCGAACGGGTGCCGCGCGGACAGCGCGAGGCCCGACTGCACCTGCTGTGGACCTTCCAGGGCACGGGGAACTACCCCGCGCGGGCCGAACTGCGCCTGCTGTCCCCGCAGCAGCGCACGGCCGCGGTGGACTTCACGTACCGCTGCTCGCCGTAGCGGGCGGCCGCGGGCGCTCTGCCGAAGCCCCTGGCCCGGATGCCCTCAGGCACCGCTGCGTGTCACGTTCCAGCCGGCGACACCCCAAACCGGAATGTGGCCGTCCCGCGCGGATGCCACGTCCGCGCGGGAGGCCCGCGGCCGCTTTGGGAAGTGGCCGCGGGCCGTTCCGCGTTCCCTCCCCCGCCGCAACCGGGGGACGGAAGTCATGGGGGCAGGGCGCCGGTCAGAACCGGGCGTGCGCCGTGATGTCCGCCTCGAACTCGCCCGTCATCGCCGGGGTCACCGTCGGCCGGCACTGCCGGACCGCCGCCAGGTAGTCCTCCGTCGTCGCGCCCAGCTGCGCGGCGGCCGCGCCCCGCGCGCCCACGGCCTCCAGGTCCCGCTCGAAGGACACCTGCGCCGCGATCCGGGCCGCGTGCTCGATGTCGGCCGGTGTGAACAGCTCGGTCGCCGCCACCAGGGCCGCCACGTCGACGTCCGCGCGCCCCGCCGTGTAGCGGGACCAGATCGCGGCGCGCGCCCCGGCGTCCGGGGTGCCGATCGGGATCAGGTAGTCGAAGCGCCCGGGCCGCAGGAAGGCCGGGTCGAGGGAGCGGATGGAGTTGGTTGCGCACACCAGCAGCCGTTCGTCGCCCTCCCGGAAGCCCGGTATCAGCTTGAGCAGCTCGTTCGTCACGCCGTGGATCCCGCCGGGCTGCGCCGGCTCGGTGCGCACCGGTGCGATCTCCTCGACCTCGTCGATGAAGACGAGCACGCGCTCCAGCTCGGCTATCCGGGCGAAGGCGTCGCGCAGCGCGGCGGCCAGGTTGCCCTCGTCGGCGAGGCGGGAGGGCAGCAGTTCCACGAAGGGCCAGCCGAGCCGGGAGGCGATGGCCCGGGCGAAGGTGGTCTTGCCGGTGCCGGGCGGGCCGAAGAGGGTGATCGCGCGCGGCGGCCGCACCCCGTGCGAGGCGGCCCGCTCGGGCTCGGCGAGCGGCAGCACCACGCGCCGCTCGATGAGGTCCTTCTCCTTCTCCATCCCGGCGACCTTGGCCCACAGGTCGTTGGGGAGGAAGCGGCCGCCGAGGTCGTCGAGGAGGCCGGCGGCCGGTCCGTGCAGGGGCTCCGTCTTCTCGAAGTAGGCGACGGCGGGCTGCCGCGTGTAGCCGGCGTTGAGCAATCCCTCGCCGAGCAGGTCCTCTTCGGGCAGGACATAGGCGATGCGGCCGACGCGCGCGGCGATGAGCCGTCGTTCCAGCTCGACGAGCAGGGCGCTGGCCAGGCCGCGGCCGCGCCAGCCGGCGGCGATCGCGATGCGCATCACCCAGGCCCGCTCCCCGGTGACGCAGGCCAGTGCCGCGCCGATCGGGACTCCCTGGTGGACGGCGACCACGCAGGGCTGGC
This sequence comes from Streptomyces sp. NPDC029164, assembly GCF_055563995.1. NCBI lineage: Bacteria > Bacillati > Actinomycetota > Actinomycetes > Kitasatosporales > Streptomycetaceae > Streptomyces > Streptomyces sp. NPDC029164. Next base: position 322,651 of record NZ_JBVHWW010000001.1, on the reverse strand, counting down.
GGTCGGTCAGCGCGCTGATGCACTCGGCGAGCGAGAAGACGGACTCCTGGCCGAGTTCGGCCGTGGTGTCGATCAGGTGGACCACCGCTGCGAGATCGCTCTCGCGGTAGTCGTGGATGAGCCAGTTCACCGGGTACCGCCCCTCGTTCGTGCTCCTGCGGCGAGGCTAGGGGCGGCAGCGCCGGGCGATCACGCTCCTTCGTGCACAACAGGCGGTCCGGAAACCGTCCGTGTCGTCCATAGACTGGTGTCTTCCGCCCGAACATCAGACCGAGGATCCCAGCGCCTTCATGCTTTGCCACATATCCGCGGCCCGACGCGGGCTCCTCCTCTGGCTCGTTCCGTTCCTGTGGACCGTGGCGTTCGGTCTGTGGGGGCTGTCGCGGCAGGACAGCGTATGGCGGGACGAGGCGGCGACCTGGCAGGTGGCGGGCCGGCCTGTCGGCGAGATAGGGCGCATGCTCGGGAACGTCGACGCCGTGCACGGGCTCTACTACCTGCTGATGCACGGGCTCTTCGAGGTCTTCGGCGCGAGTACGACGACCCTGCGGCTGCCGTCGGTGCTGGCGGTCGCCGCCGCCGCGGCCTGCGTGGCGCTGATCGGGAGCCGGCTGGCGGGCTTCTGGGCCGGGCTCGGCGGCGGGCTGGCCCTCGGGCTGCTGCCGGCCGTCCAGTTCTACCTGCAGGAGGGCCGGCCGTACGCGCTGGTCGCGGCCGGGGCCGGGCTGTCGACCCTGCTGCTGGTCTCGCTCGTGGAGGGCGGGCCCGGGCGGCGGGCCTGGCCGCGCTGGACGGCGTACGGGGTCACGGTGCTGGCGTGCGCCCTGCTCAACTGGCTGTCGCTGCTGGTCCTGCCGGCGCACGCGGCGACCCTGTGGTGGGTACGGGCCGGGCGCGGGATCCTGCTGCGCTGGGCCGCGTACGGTTCGGCCGCGGCGGCGGGGGCGCTGCCGCTGATCCTGTTCAGCCGGGACCAGTCGGACCAGGTGTCCTGGATTCCGCCGCTGACGTGGCACATGCTGATCGGCCCTGGGATCCTCCTCGCCGTCGGCGGGCTCGGCGCGTGGGCGGACCGGCCCGACCGCAAGGGCCTCTCGGCGGCGGCGGTGGGACTGCCGCTGCTGGCGGTGCCGCAGCTCGGGCTGATCGGTCTGTCGCTGGCCCAGCCGCTGTTCCTGGACCGGTACGTGCTGTTCTCGATGGTGGGTCTGGCGCTGCTGATCGGCGCCGCGCTGGGCGCGGCCGTACGGGCGTGCGCGCCCCGGTTCCCGCGGGCGGCGGGCCTCCTCGTGCCGGGTGTGGTCGGGGTCGCGGTGGTGGCGCTGCTGCCGGTGGAGCTGGGCAAGCGGGCTCCGGCCAGCCGGGTCGACGACGTCCTGGCGGTGGCGGGCGAGGTGGAACAGCTGAAGCGGGACGGGGACGCGGTGCTGTTCGTGCCGGCCGCACGGCGGGACACCGCACTGGTCTCCCCCGGCGCCTTCACCGGCCTGACCGACCTGGCGCTGGCCCGGACGCCGGTCGATTCGGCCACGCTCAAGGGCGAGGAGGCGGAACCGGAGCGGATCCGGGCGGCGCTGCTCGGGCAGCGGCGGGTGCTGCTGGTGACGGACTCGGCGAAGGTCGCGAAGCCCCCGTCGGCGGAGCGGGACAAGGCGAAGGCCGCGGTCCTGCGGGAGCACTTCGCGGTGGTGGAGGACCGGCAGGTGCGGGGACGCCGCGTGACGGTCTACGAGCGCCGGGGCTAGGCCGCGCCTGAGTACGCCCTTCGCGTAGCAGGCCGAAGCCTGTGCGGACGGGCCGGGTCCCTGTTGCGCGTTCTGATCAGACACGTTCAGGACGCCCATCGTGCTCCGGCGGGCCGCCGGCGGGCCGGGCCCGCGGGTCCGGGTTTCACACCGGGCCCACGGGATTCACAGCAGATTCATACGGAACACCGGGCTCCGGACATAGGTTCGGCGGGCAGGGTGGAAGCATGATCCACCGCATGCTCCCCCGGCCGGCCCGGCGCATCCGTGCGCGGCGGGCGTCACGGATCCTGCTCGCGCTGACCGCGATGGCGGCGCTGCTCGGCGTGGACGTGCCCGACGCCGCGGCCGGACCGCCGCTCGGGATCACCGCGCGGGCGGTGCCGGACGCCACGGCGGACCGGGTGGGCGCGCTCTTCGCGGACGGGCTCGACGGCGGGCACTTCTGCACCGCCGCCGTCGTGCGCAGCGACGACCGCGATGTGATCGCCACCGCCGCGCACTGCCTGGAGAGCCCGTACACCACCGTCTTCGCACCGGGCTACCGGGACGGCGAGGCCCCGTACGGCCTCTGGAAGCTCACCGGGGTGTACCTCGCCCCGGGCTGGACCGAGGGCCAGGACCCGGACGACGACATCGCCTTCGCGACGGTGGCCCCGGTGGACGGCGGGCAGAGCGGGGCCGTCGAGGACCTCGTGGGCGGCTTCCGGGTCGCCGCCGAGCAGCCGGACGACGCCGCGGTGACGGTCATCGGGTACCCGCGGACCCTGGAGGCCCCGCTGCGCTGCGCCAACACCACCGACCTGTTCTCCGAGACCCAGCGGCGGATCGGCTGCCCGGAGCTCAGCGGCGGCACCAGTGGCAGCCCCTGGCTGGTGGACGGCGCGCTGGCCGGGGTGCTCGGCGGCCACGAGGGCGGCGGGGCCGTGCCGGAGATCTCGTACAGCGCGGTGATGGGCGACCAGGCGGTGGAGCTGTACCGCGAGGCGGCCGACGCGGGTTAGGTGGTCGGACGCGCATCTAGCGGACGGCCGGGAGGCGTTCCGCCTCGGGCGCGGAAGGCTGCGCGGGCAGCCCTCGGAGCGGGGGCGTGGCCGGGGTGCCCGAGCGGATGTCCTGGATGCCGCGCCGCAGCCGGTCGCGCAGGAACCGGCCCAGCGGGCGCTCGACGAACCGGTGGATGAGCCAGGCGAGCAGCGCCATGAGGACGGTGACGCCGATGGCCAGGGGTACGGGAGCCACCTCGTGGCGGAAGTGGTGGATGAGCGTCAGCCCGGCCAGCATGTGGATCAGGTAGAGCGGGTACGTGATCGCTCCGGCGTGCGCGAGCCAGCGCCACCGGATGCCGTCGAGGGCGCCCAGGGCTATCGCCGCCATGAGGAGGAAGCCGAGCAGGATGATCAGGTGGGCGGGCCAGACGGGCGTCTGCTGGGTGACGCCCGGGCCCAGGCTGGCGGTCATGCGGTCGTGCACGTGGTGCTGCGCGAGGAGGAACTGGAGGCCGACGACGGCCCACAGGACGGCGTTCGGGCCGAAGCGCCGCATCAGGTGGAAGGCGATGCCGGCGATGAAGTACGGGGAGGCGGACGACGCCGCGAAGAAGGACAGCACGCCGCTGTCGACGGCGGGGGCCACCACGCCCGCGAGGGTCCAGGCCCCGCAGAAGAGGACGCAGTTGCGGTAGGTCACGCCGCGCATGACGACGACGGCGAACAGGACGTAGAACTTGAGCTCGACGAAGAGGGTCCAGTACACGTCGTCGATGTGGGGGACCCCGATGCCGCCCTGCATCATCGACAGGTTCACCACCACGTCAGCGGCCCTGATCCGCCTCACCTCGGGCCAGTTGAACAGCACGAGGGAGGTGAAGGCCACGGCCGCCCAGTAGGCGGGGAACAGCCTGGATATCCGGGACACCGCGAAGTCGCCCACGGTCCGGCCCCAGGCGCTCATGCAGATGACGAACCCGCTGACCAGGAAGAAGATCTCGACGCCGAGCCAGCCGTACACGGCGAACCCGTGGGCGGCCGGGAAGACCCCCTCGGTCGGTTCGCCCCAGGCGCTGTCGAGGACCACGTAGTGGTAGAAGAGCACGGAGAGAGCGGCGAGGACCCGGACGCCGTCGAGGACCGCCAGGCGTCCGCCCGCGGCTCCCGTGCGCGTACCGCCGTCACGTGCGGCACCGGCCCGCGTGACGCCGCTCGTTCGCGGCCCTCCGGCTGAACTGCCCGCGCCCATCCCTCGGCCACCCCTTGTAAAACGTACGACTGTCCGATGACCGCCGTTGGATCTGCGGAACCTTACAGCGCACTACCGGCGATCCCCAGGTGAGCCGGGCCACACCCGACCGGTTTGCCGGACGCGTCCTATTCCGGGAGCTCCGCGGGCGCCGCGAACCAGGTGGGCTCGTCGCGCAGGGCCCGGTGGATCCGGTCCAGGGCGAAGGGCTCCAGCGGCGGCAGCGCGTCCACCTCGAACCAGGCCACTTCGAGGGACTCGTGGTCATTGGCCCGCGCCTCGCCGCCGGTCGCACGGCAGCGGAAGGTGATGTCCTGGAACTGGCAGACGTCGCCGTTGGGGTAGGTGATCGGCTCCAGCATCTGGACGAGCACGACCCGCTCCGGGACGCAGCGCACCGCCGTCTCCTCGTACACCTCGCGCACGGCGGTCTCGGCGGGCTGCTCCCCCGGTTCGGCGATCCCGCCGACCACGGACCAGCGCCCGGTGTCGGTGCGCCGGCCGAGCAGCACCCGGCCCAGGTCGTCGAGGACGATGGCCGTGACCCCGGGGAGCAGGAGCAGCTGGTGCCCGGCGGTGGCTCGGATGGCGCGGATGAAATCGGGTGTGGTCATCCCCCGACCCTACGAGGCCGGGGCGCCGGCTCCGGTCTCAGGCCGCCTGGCGTGCGCGGATCCTTCGGGTCAGGAGCAGGCCGAAGCCGCCGGCGGCGAGGAGGAGGAGCGCGTACTCGGGCAGCGGTCCGAGGACGGTGGCCGGGGTACGGGTGGAGCGCAGCGGGATCTCGGCGACCAGGGCGTCCGCGGTGAACATCTTGGTCTCCGCGGTGATCCTGCCGTCGGGGCGGATGACCGCGCTGACTCCGCTGGTGACGGGGACGAGGACGGTCCGGCTGTGTTCGACGGCGCGGATCCGGTCCATGGCCAGCTGCTGGTAGGTCATCTGGGTCCGGCCGAAGGTGGCGTTGTTGCTCGGCACGGCGATCACCTGGGCACCGTCCTGGACGGTGGAGCGGACGGCGTCGTCGAAGGCGGCCTCGAAGCAGGTGACCATGCCCACGCCGCTGCCGGCCATGTCGAAGACGCCGGGGTCCTTGCCGGGGCCGAAGTCGCGGCGCACCCGGTCCACGTCGGAGCTGAAGAGCCGGACGAAGGAGCGCATCGGGATGCGCTCGCCGAAGGGCTGGATCTTGCGCTTGTCGTAGGTCGCGGTGGGGCCGGCGACCGGGTCCCAGAGGATCATCGTGTTGCGCAGCGGGCCCGTTTCCGGAGACACGACGGCGCCGATCGCCACGGGCACGCCGATGGCCTTGACCGCCTGGTCGATGACGGCGCGGGCGTCGGGTTCGGCGTACGGGTCGAGGTCGGAGGAGTTCTCCGGCCAGACGACGAAGTCGGGCTTCGGGACGCGGCCGACCTTGACGTCCTCGGCGAGCTGGAGGGTGCGCTTGGCGTGGTTGTCGAGGACGGCGCGGCGCTGGGAGTTGAAGTCGAGGCCGAGGCGCGGCACGTTGCCCTGGATGACGGCGGCCACGACGGTGCCGTCCTCGGCCGCGTCGGAGACCAGCGGGCGCGCGGCGAGTCCGGCGCCGATCGGCGCGGCGATGGTGAGCGCGGCCAGCGCGGCGGTGGCGCGGGTGGGGTGGCGGCGGGCGATGCGCACGGCTTCGTAGAGGCCGAATCCGCAGAGGGCGACGCCGAAGGAGAGCAGGGGGGTGCCGCCGAGGGCGGCGAGCGGGGTGAGGACGCTGTCGGCCTGCCCGAAGGCGAGCTTGCCCCAGGGGAACCCGCCGAAGGGCGCCCGGGCGCGCAGGGCCTCGCCCGCGACCCAGACGACGGCGGCGAACAGCGGCCAGGCCGGGAGGCGGCTGACGAGGGCGATGCCGAGCCCGGTGAGGCCGATCAGGAGGGCTTCGAGACTGACCAGCGCCAGCCAGGGTACCGGGCCGACCTCCTCCCCGGTCCATACGAGGAGCGGCAGCAGGAAGCCGAGGCCGGCGAGGAAGCCGAGGCCGAAGCCGGCCCGGGCGCGGCGGCCGTGGAGGCAGCCGGCGAGCAGGGCGATGCCGAAGGGGGCCAGCCACCACAGGGGGCGGGGCGGGAAGCTGAGGTAGAGCAGCACGCCGGAGACGACGGCGAGCAGGGAGCGCACCAGCCAGGCTCCCTTGCGCGGCGCGGGGGCGGGGGCCGCGGCGGCGTTGCCGCGGGCCGTGGCGTGGGGCGGCGCGGCCTCGGCCGGGGCTCCGCCGGCGGGCTGCGGGGGCTCGTTCCCGGCCGCGCGGGTGACACTGCTGCTCATCTGGCGGAGTGTACGTCCCCCCGCCTCGGACACAGGTAAGCGCCCGGGCTGATCCCGGCCCGTCACGACCGCCACCCAAGTAATGACAAATGGGATATGCGGCACATACGCCGCATTCAACTCTACTTATTCCATATGCCGTTTGAGGGTGTGTCAGTCGCAAACGCGCGGGGCATAATCGGGGCCGGTCGTCTCCGGAAGCGGTGGAGCCATCGGGACACCGACTCACCCCCTCGGCGGAATTCCGCACCGGACCGATCCTCAAGGCGTCGTACATGTCCCTGGCCAGCCGCACCCGCCTCGCGGCCCTGCTCACCGCGCTCACCATCGGCGCCGCCGGCGTGACCACCTGGGCCTACGGATACGGGAACGCACCGGAGCCGGCGGCTCCCGGGGCGGTCGTCCGCCCGAGTGTGACGGAAGGCACGGTCCTCCACGTCGTCGCGCACCCCGACGACGACCTCTTCTTCATGAACCCCGACCTGAGCCGCTCCATATCCACGGGCGTGAAGGTCGCCACGGTGTACCTGACCTCGGGCGAGTCCGACGGCAGGAACGAGGCCCACAGCCCGCACCTGGAGGACCCGGCGCGCCCCGCCGACCACGCCGCCTACGCGGAGGCCCGGCAGAACGGCATCCGGGCCGCCTACGCGCAGATGGCCACCGGCAACCGCACCAGTGCCTGGCAGCGCACGTCCATACCCACCGCCGGCGGCGGGAGCGCCGAAATCGACGTGCTCGTCGCCCGGCCCGAGGTCAGCCTCATATGGATGCAGCTCCGTGAGGCCCGCAGCATCTCCGGCGACAACCCGGACAGCCTGCGCGGCCTCTGGGACGGCAAGGTGCCCGCCCTGGGCTCCCAGCTGACCTCCGGGACACCGGTCAAGAGCGGGTTCTCGTACACGAAGGACCAGGCCGTCGAGGCCATCGCGGACGTCTTCGCGCGGTTCCGGCCGACCACGATACGGACGCAGGACCCCACACCCGGCCGGGCGCAGGGCGGCGGGGCCTTCCTCGACCACCAGGACCACATGTACGGGGCCCGCTTCGTACAGGCCGCGGCCGAACGCTACGCGCGGTCCGCGGACCGGCCGCACTTCTCGGTGCAGAACTACGTGAGCTACCCCAACAGCTCCCTGCCCCCGACGCTCGACCCGCAGGCCGCCGAGGAGAAGCTCGGCTACCTCAAGACCTACGCCTGGACGGACCACCAGGACTGGTGCGGCAGCGCCGCCGGCTGCGGCGACCGCAAGACCGCGACCCGGCCCACCGGCGCCGGCTGGAACCAGACCATCCGCTACAGCCGGGGCGACGGCACCTCCTGGATGACCGAGGGCGCCTCGGGCCGGCTGTGGGCCTTCGCCGTCCTGGACGGCCGGATGGCGTACTGGTCGCGCAGCGGCCCCAAGGCCCCCTGGCAGGGCCCCGAGTTCCTCCCCGGCACCGGGATCGACGCGGGCGCGACCTCCGTCCGGCTCCCCGACGGCAGGATCGCGGTCTTCGGCACCCGCACCACCCTGGGCACCGCACCCCAGGAGTACGGACGCGACCTCGTGTACGCCGTCCAGAGCGCGCCCGGCGGCGCGTTCGGCCCGTGGCAGTCGCTGGGCACCCCGGACACGGATGACATATCCGGCACCTCGGCGATCAGCGCACCGGCCGTGGCCGTGGACCGCACGGGCCGGATGACCGTGTACGTACGCGACTCCCGGCGCACGCTGCGTGCCCGTGCGCAGGACACCCCCGGCGGCGCCTTCGGCGCGTGGCGGTCCATGGGGGGCGCCGCCCTGCAGGGCGACCCGGTCACCGCGACCGACGCGGCGGGACGGCGCCACGTGTACGCGGCCACCGCCCAGTCCGTACTGGCCTGGGTCCAGCCGGCGCCGGACGCCCCGTTCGGCGGCCCCCTCCCGACCGGCCTGCCGGCGACCACCGGTCCGCTCTCCGCGAGCCCGCAGGGCAACGGCGTCCGCCTGTGGTTCCGCCGCCCCGGCACGGGCACCGTCGGTACGAGCCTGGCCACCGCGGGCGGTCCCGCGCCGGTGTTCTCCCCGGTCACCGAGGCGGGCGGCGAGGGCGGCTACGGCGCCGTCGGTGTCACGGGCGGCCTGCTCGCCGGCCGGGCGGGCACGGGCACGATCGGCGTGTCGGGCCCGGGCGGCGCACCGTCCTGGTACGAGTCCCGGATGCTCTACACGGGCGCACCGGCGGCCGTGGCCGAGCCGGACGGCACGGCCCTCGCCGCGGCCCTCGGCCTGGACGCCGGTCTCCACGTGACGACGGCTCCCCCGGCCGGATCCGAAGCCGCCGGCAGCCGCCCGCCCTCCTCCCCGTGGCACCGCGCGGTCCAGCCCTCGACGGTGGTGCAGGCCGGGCGCTAGGCAGGCCGTCCCCTTCGAATCCCGCTCCCCCGGCTACCGCTGGGAGGTGCCCCCAGACCCGCGCCGCCTGGCACCGCACTTCGCCGCGTTGTCGGGGCACCCGAGTACCTCCGGTACTCGGCTCCGGGTGGCAGCGCCGACCGGTGCGGGCGACGATGGCGGGCACCACGTCGGGAGGCGGCCGGGCCGGATCCCGACGGGCTGACCGGCCGACCGGCCCAGGGCCGGTGATCGGAGCTCCCATGACCGCTTGCTCCACCGCGCGCGGGAGCGCGGGACCGGGAAGGGTCCGCGCCGTGGCCTGCGCCGCCGTACTGGTGGCCCTCGCCACCGGGTGTCGGGCCGACACAGCACCGGCCTGGGGGTACCCGGAGCTCGGCGCGACCCTCGGATCGCTGTCCCGGGCCCTCGACGAAGGCTGCGTCGGGCAGGCCCCCGCGAGCTGCGGTGACGACCTCGACCGGCTCGACGCCCTGGCGGAGCGCGCCTTCGCCGAGGTCCTCGACCACCGGCTCCTCGACGACGCGTACCTCGCGGCCAGGAACGAGGTGGACCGGGCGAGGGCGCTCCGGCTCGCGGCCGCGGCGCGGGCCCGGTCGCTGCGCGATCCGCACCACCCGCCGCTCGGCCGGGCGGTGGCGGCCGAACGGCTCGCCTACCGGCACCTGCTGGCCGCGCTGGAGCGGCTCCGCACCGCACCGCCGCCGGGTGACGGGACGGACCCGGTCTGATCCGGCCTCAGGACCTCAGCGGCGGGGTGGGGAGCACCGTGCCGTCGAGCGCCAGGAGGGCAAGGAGCGCGATCGATCCCGTCCACGCGAGCGGCGCGACCGAGGCGGGCCTGCCCTCCTTGTCCACCTTCTCCGGCAGTTCACCGAGCGCGTTCCGCTTGGCCAGCACCCAGTCGAGCACCGGTCCGGCCTTCGCCGGGCTCCCGGTGGCGGCCCAGGCGAGCGCGAAGAGCGCCGTACTGGGCGTCCAGGCGTTCCCGCCCCAGGGCGCCGTGGCGTCGTTTCCGGGGGTCAGGCCCCCGTTGGGCAGGAGCAGTGCCCGGTACGTGGTGTCCAGCGCCCCGGGCAGGCCGGCGGGGGCAGCGTTGAAGGGCGGCGCCATGAACGTCACCGCGCTGTCGCGTCCGTGCCGTCCGTCGACGGTGCGCTGGTACCCCAGGGGAGCGAACCGCGCCGAGATCCCGGCCGAGAGCCGCCGCGCCGCCCGGGCCCAGCGCGCCGCGTCGTCCGGCCGGCCCGCCTCCCGGGCGAGGTCGGCGGAGGCGTTGAGCCCGGCGAGCAGCGGCGCGGCCGTACCGATGTTCGTGGTGGCCGTCATCAGCTCCCAGTAGTCGGGGGAGGCCGGCGGCAGCCCGTCCGCCCGCAGGGAGGCCGCCGCGCGGTCGGCCGCCTTGCGGATCATCGGATAGAGGGGGGCCAGCCGGAGGTGGCGGGTGTCCGAGGGCGCCGTCCGGTACCACTGCCAGGTGGCCCACGGAACCCAGCCGTTGGCGTCGAGCTGCCACCACCTGCCGTCGGGCGGGCCGGAGGCGTCGAGCTTCGTCCGCGCCTCCCACGTGCCGTCCGTGCGCTGGGTCGCGGCGCTGTAGCGCAGGATCCGGTAGGCCTCCGCGTCGTGGCCGGTGTGCGCGAACGCGGCGGAGGCGAAGCTGGAGTCGCGCGGCCAGGAGTACTGCCAGCCGGGGCTCCAGCCCGCAGCCACGGCGCCGTTGGGCCGCAGCAGGGCGCGCAGGGCGAGGAGGGCCCGCTCGGCCGCCGCGCGCTGGGCCGGCGACCTGCCCGGGACCCGGCCGGAGGCCAGCCAGGCGCGGCTCTGCGCGATCTGCCGCACGGCCGGCGGATGGCCGTCGGCGACCACGAGCGACGCCTTCCGGCCTGCGGGCAGGTACTTCCACCGGCCTGACGCCAGCCGCAGGACGTTGCTCCCCTCGACGTACCGCGCGCCCTCGGCGACGGCCGGCGGAACCCCTTCGGCGGCGGTCGTGTTGGAGAGGAGGCCGACGGTGGGCGCGACGAGGGCCGACAGGGGCGCGTGACTGCCCGCGGGACACAGGGGGACGCCGAAGCTCGCGAAGGCAGCCGTGGCGACCGCCCAGCAGCCGAGGACACCGGGCATGGCCACTCCCTCCGCCCCAGGCCCGTGCGGACCCGGCTTCCCCATCCTGGGAGAACCGGGCGGAGGCTGCCACGGAACGCCCGCCGCCCGGGTGAGCGCGGGACGCGAGGAGCCTCGTGGGTCCCCACCCGTCCTGGCGCACCCGGGATGCAGGGGGCGGCGGGCCGTGCACACGATGGGTGCTCGCGGGCCCGCTGCGAAGAGGTGGTCGATGAGCACTGCTGCGATGGAGGACGAGGACGTCCGCGCCCCCGGTCACGCGGCTGGCGGGCGAAGGGGCGGCCGCCCCCTCCTGCGCGGGCTCCTCCCCGCGGCCGGGGCCACGCTCGTCGCGGCGGCCGGAGGCCTGATCGCCGTCGGATGCTTCCTCGGTCTCTACGTGCGGCCCGCGTCCGACGACTGGTGCGCCGCGTGGAAGGCCCGTGACCTGGGAGTCCTCGGCATCACATCCGATTTCTACCTGACCCAGAACGGCCGGGTCACCAACGCCTTCCTCAGCGGTGTCGTCTACGGCGACGGCCTCGCCGGGATCAAGATCCTGCCGACGGTGATCGTCGTCTGCTTCACCGCCGGGCTGGTCCTGCTGGGGCGTGAACGCGTCCGCCTCCTCGGCGGCCGGCCCAGGCCGCTGGTCCTGACCGCCTGCGCCCTGGTCGTCCAGGCGCTGGTCTACTTCGCGGGCACGCGCAGCTACCAGGTGCTGTTGTGGGCGCCTGCCACGATCTCGCACACCGTGCCGAGCGTCATCGGCGTGTGGGCGCTCCTGTTGGCCCTGTGGACGGTCCGAGGGCCGCGGTCCCCCGTCCGCGCGGCCGGTTTCGTCTCGGCGTTCCTCATCGGCTTCGCGCTCGGCACCCTGAGCGAACCGTTCGCGCTCGTCAGCGGGCTGCTGGCCGGCCTGGTCGGGCTGCTCTGCGTCCCCCGGTTCGGCCTGGCGCGGAACTGGCGTCCGTTCACCTGGTGCCTGCTCTGGTGCTCCGGCCTCGTCTGCGGTCTGGTCGTGCTCTACACCTCGCCCGGCGCCCGGTGGCGGCGGGCCCAGCAGCCGGACAAGGAGTCCCTGCTGTCCCCGGGTGAACTCCGGGGCACCGTCGCGGACTGGCTGCGCGTGTGGGACTCCGTCACCGGCCAGTGGGCCTACCTCGGAGCCGCCGCCGTCGGGGTCCTCCTGGGGCTGGCGTGCGGGCTGCGCGGACGGGCGTCCGGGAAGCGGGAGCCCCGGCGGGCGATCCCGCGCCCGACACTGATCGCCGCGCTGCTGCTGCCGGTGCCCGTGGTGCTGCTGGGGTCGTTCGCGGTGGTGGTGGGCCTGCGCAGCGGCTACGGCCCGAGCGGGTGGACGTACGCCCGTACGTGGACGAACTTCCTCGTACCGATGGAACTCGCGCTCTGCGGCTACGGCGCCCTGCTGGGAGCCCGGGGCGGCCGGCGGCTCGCGGGCCGCCGCTCCGCCGACGCGTCCCTCGCGACCGCCGCCGTCGCGGCGGGCTGCCTGGCCCTGGCCTCGGTGGCCGCGCTCGTCCCGGGCGTCCGCCAGCTCACCACCACCACGGTCGCCCGCTCCGTCGCCTGGGACGCCCAGAACGCCCGCATCCGCGCCGAGGCCGCCCGGGGCGCCGCGGACGTCGGCTACCGGCCCCTCTACATCGGCGCCCTCGCCGAGCCCTTCTTCACGGCGGACTACGACCGGGACTGGGTCGCCACCTGCGTCTCGAACTGGTACGGCGTCCCCCGCATCCACCCCCGCTGACGCCCGGGCAACCGGACAGGGGCTAGCGGGCGAGGGCGCGCAGGTGGGTGCGGATGACGCGGACGGCGTCTTCCGCGTCGTCGACGGTGACCGTGAAGAGCTTGCCGTCGCCGAGGCGCAGTTCGACGCCCTCGCCTCGGCGGACGATCACCGCGGTGCCCTTCTCGGGGCGCCAGCGGTAGCCCCAGCCGCCCCACTGCTGCGGGGTGATCCACGGGAGGAACTCGGCGGAGGTCACCTCGGTGAGCCGGATGGTGCGGCGCGGCAGCCCTATGTGGCCGCAGCGCACGATGAGGGCCTCGGAGTCGATGGTGACGGCGACGTGCACGAAGGCGAGCGTGCCGTAGAGGATGAGCAGCCCGGCGGCGAGGCAGCCGGCCACGGCCATGAGGAGCGGGACGAAGCCGGAGGTCCAGGCGTTGTCCACGGCGAGCTCGATGCCGAGCGCCAGACAGGCCGCGCCGGCCGCTGCGAGCAGCCACTGCGCGCGGTTGGAGGCCCGGCCCGTCCAGAACGGACCCGGGGGGTGAGCCGTCATGTGTAGCAGCGTACTCACGTTGCGCTGGTGCGCCACTGCCCCCGCCCGGTCGGATCAGCGCGCCCGCGGTGGTTCCTCAGCCGGGGAGCAGGCCGACGAGCGCGTCGCGCAGAGCGGGCCGGCGGGCGGTCATGAAACGGTGCAGGTTCCGGGAGCCGAAGGCCACGCGCTGGGCGCTGCGGCGGCGCTCGGTGTCGTACGCGCGCAGGGCGCCGGGCAGCCCGGCCGGTCCGCCGGCCGCGCCTGTGGCGCCGATGGCGGCGACGGCGCGGGTCAGCGCCTCGGCGTCGAGGAGGGCGGTGCAGGCGCCCTGTCCGAGGTTGGGTGTCATGGCGTGGGCGGCGTCGCCGACGAGGGCGATCCGGCCGTCGGCGACGAAGGTCGGGAGCGCCGGGTGGAGGTGGCGCATCTCGTACCGGATCCAGGTCGCCGGGTCGGTCTCGGCCAGGACGCGCGGGACGGGGTCGTGCCAGTCGGCGAAGGCGTCCCGTAGCTCGCGGGCGGTGGTGGCCTCGGGGACGGTGGCGTACCAGTTGGTGCGGCCGGGCTCGACGGGGGTCATGCCGAAGAAGCGGCCGGTGCCCCAGGTCTCGCCGTACACGCCGGTCTCGAAGCCGGCGATGCCGATCCAGGCGACCGTGCCGATCGGGCGCGGCCCGCTGCGGTGCCCGAAGTACGCCGTACGGACCACGCTGTTGATGCCGTCGGCGCCGACGACCAGGTGGTCCGGGTCGGCGGCGAGTGCCGCCGCGTCGGTGAGGCGGTGCCCGTACTCGATCCGTACGCCGCCGAGCCGGTCGAGCTCGGCGAGCAGCGCGTCGATCAGGTAGGGGCGGGAAATGAGCAGCTCGGGCCTGCCCGCCTTGCGTTCGATCCGTTCGAGCGGGAGGGCGGCCAGCACCGTGCCGTCGGGGCGCCGGACATGGGCGTCGCGGTACGGGACCGCCCGCGCCCGCAGCGCGTCGCCGAGGCCGAGGCGGTCGAGGGCGGCCTGGGCGGTGGGGTGGATGCCGAAGGCGGTGCCGTAGCGGTCGGGCGCGGTCCGGCGCTCCAGGACGGTCACCGTCCAGCCCGCGCGGCGCAGGCCGATGGCGGTGGCGAGCCCGCCGACCCCCGCCCCGACCACGACGGCCGTGCCCCCGCCGGGCCCCCGGCCGCCCCCGGCTCCCGCCTCGGTCCCGGGGTCAGCCCCGATGCCGGCCCCGGTCTTGGCCCCGGCGTCGGCCCCGGTCTTGGTCTCGCTGCCCATGGCGCGTCCCCTCACCTCTGCCCCAGCCCTCTGCTACCACATCCGTGGTACTACATCTGTGGTACCACGGATGTAGTTAGGGTGGCAAGGTGAATCAGGACCGGAGGGACCGGCTGCGGGACGCGGCCATCGCCGTACTGGCGGAAGCGGGCGGGCGCGGGCTCACGCACCGGGCCGTCGACGCGGCCGCCGCCGTGCCCACGGGCACGGCCAAGAACTACTTCCCGACCCGGGACGCCCTGCTGCGGGCCGTGGCCGAACGCTGCGTGGAGCAGTACCGGGCCCTGGCCGCCTCCCTCGCCGGGGCCGGGCCGGGGCCCGCCGACGCGCAGCAGCTCGCGGCCCTGCTCGCCGGGCTGCTGCGGAACGTCGCCGGGCCCGGCCGGCCGCGCGTCCTCGCGTACCTGGAGCTCCAGACCGAGGGGACGCGACGGCCGTGGCTGGCCGCGCTGCTGGACCCGATCGCCGCGGCGGACTTCGCCGCGCACGCGCACCTGCTGCGCGCGGCCGGGCTGCCGGCCGGACCGGAGCGGGCCCGCGCCCTCACCCTGGCCCTGCACGGCGCCATCCCCCACCTGCTGTCGGGCGCTCCGGCCACCCTGGCGGCGGCCGGCCTGGACGACCTCGACCGCTTCGCCGGCACCCTGCTGGCCGCCGTCTGCCCCGAGGAGACTCCGTGACCACCCGTCTCGACCGCGCCGTGGGCGCCGTCCTCGGCTCGGCGGCGGGCGACGCGCTCGGCGCGCCGTACGAGTTCGGCCCGGCCGGACAACTGACCGCCCGCGGGGAGGAGATGCGCGGGGGCGGCGGCTGGGATCCGGGCGAGGCGACCGACGACACGCAGATGGCCGTGCTGGTCGGCGAGTCCCTGCTGGAGCGGGGCGGTCTCGAACTCCCGGACGTCTTCGGCCGGTTCCAGCGGTGGGCGGCCGGGCACCCCAAGGACATCGGCCTCCAGACCGAGGACGTACTGACGAACGGCGAGCCGTGGGACCTCGCGGCCGCCCTGCACTTCCAGGTCAACACCCGGGCGGCGGGCAACGGTTCCCTGATGCGGGCCGCCACCTCGGCGGTGTATTTCGCCGCCGCCGGGCGGGAAGGGACCATGGACGCCGCGCGGCGGATCGCGGCGCTGACGCACGGCGACCGGGCCGCCTGGGAGGGGACGGCGGTCCTCCACGAGCTGGTGCGCGTCGCTCTGGACGGAGCCGATCCGCTCGCCGCCCTCCCGGCGACGCTCGCCGCGGTGCACCCGGCCCACCGCGAGCGCTACGGCCGCGTACTCGCCCCCGACTGGCACCCCGGCCTGGCCACCGAGTTCAACGGGGCGGTGTGGCCCTGCCTGGGCTCCGCGGTGTGGGCCCTGCGGACCACCACGGGGTTCGCTGAGGCCGTACGGGCCGCGGTGGACCTGGGCGGGGACACCGACACGGTGGCCGCGGTGACGGGGACCCTGGCCGGGGCCCGGTACGGCCAGGAAGCGGTCCCGGAGTCCTGGACGGCCGCGCTCCACGTGCCGCTGCCCGGGTTCGGGGAGCGGATCCTGGACGCGGACGACCTGCGGGCGCTGGCTCAGCGGCTGGCGGCGGCCGGCCGGATCACGGCCGCCGGCTCCCGCTGAAGCTCCAGGCGGCGGCCCCGGAAGGCCGCGCGCAGCCGCCGGTCGTGCGTGACCAGAACCAGGGTCCCGCCGAAGTGGGCCAGGGCCGCCTCCAGTTCCTCCACCACGGCCGGGGCCAGGTGGTTCGTCGGCTCGTCCAGGAGCAGCAGGTCGAGCGGGCGGGCCACCAGCCGGGCCAGGTCCAGCTTGCGCCGCTGACCGGCCGAGAGGGCGCGTACCGGCCGGTTGAGGTCGTCCGGGGCGAGCAGGCCGTGCCGGGCCGCCTGCTCGGCGCACTCCTCGCCGAACGTCTCCACCGCTGACCGGGGTTCGCGGCCCCACCGGTCGTCCTGCCGCAGCAGTCCCACGCGCGGAGGTGTCCGTACGAGGCCTTGGGCGGGCTCCAGTTCACCGGCCAGCAGGTGCAACAGGGTGGACTTCCCGGTGCCGTTGGGCCCGGTCACCAGGAGCCGCTCCCCGGGCGCGAGCGTGAGCGAGAGGGGGTCGAGCCGTCCCGGCACGGCCGCACCGGCCAACTCCACCACCCCGGCGGCGCCTTCGGTGAACCGGCCGGTGAAGACGAGGGGCCGCGGGGGCGGCGGTACGGGGTTTCCGGTCAGCCGGTGCAGCCGTTCGCGGGCCGTACGGATGCGGCCGGCGGCGCCATGGGTCCGGGAGCGGGCACGGAAGGCGCCGGCTCCGCTGAAGCCGCGGGGCAGCTTGCGCGGGATGGCGGCGAACCGCCCGATGTTGGTGTCGGCCAGCCGCTCGGCGCTGCGCACCTCCTCGCGCCAGTCCTCGTACTCCCGTTCCCAGCGGGCCCGTTCGGCGGCGCGGGCGGTCAGGAACCCGGCGTAGCCGTTGCCGTAGCGGCGGACCGTCCGGCGACCCTGGTCCACCTCCAGGACCGCGGTCGTGACGCGGTCGAGGAACACCCGGTCGTGGGTGACGGCGACGACGGTTCCGCGGTGGGTGCGCAGGCGGTCCTCCAGCCAGCCGACCGCTTCGTCGTCGAGGTCGTTGGTCGGCTCGTCGAGCAGGAGCAGCTCCGGCTCGGCGGCGAGGGCCGCCGCGAGGGCGAGGCGGGAGCGCTGGCCGCCGGACAGGCTGCCGAGCCGGCGGGCCGGGTCGAGCGCGTGGCGTTCGCCGAGGTGGCGCAGGGTGGTCGCGACACGGCGTTCGGCATCGCGGCCGCCGCGCGCCTCGTAGGCGGTGAGGAGGTCCCCGTACGCGATCAGTTCCTCGGGACCGGCCCGGTGCAGGCGGGACTCGGCGGCGCGGATCCGGCGTTCGAGGGCGCGCAGGTCGGCGAGGGCGAGGTCGACCGCGTCGCCGACGCGCGCGGAGGGCGGGAGGTCGAGGGTCTGGGCGAGGTGCCCGAGGCCGCCGGGGGCGGTGACGGTGACCTCGCCGTGGTCGGGGCGCTCCCGTCCCGCGAGGAGCCGGAGCAGGGTGGACTTGCCGGAGCCGTTGTCGCCGACGACGCCCACCCGCTCGCCGGGCCGGACCGTACAGCTCACGCGGTCCAGGACGACGCGGGTGTCGTAGCTCTTGGTGACCTCGGACAGGACGATCTGGGTGGAGGCGAGTGGAGCACGCAAGGGCGATCCCTTCGGGGGCGACGAGAAGTGCCGTAAGGAGACGAAGCGTTTCGTCTCGCGACGCGATCAATCGTAATCGACGTCCGCGCCTCACGCAAGACGGTCCGTCTCGTTACGCTCTTGTCAGTCCCTCACCAGTCGGCGACCGTCAGCCGACGGGCGCGCCCTGGCCCGCGAGCAGCCGGCCCTCGGCGTAGGCGAGCGCCGCGGCGGGCAGGGAACCCTCACGTCCGCTGCGCAGCACGGTCAGTCCACCCGTGCGGGGCAGAGCGGGCTCCGGCCCGGCTCCGAGGCGGCGCAGCGCCTGGACGGCGACGGGCTCGGCGGAACCGTGGAAGACCAGCTCGGCTCCCCCCGTCCGCGCGGCGAGCGCGGTCCGGATGGCGCTCTCGACGAGCTCGTAGTGCGTGCAGCCGAGCACCACGTCGGTGACGTCGGCCGGGGTCAGCGCGGCCGCCGCGGCCACGGTGGCCGCCACGGCGGCGTCGTCGGCGCCTTCCACGGCGTCGGCCAGCCCGGGGCACGGCACCTCCGTGACCCGGGCCCCGTCGGCGAAGTCACGGATCAGCCCGCGCTGGTAGGCGCTGCCGGTGGTGGCGGGGGTGGCCCAGATCGCGACGCGTCCGCCGGCGACCGCGGCGGGCTTGATCGCCGGCACGGTCCCGATGACCGGGATGGCGGGCTCCAGCTCCGCGCGCAGGGTGTCCAGGGCGTGCACGGTGGCGGTGTTGCAGGCCACGATCAGCGCGTCCGGGCGCCGCTCGGCGGCGGCCCGGGCGACGGCGAGCGCGCGCCCGGTGAGGTCGGCGGGGGTCCGCGGCCCCCAGGGCATCCCGTCGGGGTCCGAGGACAGGACCAGGTCCGCGTCCGGCCGCAGCCGGCGCACCGCCGCGGCCGCCGCGAGGAGGCCGATTCCGGAGTCCATGAGCGCGATCTTCACCGGGCCACCTTAGTCGACCCCCACCCCACCCGAGCCCTCCACCGCCGACACCCATCCCGCGCAGCGACCCCCGGCCCGCCGCACGGGACCACCCGGCACGGCGGCCCGGCCGCCCTGATCACCCCGCTCACTCCGCCACCGAGCCGACAGCCGGGCCGCCCGACCAGCCCGGTCACGGGGAGCGTCCAGCCCGGCCCGGCCGCATGGCCACGCGGGCACGCGCCCCGCGGGTCACCGGCCGGCTGGGGCGGGGGCGGGGGCCGTTCGCCCGCCCGGCGAGGGCCGCCGCACCCGGCGGGGGCCGCCGCACCCGGCGCGGGAGGATGCGCGACACGTCCGCCCGGGCCCGGCACACTGCCGCCATGGGCCTCTTCACCGCCGCCTGCGCGGCCTACGCCTCCCTCGCCGCCTGGCTCTGGCTCACCTTCGCCCAGGGCATGTTCTGGCGGACCGACGTCCGCCTCCCCCGGCGCACCGCCCCCACCCACTGGCCGTCCGTCGCGATCGTCGTCCCCGCCCGGGACGAGGCCGAGGTGCTGCCCCGCACTCTGCCCTCGCTCCTCGCCCAGGACTATCCCGGCGAGGCCGAGGTCATCCTCGTCGACGACGGCAGCACCGACGGCACCGGCGCCCTCGCGCTCCGGCTCGCCGCCGCGCAGCCCGGGCTCCCGCTCACCGTCTCCTCCCCCGGCGACCCGGCCCCCGGCTGGACCGGCAAGCTCTGGGCACTGCGCCACGGCATCTTCCTCGCCCGCACCGCGCACGCCACCGAGCCCGAGTTCCTGCTCCTCACCGACGCCGACATCGCGCACGAGCCCGACAGCCTGCGCGAACTCGTCGCCGCCGCGACCTCCGCCGACCTCGACCTCGTCTCGCAGATGGCCCGCCTGCGCGTAGCCGGCCTCTGGGAACGGCTCGTCGTACCCGCCTTCGTG
The DNA here is from genome assembly GCF_055563995.1 of Streptomyces sp. NPDC029164. Classification (NCBI taxonomy): domain Bacteria; kingdom Bacillati; phylum Actinomycetota; class Actinomycetes; order Kitasatosporales; family Streptomycetaceae; genus Streptomyces; species Streptomyces sp. NPDC029164. Next base: position 303,249 of record NZ_JBVHWW010000001.1, on the reverse strand, counting down.
TACTTCTTCGCCCAGCTCTACCCGTTCCGCCGGATCAACCGGCCCTCCGCCCGCACCGCGGCGGCCGCCGGGGGCTGCGTGCTGCTGCGCACCGAGGCCGCCGTGCGCGCCGGGGTCCCCGACGGCATCCGCCAGGCCGTCATCGACGACGTCTCCCTCGCCCGCGCGGTCCACCGCTCCGGCGGCCGGATCTGGCTCGGACTGGCGGAGCGGGTGGACAGCGTGCGCCCGTACCCGGAGCTCGCCGACCTGTGGCGGATGGTCTCGCGCAGCGCCTACGCCCAACTGCGCCACCAGCCCCTCCTGCTGGCCGGGACGGTCGCCGGGCTGGTGCTCGTCTACCTCGTGCCCCCGGCGGCCCTGCTGACGGGACTCGCGGCCGGACAGCCCGCGACCGCCTGGGCCGGGGGCCTCGCCTGGCTCCTGATGACGGGCACGTACCTGCCGATGCTGCGCTACTACGGGCAGCCCGCCGCCCTCGCTCCGCTGCTTCCGTTCACGGCCCTGCTGTACCTCCTGATGACCGTCGACTCGGCCGTTCAGCACTACCGGGGCCGCGGCGCCTCCTGGAAGGGCCGTACCTATGCCCGTCCCAGCGACGCCTGAAACGGCGAACTGCTGCCCGACAGGGCGTCATCCGAGGTCACCGCGTTGTGACGATGCGTCAGCACGAAGTCGGTGCAACACCCAACCGGTGAGTACGAGTAGGAACAAGGTGGGGTGGAAGTGGCGAATCGTGCACGTGAACGTCAAGTGAAAGGTGAGGCTCTGACCTGGGAAGATGCAGGTCAGGGCGGTGTTGACGGCACCTCGCTATGGACCCCGTGAAGTCGTGGGCTTAACTTAGGTCCCATGACCTCCCCCCGCTCCACTTATGGCGGCGGTTACTACTCCGCGCCCTCCTTCCCGGACACCCCCATCTACGACTCCCTCGTCGCCGAACGCGGCACTCCGCAGATCGCCCCGATCCGCGTTCCGGCTGCCTACGAGTCCCCGAGTGCCGGCTATTCGAGCGGTGGGTACCTGCCGGCCCTGGCGTCGGCGCTGCCCGCGCTGCCGCCCGCGGCTCCCCAGCACCAGAACGCACCCGCGTACGGGTATCCGTACCAGCAGCAGGCCGCTCCGCAGCCGATGCCGCTGCAGCACGCGCCCGCCCCGTACATCCCCCAGCAGCAGCCGGTTCCGGCGCGTACCGGATACGTGCCGCAGCCCCAGCCGCAGCAGCCCCGCCCGGCCGCCATGGCCACCGGGTACGAGGCCATGCGCCCGGCCGCGCCGCGGCCGATGCAGGTGCCCGCGCCGGTGCCGGCGGCCTCCTACGAGGACCCGTACGGCCGTCAGTACCAGGGGCGTGGTTACTGACCGGGCCACCGGGAGGCGCCGGGGCAGCGGAGGGGCTGGCAGTATTCCCCCATGTCGAACTTGCACGTCCAGGCGCTCCACATCCATCCCGTCAAGTCGGTAGCGGGGACCGCTCCCGACGAGGTGGCCGTGGAGCCCTGGGGTCTGTCCGGGGACCGGCGCTGGGCGCTGGTCGACACCGAGGGCACCGTCCTCACCCAACGCCGCCATCCGCAGCTGGCCTTGGCGGCGGCCCGCCCGTTGCCCGGCGGCGGCCGGATCGCGGTGACCGCGCCGGGCATGGCGGAGCTGGTCGTGGAGGTGCCCGAGCCGGGTCCGCTGGAGCCGGTCGTCCTGTTCGGGAAGAAGGTCGAGACCGTGGTCGCGGCGAGTACCGCGGCCGACTGGTTCAGCGCGTATCTCGAAGAGCCGGTCCGTCTGGTGCATCTGGACGACCCGGCCGTACGGCGTCCCGTGGATCCGGACTACGCACAGCCCGGCGAGACGGTGAGCCTCGCCGACGGCTATCCGCTCTTGATCACCACCCTCGCCTCGCTGGACGCGCTCAACTCGCTGATCGCACAGGGGGACCATCCCGAGGAGGGTCCCCTTCCGATGAACCGTTTCCGCCCCAATGTGGTGGTATCGGGGGCGGAGGCGTGGGCGGAGGACGGCTGGCAGCGCATCGCGATCGGCGACGCCGTCTTCCGCGGGGCCCGCGAATGCGGCCGGTGCGTCGTCACCACCACCGACCAGGGGACGGCGCGGCGGGGCAAGGAACCCCTGAAGACCCTGGGGAAGCACCGGCGGATCGGCAAGTCGCTGGCGTTCGGGCGGCTCCTGGTGCCGGTGCGGCTGGGCACGGTGCGCGTCGGCGACGAGGTCCGCGTCCTCGCATGACCGCACGGCACGCATTGACACGCGCGGCGCGGATGACACGGATGCCCCGGCACTGACCAGCCGGCCCTGAATGACACCTTCGGGGGGCTCCGCGTCCGCGCTGGAACCAACAGGCACGACCGCGCCGTTGGATCAGTCAGGACACATGGGCAGAGGGAGACTGGCACAAGTTGGGGGAGCCGGACCGTGCGGACAGCAATGGGTGTGTGGCGTTGGCGGCGCAATCCGCTGCGCCGGCCGACCGATCTCTTCGAGGCGTGGGTGGCGTTCGCCGCGCTGGTGTGTGTGCTGGTGGTGGCTCCGGCCACCGGCTGGGCCGCGGGCGTCCGGGTGGACGGCACACTGCAGCGGGCCGCGCAGAAGCAGCGGCAGGAGCGTCATCTCGTACCGGCGGTGGTGGTCCGGCCCGCGCCGGTGCCGGCGCAGGAGGTGTCCGCCGCCGGCTCGTCGGCCCAGCGGACCGCCCCGCACCGTACGCAGATCGTGGCCTCGTGGACCGCGCCGGACGGCACCAGCCACGAGGGGACCGTGCCGGCCGCGGAGGAACCGCCGCGCGCCGGCGACCGGTTCCGGATATGGACCGATGCGCACGGCCGGCTGGTCGGGCAGCCGCTCGACCCGTCCGCGGCCGCCTTCCACGCGGGGATGGCCGGCCTGGCCGCCGCGATCGGGGTGGCCGCGCTGGGCGAGACGGTCCGGCGCCTGGTCGTACGACGGCTCGTGCATCGGCGGTACATACGTCTGGACCGGGCCTGGGCGGCCGCCGGACCGGACTGGGGTCGAGCGGGCGCGGGCAGTTGACCTGGCACCCCTTCGGCTCCGCGCGCGCTACGGTGACTCCAGTGGTTCCGGTGGCTTCCGACTTCAGTGGCTTCGGTCGCATCGGCAGCGCGAGTACGAGGGTGGGGGCACGACAGCACCATGGTTCAGGGCACGGTCCAGGTGACGCACGGCGGGTCTTCGCGGTGGCGGCGCCGCTCCGGTGAGTATCCGACGCTGACCGCCGCGCTCGCCGCCGCGGGCGACGGGGACGTGCTGACCGTCGCCCCCGGCACCTACCGGGAGAACCTGGTGCTGCACCACGCCGTCACCCTGCGCGGACCCGAGGGCGGGCTGGGGTCGGTGCGGATCGCCCCGCTCGACGGGGTCGCGCTGACCGTGCGCGCCTCGGCCGTGGTCCAGGACCTGTACCTGGAGGGCCAGGACCGGGCGGCGCCCGCGCTGCTGGTGGAGGACGGCTTCCCCGAGCTCACGGATCTGCGGGTCAGCACCCACTCGGCGGCCGGCATCGAGGTGCGCGGCCCCGGGGCCCGGCCCCTGGTGCGGCGGTGCACGGTGGAGAATCCGGCCGGCGTCGGGATCTCCGTGCTGGACGGCGGCGGCGGGGTGTTCGAGGAGTGCGAGGTCGTCGCCGCCGGGCAGACCGGTGTCTCGGTGCGCGGCGGGGGCCGGCCCCGGCTGGAGCGCTGCCGCATCCACCACGCCACGGGCGCCGGCATCGGGGTCACGGGCGAGGGTTCGGGCCTGGAGGCGCTGGGATGCGAGGTGTACGAGGTCAAGGGCGCCGGGGTGCAGATCGCCGCCCGTGCCACGGCCCGGCTCACCGACTGCGCGGTGCACCGCACCTCGGCCGACGGGGTCACCCTCGACACCGACGCGGTCCTCACCCTGGCCGGCTGCGACATCCACGACATCCCGGAGAACGCCGTCGACCTGCGGTCCCGTTCGGTGCTCACCCTCAGCCGCACCACGGTCCGCCGCTTCGGCCGCAACGGTCTGTCCGTGTGGGACCCGGGCACCCGGGTGGACGCCGAGTCCTGCGAGATCCACGACAGCACGGGTGACTATCCGGCGGTGTGGATCAGCGACGGCGCCACCGTCGCCCTCGATTCCTGCCGGGTGCACGACGTGCCGGACGCACTGTTCGTGCTGGACCGGGGCTCGCGCGTCGACGTGGTCGACAGCGACCTGTCCCAGGTCCGCAACACCGCCGTCTCGGTGAGCGACGGGGCCACCGCGCAGCTCGACGACTGCCGGATCCGCGAGGCGGCCACGGGGGCCTGGTTCCGCGACCACGGCAGCGGCGGCACCCTCGCCAACTGCACCATCGACGCCGTGCAGACCGGTGTGATCGTCACCAAGGGCGCCGACCCGACGCTGGAGCGGTGCACGGTCACCTCCCCGGCCGAGGCCGGGTACTACGTGTCGGCGGGCGGCCGCGGCACCTTCACGGCCTGCCGGGTGACGGGCAGTTCCGGTTTCGGCTTCCACGTCATCGACGGCTGCCGCACCACGCTGACCCGCTGCCACACCGAGCGATGCGCACGCGGGGGCTACGAGTTCGCGGAGGACGGCCCGCTCGCCGAGGAGTGCACGAGCGACGAGTCGGGCCCGCGCCTGGTCGCCCAGTCGGCCTCGGGCGGCGGGTACGCGGGGGCGCAGGCGGGGATCCGTACGGTCACGGCGGCGCAGAGTTCCGTACCGCAGCCGGCCCAGGCGCCCTCGGCCGTACCGGGGCCCGCGTCGGAGCGGCCGGAGGACGGCGCGGCGGCGGCCGCGCGGGGTTCGGGCGAGGTGCTGGGCCAGCTCGACGCGCTGGTGGGCCTGGACAGCGTCAAACGCGAGGTGCGGGCGCTCACCGACATGATCGAGGTGGGCCGGCGGCGGCAGCGGGCGGGCCTCAAGGCCGCCTCGGTGCGCCGGCACCTCGTCTTCACCGGCTCCCCCGGCACGGGCAAGACCACGGTCGCCCGGCTGTACGGGGAGATCCTCGCCTCCCTCGGGGTGCTGGAGCGCGGTCACCTGGTCGAGGTGTCCCGCGTGGACCTGGTCGGCGAGCACATCGGCTCCACGGCCATCCGTACGCAAGAGGCCTTCGAGCGGGCGCGCGGCGGGGTGCTGTTCATCGACGAGGCGTACGCGCTGGCCCCGGAGGACTCGGGCCGGGACTTCGGGCGCGAGGCGATCGACACCCTGGTGAAGCTGATGGAGGACCACCGGGACGCGGTGGTGGTGATCGTCGCCGGGTACACGGCGGAGATGGACCGCTTCCTGACCGTCAACCCCGGTGTGGCCTCGCGGTTCTCCCGGACCATCACCTTCGGCGACTACGGGCCCGGGGAACTGCTGCGGATCGTCGAGCAGCAGGCGGAGGAGCACGAGTACCGGCTCGGGGAGGGCACCTCCGAGGCCCTGCTGACGTACTTCACGGAGCTGCCGAAGGGGCCGGCCTTCGGCAACGGCCGCACCGCGCGCCAGACCTTCGAGTCGATGGTGGAGCGGCACGCGGGCCGGGTGGCCCAGCTGTCGGAGCCCAGTACGGACGAGCTCACCCTGCTGTTCCCGGCGGACCTCCCGACCCTGCCGGCCCTGCCCGCTCCTTGCTGACACGGGCCTGCTGAGCGGGTAGGGCCCCGGCTCCCCCGGCTGCGGCCGGGCGGGGCTCCCCGCCGCGGGCGGCCGCGTCCAACCGGGCGAGCAGGGCGTCGCGTTCGGCGGCGAAGGCCGGATCGGCCTGGTAGTCGGAGTGGCCCAGGATCGGCGCGGGCAGCGGATGGCGGACGCTGCGCCCGTAGGCGACCGGGTCGGCGAGCGGGCCGCGGTCCACGTCCTGACCCGCACCGGGCAGAGCCGGGCCGCCGATGGGGTCGGTGGCCCGCCACAGGTTGCGCCAGCAGTCGACCTCGTCGTGCAGGGCGGCGAGCGGCCCGGGGCCGAAGTAGCCGGGGAACCAGCGGCCGTAGAGCCGGCCGAGCGGGGATCCGTACGTGAGCAGGGCGACCCGGCGGCGGGCGGGCGGCGGGAGCTGCCAGACGGCCGCCGCGGCGAGCACGCTGCCCTGGGAGTGGCCGGAGATCACCAGGCGGCCGCCGGTGCGGCCGGTCCAGCCGGCCATCCGCCAGGTCAGGTCGGGGACGGCGCGCTCGGCGTAGCAGGGCGGCGCGAAGGGGTGGGCGGCGCGCGGCCAGAAGGTGCCGACGTCCCACAGGATGCCGATGGTCCGGCGGGCGGAGGGGTCCCGGTAGGCGCGGCGGCCCCAGGTGACGAAGACGGCGATGCCGAGGCCGATGAGCCAGGACCCGGCGTCCTGCGCGGCGCGGGCGGCGCCTTCCAGCAGCGGCTGGGTCCCCCGGGCCGCCTCGCCCGGGACCTTCCCGCTGAGCCAGGCCCCGGCGAGCGCGCCCGCGCCGAGCACCAGGGTGATCCCGGAGACCGCCGCGACGAACCAGGGCGCGGAGTCGGTGAGCGCGGCCGCGGTCCGCGCCCCGGCGATCCGGCGGCTGCGGGCCCCGTCCGGCGCCTCCCCCGGGTATTCGGCGGCCACGGTCTCGGCCAGGCGGCCCCGGGCACGAGCTCCGCGCACCGCGAACCAGACACCGAGCAGGGCCAGTACGAGGAGCATCGGCGGTAATACGGCGGCCTGCCACGACAGCAGCACGGGAGGCCCGGCCAGCGGGGTGCCGGCCATCCCGGGCTTGGCCCCGCCGTCCAGCCAGTCGGCGACCCGCTGGGCGACCCCGCCGGACATCACCCCGCCGAGCGCGCAGCCCAGCATGGCGACGGCGGGTCCGCCGAGACCGTGCAGGGCGGCCGACGGATCGGGGGCCCGCCGGTGCAGGGACCGGGCGACGGCGGCGAGGGCGAGCACGCAGCAGCCCTGGCCCAGCATGAGCACCCCGAAGGCGAAGTCCCCGGGGAGCCGCCCGGTGGAGGCCCAGCCGGGGCGCGACCAGCAGGCGTGGACGACGACGGCGGCGAGCAGGGCGAGGGCCGCGCCGGGCAGCAGCGTGACGGCGGCCCGGTCGAGCCGGTGGTCCGCGCGGACCTCGGAGCGGCCGCGCCGGCAGACGACCCAGACCACGGAGGCGGCCCCGGCGGCGAGCAGGGCCAGGATGACCCAGCCGAGCGCTTCGAGTACGGGGACGACGGCCCGCCGGTCGTGGCGGGCGGTGGGGACGGCGACGGCCACCGCCACGGTGAGCAGCCCGGCGGCGGTGTGTGCGGCGCGCAGCCGGGCCACGATCCGGCGGCCGTACCAGAATCCCGGGCGGCCGAGCGCGGGCGCCGTCCCGGAGGCGGCGTCCGGGTCGGCGGAGCCGGCGGGCGGCGGCTGGGACTCGTAGGCGCTCCAGGTGCGGTTCGACAGGAACCAGAGCAGCCCGGTCAGCGCGGCGGGGACCAGCGCTCCGAGGGCGAGGCGGCGCCCCGGCTGGGCCCACCAGCCGCCGCCGGGCGCGAGGAAGCCGAGCCAGGAGCGGGAGCCGGTACAGGTGCCGGATCCCGCGCACTGCCAGGCGAACAGGTCGAGCGCGACCTCGCAGGCGGCCGCGATCAGCAGCACGGTCAGGCTCAGCGCGAGGATCCGTACGAGCACCCCGTACGTGCGCACCGCGCGCGGGGCGGGGTCGGCGGCGGGCGTGGCCGGCCGGGCCCAGTGGGCGAGGTTCGCAACCATGAAGGGCAGGAGCAGCAGCCACAGGGCGCGGGCGCCGTTGCCGGAGGTGAGCCGGGACCAGCAGTAGGCCTCGGGGACGGGCCGGCCGGCGTACCGCTCGGGGTGCGCTTCGGCGTCGGCGTCCTCGGTGCGGCGGAAGACGGCGGCGGTGGAGTCGCCGGTGACGCGGACGGTGCGCGGGTCGCCGAGCAGTTCGGCGGGGGCGGCGCCGGCGACTCCGTGGACGAGGAGTTCGAGGGCGAGGGGAGGGCCGGGGGTGGGACGGTCGGGCACAGCGGCCTCCGCTCGCGGTGCGGGATCGGCGCGACTCCAGCATCCCGCGCGCCGCCTCGCGTGCCCAGGCCCCGCGCCGGGGAATCCCCCACGCGGGGCGAATCCACAGAGAGCGGAACGGGGCCGGGAATCCGTCCGGGAATCCGTTCGGGAATCCGTTCGAGATGGCGGCGGACTTCTCGGGGCCGCCCGGCTATGGTGACGCCCACGCAGATCCCGCACCTCGTCCCAGGGGGTACCGCCATGGCTCGCCGACTCCGTCCGGTGGGGCTGGACTTCATCGACGACGCACCGATCCGGCTGGTCTTCGCCACCGAGGCGGCGGCGCCGCCCGAGGCCGTGTACCAGGCGCTCGCCGAGGAAGTGGCGGGCTGGCCGAGCTGGTTCAAGGCGGTGACCCTGGCCCGGCCCACGCACGGCGGCGCGGGCCGCGAGGTCAGGTTGATGGGCGGGGTGCGCTTCCAGGAGACGATCATGGCCGCGGATCCCGAGCAGCGCTACGCGTACCGGGTCGACACCACCAACGCCCCCGGTATGCGGGCCCTGTTGGAGGAGTGGCGGCTGACACCGGCCGGCTCCGGCACGCACGTCCGCTGGACCTTCGCCGCGGACGGCTCGGCTCCGTTCCGTCTCGGCCTGACCGCCGCCCGCGCCGGCCTGGGCCACTCCTTCCGCACGGCCGTCCGCACGCTGGACGGGCGGCTCACCGCCCGGCGCGCGGCGGATCAGTAGCCGGATCCGCCACCATGCCGGTCTTGCGGTGCACTTCGGCCAGTTCCTCGTAGCCGCCCGCACCCCAGACGGCCGCGCGTCCCGTTCCGGTCCGTTGTACCCGATGCCCGCCACGGCTCCCCCGATGTGCCGGCCCGCGCGAAAGTCCGCACGGCGTAGCCAGCCGACTCGGCTGCGCCCAGGGCGTTTTCGTCCCCGGACCGTCACCGTCGCGCCACGGATCCGGTCAGGCAGGTCAGGCCACCGGCCTCGTGCCTCGGGCCGGTCAGGCCACCGGCTCGCGCCAGACCCCGGTCGTCAGCAGGGTGTCGATGGTCTTCGCGTACGGGGCGATGTCGAGCCGCTGCGCCGCCAGCCACTCGTCGGAGTAGTACTTGTCCAGGTAGCGCTCGCCCGGGTCGCACAGCAGGGTGACGACGCTGCCGGTACGGCCCTCCGCCACCATCTCCGAGATGATCTTCAGGGCGCTCCACACGCCGGTGCCGGTCGAGCCGCCCGCCTTGCGCCCTATGGCCGTTTCCAGCGCGCGGCAGGCGGCGATGCTCGCCGCGTCCGGGACCTTCATCATGCGGTCGATGGCACCGGGTACGAAGCTCGGTTCCATCCGCGGCCGGCCGATGCCCTCGATGCGCGAGCCGCAATCGCTGCTCGCGTTCGGGTCGTTGTTGGTCCAGCCGTCGAAGAAGCAGGAGTTCTCCGGGTCCGGGACACAGATGCGGGTGTCGTGCTGCATGTAGTGCACGTAGCGCGCGATGGTCGCCGAGGTGCCGCCGGTGCCGGCGGTCGCCACGATCCAGGCGGGCTCGGGGAAACGTTCCAGCTTGAGCTGCTGGTACATCGATTCGGCGATGTTGTTGTTGCCGCGCCAGTCGGTGGCCCGCTCGGCGTACGTGAACTGGTCCATGTAGTGCCCGCCCGTACGGGCGGCGAGCCGCGCCGACTCCTCGTACATCTTCATCGAGTCGTCCACGAAGTGGCATGCGCCGCCGTGGAATTCGATGAGCCGGCACTTCTCCGGGCTGGTCGTGCGCGGCATGACGGCGATGAAGGGGACGCCGATCAGCTTGGCGAAGTACGCCTCGGAGACGGCGGTGGAGCCGGACGAGGCCTCGATCACCGGGCGGCCGGGGCGGATCCAGCCGTTGCAGAGCGCGTAAAGGAACAGCGAGCGCGCGAGGCGGTGCTTGAGGGAGCCCGTCGGGTGGGTGGACTCGTCCTTGAGGTAGAGGTCGATGCCCCACTCCTCGGGGAGCGGGAAGCGCAGGAGGTGGGTGTCCGCGGAGCGGTTCGCGTCGGCCTGGACCTTGCGGACGGCTTCCTTCAGCCAGGCGCGGTACTCCGCGTCGCTGCGGTCGACGTCGATGGTGGTAGCCGTCGTACCGGTGCTGTTGGTGGTGCCGGTGGTGCTCATGCGCCGCGCTCCTTCATGGGTGCAATTCGCCCCCTCCTTTCGCAATGTACCTCGCCCACCTGCACAAACGTTCGCTTTGGGTTTCCATGCACATCGCTTTCGATGGCGTTCGGTTGCACTGCGCGGCACCGTGGGTGACCCTGGTGGAGCATTACCGAGGGTGCAGCACCCGTAACACTCATGTCGGGGAGTCGCAGCCGTGATCAGTCATTCCCGCAGGCACTGCGTCGTCGAACTGCAGGCCTTGCCGTCGCGGATCGGCCAAATCCGCAGAATCGTTTCTGCACAGCTGCGCCACTGGCAGCTCGATCCGCTCATCGACCGGGCTGCGCTCGGCGTGACGGAACTGCTCACGAACGTCCACCGCCACGCGCAGCCGGACAAGACCTGCATCGTCGAGATCGAACTCCGCCTCGGGCGCCTCACCGTCTCGGTGATCGACAGCGATCCCCGGCTCCCGGTGCTCCACGAGACACAGGCCGGCGCGCTGGAGACCTGCGGACGCGGCCTCGCCCTCGTGGCGGCGCTCAGCGAGTCCTGGGGCGCGCGGCAGCGGCCCGACGGGCCGGGCAAGGCGGTGTGGTTCTCGCTCGCGGCGGCCCCCGCCCAGGCGGCGCCCGCGCAGCCGGTACGGATCGAGACCAGGCCCGTACGGGAACCCGCACGGACGGTGGTCGTCTCCGTCGACCCGGGAGTCCTCGACCCGAGCACGGCCGGGACGGGCGTGCCGGTGGCCTCGCCGGTGGGCGCCGGGCCGGGATGACCCCGGCCGCCGACGCCCCGCCCCGGGCCCCCGAAGTCCCGCGCGGGTCTGGGGGCACCTCCCAGCGGTAGCCGGGGGAGCAGGATCCGAAGGAGACGGCCTAGACCAGGGCCCCCAGCGGGTCGTCGAGCACCGGCTGCCAGGCCAGCTCCGCCGCGCCGACCAGGCTGTTGTGGTCCAGGGTGCACGGCAGGATCGGCACGCCGCCGCTGCGCCCCCAGAGGCTGCGGTCGGCGACCACCGCACGCAGCCGTTCCGGGTCGGCGTGCAGCAGTTCCCGGTGCAGGCCGCCCAGGATGATCCGGTCCGGGTTCAGGATGTTCACCAGCCCGGCGAGGCCGAGCCCGAGCCGGTCGATCAGTTCCTCGGTGGCGGCCCGTACCGCCGGCTCCGCGGGTTCGTCGCGCAGCAGGTCGCGGGCCTGCTGGAGCAGGGACACCTCGGGGCCGGGGCTGCGGCCCGCCGCGGTGAGGAAGGCCAGCGGGTCCGCCTCGACGTCCAGGCAGCCGCGGCCGCCGCAGTGGCAGGCCCGCCCCTCGGGGTTCACGGTGAGGTGACCGACCTCCAGGGCCAGGCCCGAACTGCCGCTGTGCAGGCGGCCGTCCAGCACCAGCGCCCCGCCGACGCCCCGGTGCCCGGTGGCCACGCACAGCAGGTGCTGCGCGCTGCGCCCCGCGCCGTGCCGGTGCTCGGCCAGGGCCGCGAGGTTGACGTCGTTCCCGGTCAGGGCCGGGCCGTCGATACCGGCCTCCTTCACGCACTCCGCGAAGATGGCCCGTACGGGAGAACCTGCCGGCCAGGCCAGGTGCAGCGGATTCAGCGCGGTGCCCTCCGGCTCGGCGACGGCCGAGGGGACCGCGAGGCCCGCGCCGACGCAGCGGCGGCCGCTGTCCGCGAGCAGTTCGGCGCCGGCCTCCACGACCGCGCCGAGCACCTGGGCCGGGTCGGCGGAAACGGTGACCTTGCCGGGGGCGGTGGCCACGATGCGGCCGCCGAGGCCGACCAGGGCCGCCCGGAAGCCGTCCGAGTGCACCTGGGCCGCGAGCGCCACCGGGCCGTCCTCGGCCACGGAGAGACGGTGCGAGGGGCGGCCCTGGGCTCCGCCGGCCCCGCCCGGGCGGGAGTCCACGCGGATCAGCCCGAGCGCCTCCAGCTCGGCGGCGACGGCTCCGGCGGTGGCGCGGGTGACCCCGAGCTCGGCCGTCAGCACCGCGCGGGTCGGGGCGCGGCCGGTGTGCACGAGCTCCAGCGCCGGCCCGAGCGCGCCGCGACCGCGTTCCAGTCTGGTCCGCGTGGCGCTGGTGGACGCGGAGGGCGTGGTCACATCCCCCACCCGCGGCGGGGCCCCGTTGCCGTTCATGCCATCGATCCTCGCATGATCGGAGGGTGCCGGACGCCGCCGCTCAGCCCAGCCCGCCGACCCGCAGTGTGATGTTCAGCCGCCCGGTCAGCCCGAGGTCCCGCGGACCCGTGCCCGGCAGGACCTTCGGCACGCCGTGGTAGGCCGGCCGGCTCTCGCCCCCGAAGACGAAGAGATCCCCGCTGCGCAGCTCCACGTCCCGGTACGGGCGCCCGCGCGAGGCGGTGTTCCCGAAGCGGAAGACACAGGTGTCGCCGAGGCTGAGCGAGACCACCGGGGCCGTGGACTTCTCCTCGGCGTCGCGGTGCATGCCCATGCGGGAGTCGCCGTCGTAGAAGTTGATCAGCGCGATGTCGTAGGCCGCGGCCGGGTCGGACGGGTCGGGCAGGCCGGGCGGATCCGGCACGTCCGCGTACGCGGCGGCCACCGCCTCCCGCCCCAGCTCTGCGAGCCACCCCGGCATCGGCTTGACCGGCGCCCCGTCCCCGTCGACGACGGTGCGGGCGTACCCGTACGGATACCAGTGCAGCCCGAGGCACACCTGCCGGGCGGTCATCACCCCGCCGCCCGGGGTCCGCACGGTGCGCAGGCCGGCCGGCGGGCGGGCCCACGCACGGCAGGCCGCCAGCAACTCGCCCTGCCGCCCGGCCCCGAGCCAGTCGGGCACGTGCACGGCGCCGGGAGCGATCAGGGTCCGCTCGCGCGGGAAGAGTTCCCCATCCATGTCCCCATTGTCGCGGGCGGGCTGATAAGACTCCCGGTATGGAGATCACCGAACTTGTGAAGACCCTGGCACGAGAGGGCGAGCTGCTCGCCGACGTGGCCGAACAGGCCGGGACGAACGCCCCGGTCCCCACCTGCCCGGGCTGGCACGTCACCGATCTGCTGCGCCACACCGGGTCGGTGCACCGCTGGGCGGCCGGGTACGTGGCGGAGCGGCGGCTGGAGCGGGTGGGCTTCCCGGACGCGCCGGAACTGGCCGACGGCGAGTTGCTGGCGTGGTTCCGCCAGGGCCACGCGGACCTGGTGCGCACCCTGACCGAGGCCCCGGCCGACGTGCAGTGCTGGACCTTCCTCCCGACGGCCCCGCCGTCGCCGCTGGCGTTCTGGGCGCGGCGGCAGGCCCACGAGACGACCGTGCACCGGATGGACGCGGAAGCCGCTCGGGGCGTGGCGTTCTCCCCGGTGGAGCCGGAGTTCGCGGAGGACGGGGTGGACGAGCTGCTGACCGGCTTCCACGCGCGGCCGCGCAGCCGGGTGCGTACCCCGGAGCCGCGGGTGGTGCGGGTCCGGGCCGCCGACACGGGCGCGGTGTGGACCGTGCACCTGTCGGCGGAGCCGGCCCGCACGGTCCTGGGTGACACGGGCGAGCCGGCCGACTGCGAACTGACCGGGGAGGCGGCCTGGCTGTACGCGGCCCTGTGGAACCGGCTCCCGCTGGCAGGTCCGGGCGTGACGGGCGACGTGGCGCTGGCCCGGCTGTGGAGCGAGACGGCCGGAATCTGAACCGGGCGGCGGACGCGGGGTCGGGCGGCGGGCGCGGGGTCGGGCGGCGGGCGCGGGCCTCCTTGTGGCACGCGGCGGGCGCTGTGAGACTGCACGCATGGAGCGGCGTACGCAGGCGGACCGGGACGCGATCACGATCGAGATCGGCTATGCCCTCGTCAGCGGCTGCTTCGCGGCCGCCCTCGTCTTCGGCGCGGCGTACGGGCCCGCGCTGGCGTTCTCCCTCTCCCCCGCGGCCGACCGCGCCCTGGCGGTGGCCGGAGGAATCGCGGCGGGCGCGGTCTTCCTCCTCCGGATCGCCCACGTCCTGTGGCGCTTCGCCCGCCGCCCGGAGAACGACGGCCGCTGAATGGCCAGGCCGCCAGGCCGCCGGACCTCTAGGCCGCCGGGCCCACGGCGGCCCACCAGGCGACCAGCCTGTCGGCCATCGCGTCGGTCCGGTGGTCGACGGGATCCAGACCGAAGTGGTCCTCCAGCTCGTACCAGAGGAACTCACCGATCTCCGCCCGGGTGGTGCCGCGCTGGAGACGCCGGAACAAGGGGACGAGCATGCAGTCGTACTCGTCCTGCGAAAGATCGGCCACGCCGATCGGATCCCACTCGTTGAGCAGGTACCGCAGGTTGTCGAACAGCACCGGCGACGGGGTCCAGGTAGACATCGGGCCAGCCTGCCACCCGCCGCCCCGTGCCGCCGCCGAATATCGCGGGTACGGCTGCAGGCACCATACTCAGTGGGATGATCGGAAAACTGTGCACCATCGTCATCGACTGCCCCCATCCATCCGAGCTCGCCGACTTCTACGGGAAACTGCTGTCACTCCCACGGCTGGAGGACACTCCGGAGTACGTCGTGCTCGGCACCACGGCAGGTACCGCATTCGTGGCATTCCAAAGGGTCGACGACTTCCGGCCGCCGCAGTGGACCGTCCCCGACCACCCTCAGCAGATGCACATCGACGTGAGCGTCGCGGATCTCGACGTGGCCGAGCCACAAGTCCTGGCCTTGGGCGCGACCTTGCTCGAAGGGTCGGACAAGCCCATCGGGTACCGGGTGTACGCCGACCCCGTCGGCCACCCCTTCTGCCTCGTCACGCCACTGGAGTGAACGGCGGAGCGCGTCAGCCGAGGGTGGCCGCGTAGGTGGTCTGGGCGCGGTACTTCCATGTCGGGCCCGTGTTCCAGGGGTTGGGCATGACCGTGCTGGTGGCGTAGGCGTAGCCCGCGCCGCGGTCGAAGGCGGTGCGCAGGGTGGCGCGCATGGCTTCGGCGTCGGGGACGTCGTGGACCAGGTGCCAGAACGCCGTGCCGCTCGGGTCGAGTTCGGCCCCGGAGCGGTAGCCGGCGAGGGGGCCGAAGACGTTGCCGCCGAGCCAGCCGGCGCCGGTGTACGCGGCGTACGTGTCCTCGAAGGTGACGAAGACGTCCGCGGTGCGGCGGCCCGGTTCCAGGTAGCAGTCGGCCATGGCGGTGCCGGGGTTGTTGACGACGAGGTCGGGGGCGGCCGGGTCGGCGGCGTTCATGGTGTCCTGGACGTACCGGCGCAGTTCCGCGTAGTGGTCGCGGGTGGCGTTGGCGGGGCCGCAGTCGCGGCTGACCACGTCGAAGAAGATGCCGTCGACGTGGAGGCGGCCGTCGGGACTCTTGAGGTAGTTGTCGACGGAGGCCTTGACGGCGGCGATGTCGCGGTTGCCGTGGTCGGTGTGGACGTAGCCGAGCACCTTGGTCTTCTCGCCGGTGGAGGTGGTGCGTTTGCGCAATGCGTCGGCGCGGGTCCGCCAGGGGGCGTCGAACGGGGCGTCGCCGTTGCCCGGGTTCAGCACCACCACCGAGGCGGCCGGACCGGTGGCGGTGAGGTCGGTCAGCATGCGGTCGTTCGCCGAGACGTACGCGGGAACGCCGATCTCCAGGCCCCGTACGCCGGGCATCCGGGGCATGGGGGGTGGGCTGGGCGTCGGGGCGTCGGCCGCTGCCACGGGCGCGTCGCGCGCCGAGGCGGTGACGGCCGGCGCCGGCGCGGCCAGTAAGAGGATGGCCAGGACGGCATACAAGGCCTTTGCGGCGCGAGGCATGAACGTTCCTCCGGCGGCGGCAGGGGGGGCGACCTCAGGAACACTAGACGGGCGGCCCCTCGTTCAAGGGTGAACCGCCCGCATTGGTGTGAGGAACAGAAGAGCGAGTCATCGCCTCAGCATGTGAATCTCCGGAACCGGCCGTGCCCCGCCCCCACCCTTCCCTCGCCGCCCTCCCGTCACACGGCAGGCAGGCCGACCCCGTGCGCCAGTTGGTCGGCGGCGTGCGCGAAGAAGGCGGCCCGGTCCTCGACGACCCGGTTGAACTGGCCGAACAGCTCGAAAGAGACGAGGCCGACCAACTGGGCCCATGCGGCGACCAGGGCGGCGGTGACCTGCGGGGGCAGGCCCTCGGCGAAATCGGCGGTCATCCGGTCGGCCTCGGGGCGCAGGGCCGCGGGCAGCGGCGGGAGGGCGAGGCCCCGCCCCTCGTGGGCGGCGCGGAGGATGGCGATGAAGGCGTTGCCGACCCGGGAGGCGGGGCCGACGGTGTCCATGGGGGCGCTGTAGCCGGGCACCGGGGAGCCGTAGATGAGGGCGTACTCGTGCGGGTGCTCCAGCGCCCAGGCGCGGACGGCCCCGCAGACCGCGGTCCAGCGGGTGCGGGGCGGCGATCCGGCGGCGAGGGCGCGGACGTCGGCCTCCTCGGCGGCGGCGCCGATGCTGTCGTACGCGTCGATGATCAGCGCGGTGAGCAGCTCGTCGCGGCTGGGGAAGTAGCGGTAGAGGGCGGAGGAGACCATGCCCAGCTCGCGGGCGACGGCGCGCAGCGAGAGCTTGGCGGCGCCCTCGGCCGCGAGCATGCGGCGCGCCTCGTCCTTGATGGCGGCGGTGACCTCGATGCGGGCCCGTTCCCTGGCCCCTCGCACGGTGTTCATGCGGGTCAGTGTGCCACGCGTCTGGAGCAGTGCCCAGAAAGAGGGGCACCGCTCTGTTTCGAGAGCAGTGCTCTTGCTTTGGTGCACCGATCCGTGCACACTGGTCTCAAGGGAGAGCAGTGCTCTCTCAGCAGCGGAAAACGACCCCGGAGGTCACCATGAACGCGCCCACCCCGTACTACGTCCAGGCAGGCCCGCTCGCCACCCGCTTCAACTCCTTCTTCGGCAAGCTGGCCCGCTTCGGCATCAGCCTGGCCGGCAGCGCCGAGATGTCGGTGCGCGGGCGCACGTCCGGCAAGATGCAGCGGATCCCGGTCAACCCGCACACGTACGAGGGCGCCCAGTACCTGGTCTCGGCCCGCGGCCACTCCCAGTGGGTCCGCAACATGCGGGTGGCGGGCGGCGGCGAGCTGCGCGTGGGCCGCAAGGTGCGTACGTTCACCGCCACCGAACTGACCGACCCGGTCCAGCAGGCCGCCGTCCTGCGCACCTACCTGGAGAAGTGGGGCTGGGAGGTCGACCGGTTCTTCCAGGGCGTCTCCGCGAAGTCCTCCGACGCGGAACTCCAGGCGGCCGCCGCCGACCACCCGGTCTTCCGGATCACGGTGTCGAACTGACCCCGCGGACTCGGCCGCCGCGACGGGGGAGACCGTCGATACCGCCCATCCCGCCCATACCACTCAGCCGAACGGCCGGCGCAGCCGCTCGACCAGCCGTTCCCGCAGGTGGTGCCGCCACAGCCAGAGCGGCAGCTCCCGGTGCGGCACGAACGACCACAGGTCGTCGTCGGCCTCGTTGCCGCGGGGGCGACGGCGCAGCAGTTCCAGACAGCGCCGGTCCACCGTCCGGTGGAGCCGCGCGACGTGTGCCAGGGCCACCACTCCCTGTCGCTCCCGGTCCGCCGACTCCAGCGCCCTGGCGACCACGGGCAGCACGGCCGCGGGATCGGCGTGGTTGAGCGCCAGGGCGATCACCGCGACGCCGACCCACCGCTCGCCGCGTTCGAAGGCCGCGAGGACCTGTTCCGGCCGCTCGACCTCGTTCAGGTTCACGCCGCCCCACCAGTGCGGGCCGGGCGGCCCGCATCCCGCCGAGCACCGCCCGCACCCATGCCCCGACCACACGCCCGGGCCCACGCCCTAGTCCTTGTCCGGGCCCCGGCCGCCGTTCCCGGCCGCCGCCGCCTGCCTGGCGTCCAGCATCTGCAGCGCCTTGCGGGCCAGCGGGTACGTTCGCACCATGTCGGCCAGGGTCGTCGAACCGCGGGTGATACGGGCGAAGGCCCGCCACGCCGGGCGGAAACCGGTGATCGCCGCGTGCAGCATCCGCGGCCGGGCCTCGAACACGGTCAGCATCCGCTTGCCGACGCCCATCTCCACGCCCAGCCCGGCCTTCACCGCGAAGGCGTAGTTGAGGGCCTGCCGGCGCGCGTCCACCGCGTCCTGCGCCTCGGAGATCTTCACCGCCCACTCCCCCGCCAGCCGCCCCGAGCGCAGCGCGAAGGAGATGCCCTCCCGGGTCCACGGCTCCAGCAGCCCGGCCGCGTCGCCGGCCACCAGGACCCGGCCGCGCGAGAGCGGCGAATCGGGCTTGCGGCAGCGGGTCAGGTGCCCGGAGGAGATGGCCGGTTCGAAGCCGGCGAGGCCGAGCCGGGCGATGAAGTCGTCCAGGTAGCGCTTGGTCGCGGCGCCCTCGCCCTTGGCCGAGATGACCCCGACGGTGAGGGTGTCGCCCTTGGGGAAGACCCAGCCGTAACTGCCGGGCAGCGGGCCCCAGTCGATCAGCACCCGCCCCTTCCAGTCCTCCGCGACCGTCTCGGGCACCGGGATCTCCGCCTCCAGGCCGAGGTCCACCTGGTCCATCTCGACGCCGACGTGCGCGCCGATCCGGCTCGCGCTGCCGTCCGCGCCGACCACCGCCCGGGCCAGGACGGTCTCCCCGTCGGCGAGCACGACGGCGACGGTGCGCCGGTCGGGCACGGCGGTCCCGTGCTGTTCGACGCGGGCCACGGCGGTGCCCGTACGGACGGTGGCGCCGGCCTTCTCGGCGGCGGCGACCAGGCCGGCATCGAACTCGGGCCGGTTGACGAGCCCGAACAGCATCTGCTTCGAGCGCCGGGTGCGGGTCAGCTTCCCGTCCATCGAAAAGGTGACCGCGTGGATGCGGTCCTTGAGGGGCAGCACGAAGCCCGGGGGCAGGGCGTCGCGCGAGGGGCCGATGATGCCGCCACCGCAGGTCTTGTAGCGGGGCAGTTCGGCCTTCTCCAGCAGCAGGACGCGCCGCCCGGCCGTCGCCGCCGCGTGCGCCGCCGCGGACCCGGCCGGTCCGGCCCCGACCACGACCACGTCCCACACTTCGCCGCTCTCCCCGGCCACCTCGCCGCCCGCCCCCTGCGCGTCCTGCCCCGCGCCCGTGCCCGTGCCCACGCCTGCGTCTGCACCCGCGTCCGCACCTCCGTCCGCACCTGCGTCTGCACCTGCGTCGCGTACGTCGTCGTCGCTGCTCACGATGTGTTGCCGCTCCTGATCACCCGGTTGCTCCGATGCCGGGGAAATCCTACGGCGAGACGACGCGCCGCCCCGCTGTGCGAGGATCGGAACTGTCCTTTTCGCCGTACCCGGCATACGCACACTCCGCGGATGCGGGCGGCGTACACGGAGAACAACGTCGCACCCAAAAGGAGCGTGCCCATGTCCCAGAATCCGATCGCCGAGACCATCGCCTCGCTGATGCCCCGCGCCAAGCAGGAGCTGACCGAGCTGGTGGCCTTCCAGTCGGTCGCGGACTGGGCACAGTTCCCCAAGAGCGAGAGCGAGGCCGCCGCGAACTGGGTGGCCGGCGCCCTGCGCGTCGAGGGTTTCCAGGACGTGGCGCTGCTCGACACCCCAGACGGCACCCAGTCCGTCTACGGCTACCTGCCCGGCCCCGAGGGCGCGCCGACCGTGCTGCTGTACGCGCACTACGACGTCCAGCCGCCGCTGGACGACGCGGCCTGGATCTCCCCCGCCTTCGAGCTGACCGAGCGCGACGGCCGCTGGTACGGGCGCGGTTCGGCCGACTGCAAGGGCGGGTTCATCATGCACCTGCTGGCGCTGCGCGCACTGAAGGCCAACGGCGGTGTCCCGGTGGCCGTGAAGGTGATCGTCGAGGGCTCCGAGGAGCAGGGCACCGGCGGTCTCCAGCAGTACGCCGAGGCGCACCCGGAGCTGCTGACCGCCGACACCATCGTCATCGGCGACGCGGGCAACTTCCGGCTCGGCCTGCCGACGGTGACGGCCACGCTGCGCGGCATGTGCCTGCTCAAGGTGAAGATCGACACGCTGGGCGGCAACCTGCACTCCGGGATGTTCGGCGGCGCCGCCCCGGACGCGCTGGCCGCGCTGATCCGCGTCCTGGACTCGCTGCGCGCGGCGGACGGTTCGACGACCGTGGACGGGCTCGCCTCGGACGCGGTGTGGGACGGTCTGCAGTACCCGGAGGCGGACTTCCGCGCCGACGCGAAGGTCCTCGACGGGGTCGAGCTGATCGGTGAGGGCTCGGTCGCGGACCGGCTGTGGGCCCGTCCGGCGGTGACGGTGCTCGGCATCGACTGCCCGCCCGTGGTCGGGGCGACGCCCTCGGTGCACGCGAGCGCCGGCGCGCTGATCAGCCTGCGCGTGCCGCCGGGCGCGGACACCGCGGAGGCCATCAAGCTGCTGCAGGCACACCTGGAGGCGCACACGCCGTGGAAGGCGCGCCTCGAACTCGAGGTGGTCGGCCAGGGCCAGCCGTTCCAGGCGGACACCGACAGCCCGGCGTACGCGTCGATGCGGTCGGCGCTCGAGGCCGCGTACCCCGGCCAGGAGATGCAGATCAGCGGCATGGGCGGGTCGATCCCCCTGTGCAACACGCTGACGTCGCTGTACCCGAAGGCGGAGATGCTGCTGATCGGGCTGAGCGAGCCGGAGGCGCAGATCCACGCGGTCAACGAGAGCGTGTCGCCGGAGGAACTGGAGCGCCTGTCGGTGGCGGAGGCCCTCTTCCTCGTCAACTACGCGGAGTCCAAGCGCGTCTGACCCCCGTACGCGTGCGGGTTCGCCCAGGGCCGAGTGCGCCCTGGGCGTACTTCGCTCCCGGTGAAGTCGCCTGCCGGGGCCGGGCTGCCGTGCGTACGGTCGCCTCATGGATCTTGTAGAGGTAGTTCCGGACCGGCTTCACATGCTCCGCTTCCCGATCGGCCAGGCGTACCTCTGGCGGGACGGCGAGGCGCTCACCCTGATCGACGCCGGCAACGCCGGGTCCGCCGCCGAGATCGAGGGGGCGATACGTTCCCTCGGGCTGCTGCCCGAGCGGCTGGAGCGGATCGTCCTCACCCACTGCCACGGCGACCACGTCGGTGCGGCCGGTGAGCTCGCCGCCCGCTGGGGCGCGCAGGTGCTCGCGCACCGTCTGGACGCGCCGGTGATCCGGGGCGAGCGGCCCGTTCCCGAACCGGTGCTGCTCGACTGGGAGATCCCGCTGTACACGCACGCCCTGAGCGTCGTCCCCGAGGCCCCGCCCACCCCTGTCGACCGCGAGCTGGAGGACGGGGACGCGCTGGGTTTCGGGGACGGGGCGTACGTCGTCCACGCCCCGGGGCACACGGACGGCAGCATCGGGATCCACCTTCCGCACCACGGCGTGCTGTTCGCCGGCGACTGTGTCGCCGCCGTCGGCCCGCTGATGCTGGGCGTCTTCAATGTGGACCGGGGCCGGGCGATCGACTCCTTCCACCGCCTGGCCGGGCTCTCCCCGTCGATCGCCTGCTTCGGCCACGGCGATCCGCTGACGGCGGACACGGCGGTCGCGCTGGTCAAGGCGGCGGCCGGAACTCCCGCCTGACGGCTCGGTTCCCGTTCTCGGGCGCCGGGCCTCCCGGCGCCGGGAGCCCGGCCGTCGGCGGGCTCAGCCGACCGGGGTGCCCGCCTCCAGGTAGAGGGGGCGGCCGCGTTCCCGGGCGCGCAGGGCCCAGCGCAGGCGTTCGTGGCGGTGCGGCGGGAGGAGGCCGGCGGCCTCGGCCTCCGTGACGAAGCGCCAGGCCCGCAGTTCGGGGCCCGGAAGGCGGAGCCGGGCCGTCGCCTCCGGGGAGAGGCGGCCGCCGTCGAAGAGCAGGCGCAGCCCCCCGTACCCGGGCGGCTGCGGGGGCTCCCAGTCGACGACGAGCAGGCCGGGCGCCCGGTCCAGTACGAGGCCCAGCTCCTCCGCGACCTCCCGTACGCCCGCGCGGGCGGGGGCCTCGCCCGCTTCGACGACGCCGCCCGGGAACTCCCAGCCGGCCTTGTACGTCGGATCCACCAGCAGCACCCGGTCCTGCTCGTCGAAGAGCAGCACCCCGGCCGCCACGGTCTCCCGCGTGGGCTCCGGGGTCTGCACGATGTCGCAGACCGGGGCGGTCTCCGAGCGGACGGCCTCGGTGATCCGCTGCGCCGTCTCGCGCGGGGTCAGGCTGCTGTTGTCGATGACGTGCGCGTCGCCGGTGAGCCAGCCGAGGGCCTGCTGATAGACGGGGATGTGGTCGTAGGCCCACTGGCGGACGCGGAGGTCGACCTGGTCGGGGTCCCCCGGCTCCTCCCGGGTCGCGATCCGCTCGCGAAGGATCGTTTCCGCAGGGGCGAGCAGCACATGCCGAACCGCTATCCGGCGCGCCGCCAGCCCGCCGAAGATCTCGTCCCGGTACTCCTGGCGCAGCAGCGTCATCGGTACGACGAGCACCCCGCCCAGCTCCGCGAGCATCGCCGCCGCCGTGTCCACCACCAGCCGCCGCCAGCTCGGCAGGTCCTGGTAGTCGGTGACCTCCGCGAGCCGCTTGGCCGGCAGCAGCACGCGCAGCGCGTCGCCGATGAACTCCGGGTCGAACAGGGTGCTGTCCGGCAGGATTCCGGCCAGTTCGCGGGCCGTGCTGGTCTTTCCCGCGCTGAATGTGCCGTTGATCCAGACAATCACGTCTACCCCTCTCCCCATGGCTCGTCCGGAGCCCCCAGTGGCTTGCCCGCACCAGCCTGCCACGGAAACCTCACTATCGGCCGAGTGCTTATCCTCAAGGTCACAGCCCTGCCCGAGACTCCGGAGGATTCACGACCGTGCCCCACAACCGCCGCCCGTTCGATCCCCGCTACGGCAACCGGCCGACCATGAAGGACGTGGCGGCCCAGGCGGGCGTCGGCCTGAAGACGGTGTCGCGGGTGGTCAACGGCGAGCCGGGCGTCACCCCCGAGACCGAGAAGCGGGTCCAAGAGGCCATCGACGCCCTGGGCTTCCGCCGCAACGACAGCGCGCGCGTCCTGCGCAAGGGGCGCACCGCCACCGTGGGCCTGATCCTGGAGGACCTCGCCGACCCCTTCTACGGTCCGCTGAACCGGGCCGTGGAGGAGGTGGCCCGCGCGCACGGTGCGCTGCTCATCAACGGCTCCAGCGCCGAGGACCCGGACCGGGAACGGGAGTTGGCGCTCGCCCTGTGCGCGCGCCGGGTGGACGGCCTGATCGTGATCCCGGCCGGCGACGACCACCGCTACCTGGAGCCGGAGATGCGGGCCGGTGTGGCCACGGTGTTCGTGGACCGCCCGGCGGGCCGGATCGACGCGGACGTCGTCCTCTCGGACAGCTTCGGCGGCGCCCGCGACGGCGTCGCCCACCTGATCGCGGGCGGCCACCGCCGGATCGGCTTCATCGGCGACCACCCCCGCATCCACACGGCGGCCGAACGCCTGCGCGGCTATCGTGCGGCCATGGCCGACGCGGGCCTTCCGGTGGCCGATTCCTGGGTCTCCCTCGGCTCCACGGCCCCCGACCGGGTGGCGACGGCGACGAGGTCGATGCTCGCGGGCCAGGATCCGGTGACGGCCGTCTTCGCGGGCAACAACCGCGTGACGGTCACGGTGGTACGGGTCCTCGCGGCCCGGGAGCACCCGGTGGCCCTGGTCGGCTTCGACGACTTCGAACTGGCCGACCTGCTCCGCCCGGGCATCACGGTGGTGGCCCAGGACCCGGCCACCCTCGGCCGCGTGGCCACGGACCGCCTCTTCCAGCGCCTCTCAGGAGCCGCCCTCCCCACGATCCGCACCGAACTCCCGACCCACCTGATCCCCCGCGGCTCGGGCGAACTCCCGCCGTTCACCGGATGAGGGTCCGCAGCACGGGAACGGCCCCACCGGCGGCGGTCAGTCCGGCGAGCACGCAGAGCGCGGCGCCGGAGCCGCCGAGGAAGGTCAGGCCGCCGGCGGTGAGGCCGATCAGGATCGCGGCGAGCAGCACGACGGCGGTGTGCAGGGACAGAAACGGCTCGGGGTCCGTCGGGTTCTGAGGTGTGGTCATGGCCCGATTCCAGCGGACGGGCCGGACCGTTCCCGCACGGACGGAACGGATCGGCGGCCATCGCGATCACTGCCGAACTCGTGCGGACATCCGGGGTGTTCGGTGCTGTTCCGTAAAGTCCGGGACCGTTCGGCGGGCCGCACTCTAGCCTGGTCCTCCGCACGGTCCAGGGGGCGCAGGTGGGTTCGGTAAGCGACTTCGAGGAGGAACTGAGCCGCCTCGCGGGTGACTTGCGTCGACTCCGCATCGAACGCGGCAATCCCTCCTACCGGAAGCTGGAGACCCGTGCGGCGAGGTCCCGGACCGGGCTGAGGCTGCCGGTGGCCACGCAGAGCGATGCGTTCCGGGGGAAGCGGCTGCTGGGCCTCGACACGCTGATGGCCCTGGTGCGGATCCTGTACGCGTACGACGAGTACGGCCGGGAAGTCGCCGTTCCGCCGCACAACTCCTCACAGCTTGAGCCCTGGCGCACGCGCTGGCGCACCCTGGCGGCCCTCCAGCCTCCGGCCCCGGACCGGATCCGGGACCTTTCGCCCCCGGGGAACCTTCCGCCCCCGGGGAACCTTGCGGCCCTCCTGAGATCTGCCCCGCCACCGCCCGCGCCCACCGGCGCGCACGGCTTCGCCCTGGCCCATACGCTGACCGCCGGCGCACTCGACAACTGGGGAGCGGTGTTCTCGCCCGACGGACGGCTCGTCGCCACCACCCGCCGGGGCGGAGTGGTGCAGCTGTGGGAACCCGTCCACGGCCGGGCCGTGGGCGCTCTCGACGCCGGACCGGAGAGCGTCCTCGCCATGGCCTTCTCGCCCGACAGCCGCACGCTGGCCACCGTGGGCGTCGACAGCACGCCGAGGCTGTGGGACCCGGTGGCCCTCACCCAGGTCGGGCCGCCGATGGTCGGGCACGAGGAGGCCGTCCGCGCGGTGGCCTTCTCGGCCGACGGCCGTGTACTGATCACCGCCTCCGACGACGAGACCGTACGGCGCTGGGACACGGCCACGGGCGAGCCGGCCGGAACGCCTCTCATCGGGCACTTCGGCGAGGTCGGGAGTGTGGCCTGCCTGCCCGACGGCGGACTGATGGCCGCGCTCAAGGGCAGGCACGTGATCCGGCTGTGGGACCTCGTGGCTGGTGCGAGCGTCGGCGATCCGCTCGCCGGGCACGTCGGCGAGGTCCTCGGGATGGCCTTCTCCCAGGACGGCCGGCTCCTCGCCACCGCCGGTCAGGACGGGACGCGGCTCTGGAACACCACCACCGGCACGGCCGTCGGCGGTCCGCTCCAGGGGCCGGACCCCGCGACCTGGGGCGCGGCCTTCTCCCGCGACGGCCGGCTGCTGGCCACGGCCTGTGACGACGGCACCGTGCGGCTGTGGGACCCCGCCACCGGCGGCCCCGTCGGTGGACCGCTGGTGGGGAACGACTGGTCGCTCCACGACGTCGCATTCTCGTTCGACGGCCGGATGCTGGCCGCCTGTGGTGAGGGCGACACCGTGGTGATCTACCACCGGGACCCGGCCGAGGCGGGCCCCGTACCGTCCCTCGGAGCCCGGTCCGTGGCCGCGGCGCTGCGCCGGGGGCACGCCGTGCCGCTCCCCGCCGTGTCGAGCACGAACGGGGCGCCGCTGCGCCGGCTCGCGTTCGCGCCCGACGGCGGCCGGCTCCTCGTCCACACCGCGGACCGGAGGGTCCTGACCTGGGATGCGGAGACCCACGACCCGCTGCCCGAGACTCTGGCGCTGCCCGCCGTCGGCCCGTGGGGGCTGGAGTTCCCGGACGAGGGCGGTCCGGCGCGGCTGTGGAGCCGTGACACCGCGGGGCCCGAGCCGCTCCGCCGTCCCCTGTCCCTGGTCCAGCACGTGGCGTTCACTCCCGACGGGCGGCGGGTGGTCATGACCGGCGGACGGGGCAACTGGGCGATCAGCCGGACCGCGGCCGGCGGTTCCGAGGCGATCGCCGACCCGGTGCCGGAGCGTCTCGCCGTGGCCGTCTCCCCCGACGGGCGGAGTCTTGCCGTCGCCGAACGCGAGACCGTGAACGTGTTCGACCTGGCCACGCTGGTTCCCGTCGAGCGCGACCTGGGCAGCCACGCGGCGGAAGTCCGCGCCATGGCCTTCTCCCCCGACGGCCGCCTGCTGGCCACCGGCGACGTCGCCGGCATCGTCCGGGTGTGGGACCTCGCTGCCCGGCCCCCGCACAGCCGGCAGGTCCTCGCGCACACCGGGGCGGTCCACGACCTGGCGTTCTCCCCCGACGGCAGGCTCCTCGCCGGAGCGGCGTCGGACGGTACCGCGCAGCTGTGGGACGCCCACACCGCCGAGTCCGCGGCCGGGCTGCCGCTGACGGGACACTCCGGCGCCGTCCGGGGGGTGGCCTTCTCCCCCGACGGGAGCCTGGTCGCCACCGCCGGCGACGACGGCACCGTGCGCCGGTGGGTGCTGCCCGACCCGTACACGCCGACGGCTCGGGCCCGGTGAAGCCGGGGCCGGGCCGGGCGCGTGGGTGGGGTCAGGCGGTGGCCGTCAGGGTGGCCGAGCGGCGGGGGATGGCGAAGGCGTCCAGTTCCGCGCGGGTCAGGCCGGTGAGGGCGGTGACCTCCTCGGTGCCGACCGCGCCGCAGTCGAGGCCGCGGACCAGGTAGCCGGCGAGGGCCTTCGCCGTGGCGGGCTCGTCCATCACGTCGCCCTCGATCTTGGCGACGTACGCCTTCAGCCGTGCGGCGGCGGCCTCCAGCCCCTCGCGGTAGAAGGTGAAGACGGCCGCGTACCGGGTCGGCAGGTGCGCGGGGTGCATGTCCCAGCCCTGGTAGTAGGCGCGGGCCAGGGCGCGCCGGGTCAGGCCGTAGTGCAGCTTCCAGGCCTCGTGGACGTGCTCGGTGGTGCCGATGGGCAGCACGTTCGTGGAGCCGTCGGAGACGCGTACACCGGTGCCGGCGGCCGCGACCTGCATGATCGCCTTCGCGTGGTCGGCGGCGGGGTGGTCGCTCGACTGGTACGCGGCGGAGACGCCGACGCAGGCGCTGTAGTCGAAGGTGCCGTAGTGCAGGCCGGTGGCACGGCCCTGGGAGGCCTCGATCATGCGGGCGACGGTGGCGGTGCCGTCGGAGGCCAGGATGGACTGGCTGGTCTCGATCTGGATCTCGAAGCCGATCCGGCCCGGGCGCAGGCCGCGGGCCGTCTCGAAGGCCTCCAGCAGCTTGACGAAGGCGGTGACCTGCTCGGCGTACGTGACCTTGGGCAGGGTCAGGACCAGGTTGTCCGGGAGGCCGCCGTGGGCGAGCAGGCCGGACAGGAAGATGTCGGTGGTGCGGATGCCGCGGTCGCGGACGTTGGACTCCATGCACTTCATGCGGATGCCCATGTACGGGGCGTTGGTGCCGTTGGAGTACGCCTCGGAGATCAGGCGGGCGGCGCGGGCCGCGGCCTGGTCCTCCTCCTCGTCGGAGCGGACGCCGAAGCCGTCCTCGAAGTCGACTCGGAGGTCCTCGATGGGCTCGTCGGCCAGCTTGGCGCGGACGCGGTCGTAGACCGGTGCGGCCAGCTCGTCGGAGATGCCGAGTACCTTGGCGAAGGTGGCGGCGTCCGGGGCGTGCTCGTCGAGCGCGGCGAGGGCCTGGTCGCCCCAGGAGCGGATGGTGTCCGC
This sequence comes from Streptomyces sp. NPDC029164, assembly GCF_055563995.1. Classification (NCBI taxonomy): domain Bacteria; kingdom Bacillati; phylum Actinomycetota; class Actinomycetes; order Kitasatosporales; family Streptomycetaceae; genus Streptomyces; species Streptomyces sp. NPDC029164. The sequence goes on along the minus strand of NZ_JBVHWW010000001.1, from coordinate 275,593 downwards.
GGCGAAGACGTCACCGGGGACGTAGACCGTGTGGATCGGCTGACGGGTGCCGGGGTCGCCCGGGTAGTGGCGCGCGAGCTCCGCGTCCACCGGCGCGAGGGAGGCGCTGATGCCCTCGCTGACCGCGCCTGCGAGGCTCGTCGCCACCTTCTCCTGCTGACCCATCGTGCACTCTCCTCTTTTCCGCTTCACGGAAGCTTAGATCCGCATAGCAGAATTTAGCCACGCGGTTCCGCTCCGTCAATGGTCCCTCCGACGCGTGGGACGAACGACTCGGGGCCGCGCGGTGAGAATCACCACACGGCCCCGAAGAAGCGATGCTACGAAGAGAAGCGCAGGTCAGGCTGTCAGCCCTTGCGCGCCTTGATCTCGCCGGTCAGCTGCGGGACGACCGTGAAGAGGTCGCCGACCACGCCGTAGTCGACGAGGTCGAAGATCGGGGCCTCGGCGTCCTTGTTGATGGCGACGATGGTCTTCGAGGTCTGCATGCCGGCCCGGTGCTGGATCGCGCCCGAGATGCCGGAGGCGATGTAGAGCTGCGGGGAGACCGACTTGCCGGTCTGGCCGACCTGGTTGGTGTGCGGGTACCAGCCGGCGTCGACGGCGGCACGCGAGGCGCCGACGGCCGCGCCGAGGGAGTCCGCGAGCTCCTCGATGATGGAGAAGTTCTCGGCGCCGTTGACGCCACGGCCGCCGGAGACGACGATCGCGGCCTCGGTCAGCTCGGGGCGGCCGGTCGACTCCCGCGCGGTGCGGGCGGTGACCTTGGTGCCGGTGGCCAGGGCGCCGAAGGTGACGGCGAGCGCCTCGACGGTGCCGGCGGCCGGAGCGGCCTCGACCGGGGCCGAGTTCGGCTTCACGGTGATGACCGGGGTGCCCTTGGAGACGCGGGACTTGGTGGTGAACGACGCGGCGAAGGCGGACTGCGTCGCGACCGGGCCCTCGTCACCCGCCTCCAGGTCGATGGCGTCGGTGATGATGCCCGAACCGATGCGGACGGCCAGGCGCGCGGCGATCTCCTTGCCCTCGGCGGAGGACGGGACGAGCACGGCGGCCGGGGAAACCGCCTCGTACGCGGCCTGGAGCGCGTCCACCTTCGGTACGACGAGGTACTCGGTGAACTCGGGGGCGTCGGCGGTGAGGACCTTGACCGCGCCGTGCTCGGCGAGCACGGCGGCGGTGGCGTCGGCACCGGCGCCCAGGGCGACGGCGACGGGCTCGCCGATGCGGCGGGCCAGCGTCAGCAGCTCGAGGGTGGGCTTGCGGACGGCGCCGTCCACGTGGTCGACGTAGACGAGAACTTCAGCCATGGGACTGCTCTCCTGCGATTGCGAAGTGTCTGGGGGCTAAGAGGGGTGGCCGAGGTTCTTAGATGAACTTCTGGCCGGCCAGGAACTCGGCCAGCTGCTTGCCGCCCTCGCCCTCGTCCTTGACGATCGTGCCGGCGGTGCGGGCCGGGCGCTGCGCCGCAGAGTCGACCGCGGTCCAGGATCCCTCGAGGCCGACCTCGTCGGACTCCAGGTCCAGGTCGGACAGGTCCCAGGACTCCACCGGCTTCTTCTTGGCGGCCATGATGCCCTTGAAGGACGGGTAGCGGGCCTCGCCCGACTGGTCCGTCACCGAGACGAGCGCGGGGAGGGAGGCCTCCAGCTGCTCGCTCGCGGTGTCGCCGTCACGGCGGCCGGTCACGGTGCCGTCCTCGACCTTGACCTCGGAGAGCAGGGTGACCTGCGGGACGCCCAGGCGCTCGGCCAGGATCGCCGGCAGCACGCCCATGGTGCCGTCGGTCGACGCCATGCCCGTGATGACCAGGTCGTAGCCGGCCTTCTCGATGGCCTTGGCGAGCACCAGCGAGGTGCCCATGACGTCGGAGCCGTGCAGGTCGTCGTCCTCGACGTGGATGGCCTTGTCGGCGCCCATCGACAGCGCCTTGCGCAGCGCGTCCTTGGCGTCCTCGGGGCCCACCGTCAGAACGGTGATCTCGGCGTCGTCGGCCTCTTCGGCGATCTGCAGCGCCTGCTCGACGGCGTACTCGTCGAGCTCCGACAGCAGGCCGTCGACGTCGTCACGGTTGACGGTCAAGTCCTCGGTGAACTGCCGGTCGCCAGTGGCGTCGGGCACGTACTTCACACAGACAACGATCCTCAGGCTCACGCCGGCTCTCCTACCGCATCGTCTTTTCTGGTACCGCCTTATGCAGGCAGCATAGGCGCCTTGTCGGGCGGATCCCGGTCGGGGCGGCCCGCGCTCCGAAGGGAATGTTACTCGTCAGTACACAGTGGGTGCCGCCAAGTCGCAAGGCTGGTGAACTGTGATCTGCCCAACGCCGCCCGACCCTCCCAAGCAGGGACGATTCAGTCGCGCAACGCGTTGAAGCGCCCCTGGTGGTACAGCAACGGCCGGCCTTCGCCCGCGGGGTCCCCCGCGACCGCCTCAGCGATGATCACACGGTGTTCGCCGGCGGGCACCCGTGCCACCACGCGGCAGACCAGCCAGGCCAGTACGCCGTCGAGCACCGGGACCCCGTGCGGCCCCGGGTTCCAGCCGGTGGCGCCGCCGAAACGGTCGGCTCCGCTCCGGGCGAACAGCCCGGCCAGCTCCCGTTGGTGCTCGCCGAGTATGTGGACGCCGAGGTACTCGCTGTCGCGCACCCCGGGCCAACTGGAGGCCCCCGTGCCGATCGTGAAGGACAGCAGCGGCGGGTCGGCGGAGACCGAGTTGAGCGAGGTCGCGGTGAAGCCCACCGGCCGCGGGCCGTCCTGGGCGGTGATCACGGCGACTCCGGCGGCGTGCTGCCGGAAGACCGAGCGCAGGAGGTCGGGCGAGCCGGGACGGCCGTCACCGGAACGCGGGGAACCCGGGGAGCCGGAGGAGGCCGGGGAGCCGAAGGAGGCCGGGGAACCGGCGGAACGGGGAGAGCGGGGGGACGGAGCGGTCTGGACCGTCGGGGCCGTCGGAGCAGTCATCAGGGTTCTGCCTTCTGCCGCGGGACACGCGGGCGCTGTCGGAGATCGGGGGCCTGGGGCGTTCAGCCATTCCGACAGCGCGCGCTCGCGTGGCGGACGAGGTCCACATGGACCCGTCCGTAGAGCAGGAGTTCATACCGCATGCCGCCAGCCTGGCGATCTCCCGTGGACACAGTCAAGCGGGATCGGGCAGATGTCAGGCGCGTCACGCTGCGTGCGGGCGCGCGCACCGGCGCGCCCGGTGCCGCCGCACCGGATCCGGCCACCGGGCCGGACCGCGCGCCACCCGTCATACCGCGGCCCCCAGCGCGGCGATCACGTCCACCTTGCGCGGCATCCCGGCCGCCCGCCGGACGATCCGGCCCGCCGCGTCGAGGACGAGCACGGTCGGGGTCTTCTCGATCCCGAGGGCCCGGACCAGGTCCAGCCGTTCCTCGGCGTCGATCTCGACGTGCGCGACCCCCTCGACCATCGCCGCGACCTCGGTGAGGATCCGCCGCGTGGCCCGGCAGGGCTGGCAGAAGGCGCTGGAGAACTGCACCAGCGTGGCCCGCTCCCCCGGCTCCGCCCCCAGCTCCGCGGCCCCCAGCCGGTCCCCCGGCCGGTCCCCCGCACCGCCCGGCCCGAGGTCCGGTACGCCCGCGGGTACGCCGCCGGGTCCGGGGTCCGGTACGCCGCCCGGCCGGCCGTCCCGACCGTCCCGGCCGTCTTCCTGCCCGAACACCCGCGCTCCCGTCGCCGTCTCGTCCGCGTACGTCATGCTCGTACGCGCGTACGTGGATCGGAGCACCCCGGAGACCTGCGACATTCCCGGCGTGATGAGAATCTCCCCGGGCACGGGCCTCTGGGCTGGCCAGCAGCCCTCGTATGGGGCACGATCCCCATGGTCGCGTACCTACGCTTCCGTAACTTCCGGCCGGGAGCACCTCCCCAGGCAGAAAGCGGGGTCTCCCCACCATGGCTGAGCTCGTCTACCCTCCCGTGATCGGCGCCGCGCACGGACTCTTCCGTGCCCTTGACATCCGGATCGACATGAAGGGCACCGAGAACATCCCCCGCAAGGGCGGTGCGGTCCTCGTGTCCAACCACATCGGATACCTCGACTTCATCTTCGCCGGCCTGACGGCGCGGCCGCAGAAGCGCCTGGTCCGCTTCATGGCCAAGGAGTCGGTGTTCCGGCACAGGGTGTCCGGCCCTCTGATGCGCGCGATGAAGCACATCCCCGTCGACCGCAAGCAGGGTGAGGACGCCTACCAGCACGCCCTGGACTCGCTGCGGTCCGGCGAGATCATCGGGGTCTTCCCGGAAGCCACGATCTCCCAGTCCTTCACGCTCAAGAGCTTCAAGTCGGGCGCGGCACGCATGGCGCAGGAGGCCGGGGTCCCGCTGATCCCGGTGGCGCTCTGGGGCACCCAGCGGCTGTGGACCAAGGGCCGCCCGAAGAACCTCAAGCGCAGCCACATCCCCGTGACGATGCGCGTGGGCGAGCCGATGGAGGCCCCCGCCGACCAGTACGCCGGCGCCATCACGCGCCGGCTGCGCGAGCGCGTGCAGGAGCTGCTGGACGCCGCCCAGCGCGCCTACCCGGCCAAGCCCAGCGGCCCCGAGGACTCCTGGTGGCTGCCGGCCCACCTGGGCGGCACCGCCCCGACCCCGGCCCAGGTTCGCGAAGCGGGCTGACCCGCGGGCGCACTCCCCGTACGGCGATGGCCGCCGGGACCCCGGCCGGGTCCCGGCGGCCGTCGCCGTTGCCGCGTCCGGTCAGCGCAGCTCCTCCCAGGCCGGTCTCCGCCACGTCATACGGTCGGCATGGCTCACCGCCCGGTGGCGAAACCCGGTCAGTTGGGGTTGTCGGCGTGGGTCAGGGTCTCCCAGGCCTCGAAGTGGTTCTCGGTGCCCGCGGGGCGCCGTCCCTCGGTGAGCCTGCGGGTGTTCTCCATGGTGACGCCGAGCCGGGTGTGCAGGGCGTTGTAGCCGACCTCGGTGGCCGGGCCGAGGCCCTTGGTCAGGCTGCCGCCGCAGAGCCAGGAGGGCACCGCCGCGCCGAGTTCGTACGTGGCGTGGAAGCCCAGCGCGTGCCGGAACCGGTCCTTGAACTGCGGGTAGAGGTCGCGGCCCTGGATCCGTGAGGTCTCGGCGACGTGCATCGCCGCGGCGATCCCCATGCCGGTGTGGCCGAAGTCCCGGCAGGTCTCCTGCGCGAGGCCGTCCACGAAGGTGCTCTGGCCGTGCCAGTAGTCGATCAGCTCGGCGCGGGTGTCGACGGACGAGCGCGGCGGGTACGCGGGCTGCGCGCCGTCGGAGGCCAGGTAGAAGTAGGCGGGGACGCGGCCGAGGTAGATGCTCATCGCCTTGTCGTAGCTCGCGCGGTCGTCGAGGTGGACGGCGATCCCGACGGCCGCGTCCATCATGATCAGTTCCCAGTTGCCGTTGCTGTTCGGCCGCCCGTTGATCACCTCGGGCAGGTAGACGTCCCGCAGCATGGTCGCGAAGCGCCCCTGGTTCGGCCAGCCGCCCGTGTACGTGTGCTTGACGATCTCGGCGGCGCGCGGCCAGGTCGAGCCCGCCCAGCCGCTCTGCAGCGGTGCGTTGCTGTTGGTGTGGTCCTTGATCTTCGCGGACCAGGCGTCCATCAACTCGATGGACTTGCGGGCGTACTTGGCGTCCCGGGTCACGTACCAGGCGAGGGCGTGGCTGTACGCGGCGATGGCGTCCTCGCGCTCGTCGGAGCAGCCGATGTCCGGGTTCGAGTACGAGCCGCACTCGACGACCTCGCGCGGCTTGGGGGTGCGTGACAGCGAGCCGTACTTGCTCGCCAGCATCTGGCCGTAGGCGGCCTTCCACGGCTGCCGGCCGGCCTGCACCTGCGTGCGTACGAAGTCCAGCTGGGCACGGCTGTTGAGGACTCCGGGGTGGGCGAACTGCCCGGGTGCGGCCGCGGTTCGGGGTGTTCCGGCGACTGCGGCGGGGGCGGGAGCGAGGGTTGCGGCCAGGCCGAGGGCAAGGGCGGCCAGCCCGGCGGGAACTCCGTAACGCATGAAGCGCCTTCCGTTCGGAGGATGGCGGATTCCGGGATTCCGGGGGTCTCCGTGGGGGGATTCCGCAACCGAACCTCTCATGCCCATGCCAATCTGACAACGGTGTCAGACAGGAAACCTTCCTATCAGCCACACATCAGAGAGCCGTCGGCAGCTTCGTCCACAACTCCGGCCGGTCGGAGGACCCCTGAAGGGCACCCAGCGCGGCCGGGTGCGGGGCGGCATACAGCTCGGGGTAGTCGATCTCGCCCAGCTCCGGCCGCACAGGGAAGGCCAGCCGCTCACCCTCCAGGCTGAACTGCGCGTCCACGCCGGGCTTGTTGCCGCGCGGGTCCAGCCGGGACCACCGGGCACCGCCGGGCAGGCGGACGGCCACCAGGCCGTGGACGACCGGGTGCGATCCGTCGTCGTCGGTCAGCCGCTGGTAGCAGAGGGCCGCCGGGATGCCCTGCGCGCGCAGCAGGGCGGCGAGGGCATGGGACTTCGCGAAGCAGATGCCGTTGCGCGTGGCGAGGACGTCGGAGGCGCGCCAGGAGACCCGCACGTCCCCGGAATCGGCCGAGTGGGGGATCTCGTCGCGGACGAACTCGAAGGCCGCTTTGGCGTATGAGTATGCGTCGCCTGTGATGGACCAGAGGGCCTCGGCGGTTTCCTGCACGAGGGGATCCCAGTGATCGACCGCCTCATCGGACGCCAGATAAGCGTGAATGTCAGGGTTCTGCTGGATCAGCTGCATGCCCCGGAGCATAGACAGACCCCCGACCGTGAATCAATAGATTTACAGTCGAGAGTATATCTATGCGTTTCTTTTGATGTCAGCGCGCGGGCTCGACGCTAGCGGGCCATCTCTTCCTTCAGGGCCTGCAGGAAGCCGTCCACGTCCTCTTCCTGGGTGTCGAAACCGCACATCCAGCGGACGTCGCCCGCGGCCTCGTCCCAGAAGTAGAAGCGGTAGCGCTTCTGCAGTCGCCGCGACACCTCGTGCGGCAGCCGCGCGAACACCGCGTTCGCCTGCACCGGGTAGAGGATCTCCACCCCGTCCGTCTCGCGCACGCCGGCGGCCAGCCGCTGCGCCATCGCGTTGGCGTGCCGGGCGTTGCGCAGCCACAGGTCCTTGGCGAGCAACGCCTCCAGCTGCACCGACACGAACCGCATCTTGGACGCGAGCTGCATCGACATCTTGCGGATGTGCTTCATCTGCCGGACCGCGTCCGGGTTGAGCACGACCACGGCCTCGCCGAACATCATGCCGTTCTTGGTGCCGCCGTACGACAGCACGTCGACGCCGACGGTGTTCGTGAAGGTGCGCATCGGCACGTCCAGCGAGGCCGCGGCGTTGGCTATCCGGGCACCGTCGAGGTGCACCTTCATGCCCAGGCCGTGCGCGTGCTCACAGATGGCACGGATCTCGTCCGGCGTGTAGACCGTGCCGAGCTCGGTGTTCTGCGTGATGGAGACGACCTGCGGCATCGCCCGGTGCTCGTCCTCGAAGCCCCAGGCCTCCTGGTCGATCAGCTCGGGGGTGAGCTTGCCGTCCGGAGTGGGGACGGCGAGCAGCTTGATGCCCGCCATGCGCTCCGGCGCGCCGCCCTCGTCCACGTTGATGTGGGCGGTCTTGGCGCAGATCACGGCGCCCCACCGGTCCGTCATCGCCTGCAGGGCGACGACGTTGGCACCCGTGCCGTTGAAGACCGGGAAGGCCTCCGCGTACGGACCGAAGTGGCTGCGGAAGATCTTCTGCAGGTGTTCGGTGTACTCGTCCTCGCCGTACGAGACCTGGTGGCCGCCGTTCGCCAGGGCGACGGCGGCGAGCACCTCGGGGTGCACGCCCGCGTAGTTGTCGCTCGCGAAACCGCGCACCGCCGGATCGTGGTGGCGCCGGGCGTCGGTCTTGCCGGCATCGGTTCTCACGGTTGCGGAGTGAGCCACAGACGCTGTCCGTTCACATCGGTGGCGGGCCGCTCCCAGACGCCGGCGATGGCCTCGGCCAGCTCCGTCACGTCGGTGAAACCCGCGAACTTCGCATTGGGACGCTCGGCGCGCATCGCGTCGTGCACCAGTGCCTTGATGACCAGGATCGCAGCTGCCGCACCCGGGCCCTCGTCGCCCCCCACCTTGCGGAAGGAGTCCGCCATGGCCAGGGTCCAGGCCTCGGCCGCCGCCTTGCCCGCGTTGTACGCGGCGTTGTTGGCGACAGGCTTGTGCGCGCCGGACTGGCTGACCAGGACGTAGCGACCGCGGTCGCTGCGCAGCAGTCCGTCGTGGAAGGCCAGCGAGGTGTGCTGGACGGTGCGGATGAGGAGCTTCTCCAGGAAGTCCCAGTCCGCGAGGTCCACGTCGGTGAAGGTCTTGCTGCCTCGCCAGCCGCCGACGAGGTGGACCAGCCCGTCGATCCGGCCGAACTCCTTCTCGGTCTGCTCGGCCCAGGCCTTGGTGGCGGCCAGGTCGAGCAGGTCCACGGTGTCACCGGTGATGGTGGCGCCGCCGTGGGCGTAGCGTGCCGCGTCCACGGCCTCCGCGAGCCGCGCCGGATTGGCGTCGGACGCGACGACCACGGCACCCGCCTCGGCGAGGCGGAGCAGGGTGGCGCGGCCGGCGGGCCCGCCGGCCCCGGCCACCGCCACCACCGCTCCGTGCAGCTTTCCGTTGCCGTTCCCGGAGCCGTTCATCTGTGCAGCCTCCTGTGGGCGAGCGCTCACGCGGCGACTCGCTCGGCCTGATCCGCGTTCAGGGCGGTGATGCCCTTGGTTGAGGCGATCACTCCCTTGAGCTTCTTGGCGAGCGCCTCAAAGAACATGCTCAGCGGAAACTCGTCCGGAAGCACGTCGTCCACGAGCTTGCGCGGCGGCTGCGTCATGTCGAGGGCGTCGGGACCCTTGGCCCACTTGGAGCCCGGGTGCGGGGCGAGGTACGTCGAGACCAGCTCGTAGGCCTTGAACCAGTGCACCAGCTTCGGGCGGTCGATGCCGGCCCGGTAGAGGTCCTCGATCTCGGCGCACAGCTGGTTGGTGACCTGCGGGGCACGCATCCAGTCGATCTTCAGCTTGTTGTCCGTCCAGCGCACGACGTCGTGCTTGTGGAGGTACGCGAAGAGCAGCTGGCCGCCGAGGCCGTCGTAGTTGCGGGTGCGGTCGCCGGAGACCGGGAAGCGGAACATCCGGTCGAAGAGGACGGCGTACTGCACGTCACGGCCGTGCTCGTTGCCCTCGGACTCCAGCTTCACGGCCTCCTTGAAGGCGGTGAGGTCGCAGCGCAGCTCCTCCAGGCCGTACATCCAGAACGGCTGGCGCTGCTTGATCATGAAGGGGTCGAACGGCAGGTCGCCGTGGCTGTGGGTGCGGTCGTGGACCATGTCCCACAGGACGAAGGCCTTCTCGCAGCGCTCCTGATCGGTGACCATGGCGGCGATGTCGGCGGGCAGCTCGACGCCGAGGATGTCGACGGCGGCCGAGGTGACCTTGCGGAAGCGCGCGGCCTCGCGGTCACAGAAGATGCCGCCCCAGGTGAAGCGCTCGGGGGCCTCGCGCACGGCGATGGTCTCCGGGAAGAGCACGGCGGAGTGGGTGTCGTAGCCCGCGGTGAAGTCCTCGAAGGTGATGCCGAGGAAGAGCGGGTTGTCGTACCGGGTGCGCTCCAGCTCGGCGAGCCACTCGGGCCACACCATCTTCAGCGCGACGGCCTCCAGATTGCGGTCCGGGTTGCCGTTCTGCGTGTACATCGGGAAGACGACGAGGTGCTGGAGCCCGTCGGCACGCTCGGCGGCCGGGTGGAAGGCCAGCAGCGAGTCGAGGAAGTCCGGCACCCGGAAGTCGTCGGCGGCCCACTTGCGCAGGTCGGCGACGAGCGCCTCGTGGTACGCGGTGGCGTGCGGCAGGAGCGGGGAGAGCGTCTCGACGGCGCGGATCACGCGACCGACCGCGGCCTCGGCGGTGTGCCGGGTGGGGGCGCCCTCGGCCTCGAAATCGATGGACCCGTCCTTGGACTGCCACGGGCGGATCTCCTCCACGGCGGCCTTGAGCTCGGGCCACGCCGGGTGGTCGACCACCCGCGCCTCGGCGGTTATCACGGCCCCGCCGGTACCCGGCACAAGAGTTTCCGTCATGTCACTTCCTCCACAGGAGAACCTCACGTCAAGGCAGCGTATGCGCGTGAGGCTCTTCCGTTCAAGAGGGAGTTCGGGAAATTATCCTGCGCTACCCCCTGCTTCACCGGAAGTCTTCCCGTTCGTCAGCCTGGAATTGACCACTCCGCCCAGTCGCGCCAAGGGTTTCCGGCCGGTCGGCCGCTCTCCGGCGGGGCAGCGGCCGACGGGCCGGGGCGCACGGTGGAGGGCCACGTCACACGCCCCGGAAGTGCGGAATGACCTTCTCCCCCCACTGCCTCAGGGTCTCCAGGCAGGCCTCCTGCCCCACCGTGCCCATCTGGATCAGGCACATGATCTCGTCGGCGCCGGCCTCCCTGAGCCGTTCCACGTACGCGATGGCGTCGTCGGCGCTCCCGTAGGCGTGGTCGGCGTTGAAGGTGGCCGTCGAGGCCGGCCGGACCGGGATCTCCAGCTCGTGCAGCCGGGCCACCACCTGCTCGGCGGCCCTGCGCATCTCCTCGGCCTCGTCGGCGCCCGCGACCACGGCCTCGTCCGGGACGCCCGCCCCGCCGTACCAGTGGCCGATGGACTGGGCGAAGAAGCGCTGGCCGCGGACGCCGATCCGGCGCGCCTCCTCCCGGTCGTCGAGCACGATGGTCGGGCAGAGCACGGAGAAGTGGTCGTTGACCACGGTGGACACGAACCGGCTGCCGTCCCGGCCGGCGATCGCGGCATCGTAGACGGAGCGCATCCCCGCGATGGACTCCGGTCCGGCGAAGCCCATCACCAGTGCCCCGATCCCCAGCTCGGCGGCCTGGACCAGCGTCTCGCCGCGGCTGCACGCCAGGAACAGCGGCGGATGCGGGGTCTGCTCCGGCCGCGGCAGGATCGGGTGCGGGTCGATGTCGATCAGCTCGCCGTGATACTCCAGCTCCTCCTCCTGCCAGGCCCTGCCGATGATCCGCAGGGCCTCCTCCACCTCCGCCGTGGTGCGGTCCCGGTCCACCCCGCACAGCGAGGTCTCCTGCTCGGTGCCGCCGCGCCCGGCTCCCAGGTCGAGCCGCCCGCCCGAGAGCAGGTCGAGCATGGCGGCCCGCTCGGCGACCCGCACCGGGTGGTTGAAGTTGAAGGGCATGCACACGACGCCGTGCCCGATGCGTATGGTGTTCGTCCTGGCCGCGACCCAGGTCAGGAAGATCTCGGGAGCACTCATATGGGCGTACCACTTCAAGGAGTGGTGCTCCACGGCCCAGATCCGGTCGAAGCCCACGCGTTCGGCGAGCACCGCCTGCTCGACGCAGTCGCGGATGACCTGGTGCTCCCGTTCCACCGTCGGGTCGGCAAGCTGTGCTTCGAAGATCACGGAGAATTTCACTGTGCCCCCAGGGTTGCGTCGCGTGCCCGGTCTCACTTCAATTAGTAATATGACTAGTAGTCAGGAAGCGAAGAAGCAAGAGCTTCCACCGACCGCGTGGGCCGTGCTCGGCCTGCTCTCCTTCCCCGGGGAGCGGACCGGCTACGAGCTGAAGAAGTGGGCGGACTCCTCCCTGCGCTTCTTCTACTGGTCGCCGGCCATCAGCCAGATCTACGCGGAGCTGCGCCGTCTGGAGGAACTGGGCTACGCGGCCTCCGCGCGCTCGGGACCCGAGGAGGCGCGCGCCAAGCGGCGGTACGCCATCACGGCCGCGGGCCGCGAGGCCCTGGCGGGCTGGGCCGCCGACACCGCCGAGGCGGGGCCGCCGGTGCTGAAGCACGGGCTGCTGCTGCGGATCTGGCTCGGCCATCTGGCCGAGCCGGAGCGGCTGCGCGCGATGGTCGGCGAGCACGTGGAGCGCACCCGGGACGAGCTGGCCGCCGTACGGGAGGCCGTGGAGCAGGCGAGCGGCGTACCGGAATGGGCCTTCCCCGCCCTCGCGCTGCGCTGGAGCGAACGGCAGCACCTGGCCGAACTGGAGCTGGCCGAGGCCCTGCTCGACGACCTGGCGGGGCTCGCGGAGGCCGGGGCGGCCGGCAGCCCGCGGACCGGCTCCGAAACCGGTTCCGAAACCGGTTCCGAGCCTGGTCCGGAGGCCGGCGCCGCGGGTCGTCAAGGTGACGGGGACGCGCCCACGCCCGGGTGACGCGGTGGGCCCGGCGACGGCCGCCGGGAGGCCCACAACCCTGGCGGGAAGCGGCCTGAACGCCCTTTCGGGGCAGTGCACGCACGGTCCCTTCGCACCCTCGGCGCACTAGCATGCGACCTCATCGCGCGCGGCCGGTAGGGACACCGCGACCGCGCGGGGAGCCGCCGTCGACGGAAGCGAGAGAACCTTGACTTTCCTCACCATCGGTCACCGCGGGGTCATGGGTGTCGAACCGGAGAACACCTTGCGGTCGTTCGTTCGAGCGGAACGTTCCGGCATGGACGTCATCGCCCTGGATCTCCGGCTGAGCAAGGACGGCGCCCTCGTCGCCGTGCACGACCCCGACGTGGACCGGACCACCGACGGCTCGGGGGCCGTCGCCGATCTGACCCTGGCCGAGCTGCGCGAACTGGACGCCGGTCAGGGCGAGCGCGTGCCGGTCCTCGGGGAGGTCCTGGACGCGGTCCGGGTGCCGCTCCAGGTCTCCGTACGGGACCGGGCCACGGCCGGTGTGCTGGCGGAGCTGATCCTGCGGCGCGACCTGACCGGCCGGGTGGAGGTGGCCTCGGCCGAAGAGGCGGTGCTCGCCGAGGTGGCCCGGCTGGTGCCCGGCGTACGGACCACCCTGTACGCGACCCCCGGCGGCGCCGGGGGCATCGTGGAACGGGCGCTGGCCGCGGGTGCCACGACCGTCGCCGCGGACATCCACCTGCTCTCCCTGGAGACGGTGGAGTCGGCCCACGCGGCCGGGTTGCGGGTGACCGCCCGGGCGGTCAACACCCTGGATCAGCTGCGGCTGGCGCGGGCGCTCGGGCTGGACGGCGCGGCCACGGACCTCCCGGAGATCCGCAGCACGGGCCGGTTCACCGCCTGACGGTCAGCCGCCCTGAGGAGGCGTCAGAGCGGCTTGACGAGCAGCTCGAAGGCGAGGTCGTCGCGGAGCGGGACGCCGAAGCGCTCGTCACCGTAGGGGAAGGGGCTCAGCTCGCCGGTGCGCAGGTAGCCGCGGCGCACGTAGTAGGCGATGAGCTCCTCCCGTACGTTCACCACCGTCATCCGCATCTCCTTCGCACCCCACGTCTCGCGGGCGCGGCGCTCGGCCTCGGCCAGGATCTCCTTGCCGAGACCGGCGCCCTGGAGTCCGGGGCGGACGGCGAACATGCCGAAGTAGGCGTGGTCCCCGCGGTGTTCGAGCTGGCAGCAGGCGACGAGCTCGCCCGCGCGCTCGACGACGAGCAGGACGCTGTCGGGGCTTTCGATGACGGCGCGCACTCCGGCCGGGTCCGTGCGCTGGCCGTCCAGGTAGTCGGCCTCGGTGGTCCAGCCGGCCCGGCTGGCGTCCCCGCGGTACGCGGACTCGACGAGCACCACCAGTTCCGGTACGTCCGCCTCCACGGCGCTGCGGAAACTGAGGGCGGCGGACTGGGCGGTCGACATCGGGCGCTCCGTTCGATGCGGTGGCATATGACATGCCTGGTGCGGCAGGGAGAGCGTAACCCGGGTCCGCGTGAGCGCCGTGTGAGAGGGGCATCTCTCCCCGTGACGCCGACGAACCGGGAGGTTCCGCCGTGCACGGTTCCGCCACCTCCGTTTCCGACTCCGTTTCCGTGTCCGTGTCCGTGTCCGTGTCCGTGTCCGCCTGGCTGCTCGTCCTGTTGTGCGCGGTGAGCGGTGCGTACTGCCTCCGGCGGGTGCGCACGTCGGGCGGCGCGGCCGCCGCGGAGGCGGTGATGGGGTTCGGCATGGCGCTGATGGCGGTGCCCCTCGCGCGGGGCGACGCGTGGCGGGCGCCCGTCCTGGCGGTGGTCTTCTGCGGCGCGGCCCTGCACGCCCTGTGGCTGCTGCGGGGCGGCGCGCACCACACGCACCACCTGGTGGGCTCCCTGACGATGGTCTACATGACCCTGACGGCCGGCTCCGGAGGCGGCCACGCGCACGGGCAGGGCGCCGGGCTGCCGCTGCTGACCGGGGCGCTCCTCCTCTACTACTCCGGGTACGTGGTGCTCGGCGGCACCCGGCTGGTCACCGCGGGCGGACCGGCCGGGCAGCAGGTCGCCGTGGGCGGGGGCGGACCGGCCGAGCTGATCCGCGCCTGCCGACTGGCCATGGGCATCGGCATGTTGGCCATGCTGCTGACGATGTGACGGGGCTCGCGGACGTGTCCTGCGTCACCAATGTCCCGAGGCCGTACCCGCAGGTAGTCCCGCGCTCATAGGCTGGCGGACATGATGGTCCCCGCCGCTCTCCTGATGCTCGGCGCCCTGACCGCGGTGCTCGCCCCCCGTCTGCTGGCCCGGGCCCGATGGCCCGAGCGAGAACCCGTCGTGGCGTTGTGGGCGTGGCAGTGCGTGGTCGGCGCGGTGCTCCTGTGCTTCGGGCTGTCGATGCTGCTGAGCGCGGCGGCCGCCTGGCAGGCGGTCCGGGGCCGGCTGTTCGCCGCCGCCCCGCACGGGGTGGTCGACGCGTACGCCCTGGGTGCGTCGGGCGGGGCCTGGGCCGCGGTGACCGCGCTCGGGCTGGCGGCCGGTGCGCTGTGGACCGGGGCGATGCTGACCGGTGAGGTGCTGCGGGCGCGGGCCCGGCGGCGCGCGCAGGGCAGCGAACTGCTGGTGCGGGCTCCACTGCTGCCCGGGGAGGACCCCTCGGGTGCGCGGCTCGTCGTCCTGGAGGGCCGGCGGCCGGACGCCTGGTGGCTGCCGGGAGCCGCCCCGCAGCTGGTGGTCACCACGGCCGCGCTGGGCCGCCTGAAGGGCAGCCAGCTGGACGCCGTCATGGCGCACGAACAGGGGCACGCGGCGGCCCGGCACGACTGGCTGCTGCACTGTTCGCGGGCGCTGGCCCGGGGCTTCCCGCAGGTGCCGGTCTTCGCGGCCTTCGAGGCGGAGATGCACCGGCTGGTGGAGATGGCCGCCGACGACGTGGCCTCGCGGCGGTTCGGCCGGCTGACGATCGCGCTGGCGCTGGTCGGACTCAACGAGGACCGGGGGGTGTTCGCGGCCTCCACCCAGCAGGCGCACGTCCCGCAGCGGGTGCGGCGACTGCTCGCGGCCGCGCCCCGGCTGTCGACGGGCCGCCGGCTGCGCCTGACGGCGCTGGCCACGCTGGTCCCGGCGATCCCGCTGCTGGTGGCCTTCGTGCCCGGGCTGAGCGCACTGGCGTAGCGCGCCCGTGCGCTGGGGCCGCGTAGGCGCCCTCGGAGTGCGGCCCCGTAGTGGGCCTCCGCGGTGCGCCCGTGCCGCGGCCCGGCGATCCGTGCGCCGGTGCGAGGATCCACTCATGCGGAACAACCCCCTTCGGTGGGCGGGCATCCTCGCCGCGCTGCTCGCGTCCGTCCTGACGGCGCTGGTGGTGGCCCGGTGGCGGCCGCCGCTCTCCTTCGACGTCCGGGTCTCCGGGGACCTGCACGCCCACGCCGTCGCCCACCCCGGGGTCACCCATGTCATACGGGTGCTCTCCGACTGGGTGTGGGACCCCTGGACCATGCGGGCGCTGGCCGCCGTCGCCTGTGTCCTCCTGTGGTGGCGCGGCGATCGCGAGCGGGCCCTTCGGGTGGCGCTGGCCGCCGTGGTGGCCACGGCGGTGCAGCAGGGGCTGAAGGCGCTGGTGGGCCGGGAGCGTCCGGTGTGGCCCGACCCGGTGGACTCGGCGCAGTATGCGGCCTACCCGTCGGGGCACGCCATGACGGCGACGGTGGTGTGCGGGATGCTCCTGTGGCTGCTCCCCCGGCCAGGCTCCCGCCTCCTTCCGCCGATCGACCGGCCGCTGCCGGCGTGGGCGCCGACCGCCGTCTGGGCGGTGGCCGCGGTATCGGTGCTCGGGGTCGGCTTCACCCGCGTCTACCTCGGGGTGCACTGGCCGTCCGACGTACTGGCGGGGTGGCTGCTGGGCGTGGCCATGGTGGCCCTCGCCACGGCCGGATCCGGCCGTCGCCACGGGTCCCGCGCGGTGAACCGGTGAGGGGTTCGGGGTACCTGCTCTGGGCGATCCCCCGTTTCACCCAGAGCAGGCGACCCCGTGCGCTGAGTATATTGGCTCTGAGCCAGTCAACGCAGGAGTAAGCATGGTCCCGCGCAGCGCATCGGTCAATGAAGAATTGCGCAGACGTTCCCGGGAGCGGCTGCTGCAGGCCACGGTCGAACTCGTGGCCGAGCGCGGCTACGAGGCCACGACCCTCGGCGACATCGCCGACCGGGCGGGCGCCGCCCGCGGCCTGGTCTCGTACTACTTTCCGGGCAAACGGCAGTTGCTGCAGTCCGCGGTGCACCGGCTGATGCACCTCACCCTGCACGCGGCGCTGGAGCGGGAGCCCCGTACCGACGACGGGCGGGAGCGGCTCGCGCGCGCCATCGACGCGATCCTCGGGCTCGCCCGCGACGAGCCGCTGCTGATGCGGACCCACATGGCGGGCATCCTCGCGGCCGAGGGCTTCGTGCAGTGTCCGGAGCAGCAGCGGCTGGCGGAGCTGCTGCGGGACACCGTCGCCCGCTACGGCTCGGCGGACGTGGACGCGGACTATCCGCTGTTGCGGGCGCTGCTGATGGGGGCGGTCGTGGCGATCCTGCTGCCGGGCGCGCCGATGCCGCGGGCCCGGCTGCGGGCCGAGCTGTTCCAGCGCTACGGGCTGGACTGGGAGCTCGGCGTTCCGCCGGACGGCGGACCGCCCGGCGGAACGTTTCCCTCACACCCGTAGCGACCAGGATGTCAGCGGTACCCGGGCTGGCTCTGCACGTTGAGCCGGTCCATCCACACCCACTTGGCACTGTCGGTGCGCCAGTCGTCGAGCCGCAGCACGTCGAGGCCCTTGGCGATGTCGTTCGAGTAGATGTGCCCGTTGTAGTAGTACGCCGACCAGGACCCGCCCAGTCCCAGCCGGTCCGTGGTCAGCGGTCCGCGCTCGAAGTACGCGATCTCCCTGGGCTTGGCCGAGTCGGTGAACTCCCATACGGACACGCCGCCCTGGTACCAGGCCTGCACCATGATGTCGCGGCCGCCGCCGACCGGGACCAGCGAGCCGTTGTGGGCCACACAGTTCTCGGTGTCGGCCTGGTGGCGCGGGATCTTGAAGTAGCTGCGGAAGACGAGCTTGCGCTGGTCACCGCGGCCGGTGATGTCGTAGACCCCGTCGGCGCCCCGGTCGGGGCCGGTGGCCGCGTTGCAGGTGGCCCCGGAACCGCCGCCGAGCTCGTCGGTGAACACCACCTTGTTCGCCCGCTCGTTGAAGGTGGCCGAGTGCCAGAACGCGAAGTTCACGTTGTCCTGCACCCGGTCGATGACCTTCGGCTGCTCGGGTTTGCTGATGTCGAAGAGGATGCCGTCGCCCATGCAGGCGCCGGCGGCGAGCTTCTTCGACGGCAGCACGGTGATGTCGTGGCAGCCGGTGGTCTTGGAGACGCCGGGGTTGGTGGGCCCGCCCGGGTTGCCGCCGTCCGGGAAGAGGATCGGGAAGGCGACGACCGCGGCCTTCGTCGGCGCCTTCTTCGGGACCTTCACCACGGAGATGCCGTCGTGCGGCGGCTTGCAGTCGGGGAAGGCCTCGTTCGGGGAGTACGAGGCGACGTAGAGGAAGACGTCCTTGTCACCCGGCACCAGGGTGTGGGTGTGGGAACCGCAGGCGGTCTCGACGGACTTGATGTACTTGGGGTTCTTCTTGTCCTTGATGTCGAAGATCTTGATGCCCTCCCACGAGGACTTCTCCGTCGCGGGCTGCGAGACGCTGTTGCAGGAGTCGTCGCTGCGCGAGGAGTCGGTGGAGAGGAAGAGCAGGTCCCCGTGGACGGAGACGTCGTTCTGGCCACCGGGGCAGAGCACCTGGGAGACGGTCTTCGGTGCCTTCGGATTGGCGATGTCGTAGATCGTGAAGCCGCTGTAGCTGCCCGCGTAGGCGTACCTGCCCTGGAAGGCCAGGTCGGAGTTGATGTTCGCGGGATCCGCGCTGGGGATGTTGGCCAGGTGCTTGATGTTGCGGCTGTGCACGATCTCGTCCTGGCCGGGGATGTCGCCGGGCGCCAGTTCCCTGCCTTCGGCGGAGTTCGCGCTCTGCCGGCTGCCGCTGCCCGGTGCCAAGTCACCCGGGTCGGGGGTGGCCGATGCCGGTCCGGCTGTCAGGAGCGTGGTGAGGAGCCCGGCCGCCGCGACGGCCACCCCCACCCTCCTGTTCCGCCCTCTCCTGCTGTGTAGCGAGGTCACTGTGCCCTCCGATGGGAGCCAGATCGGTTCCGCTCACGAGGGAACGGAACCAGGACCCCGGCAGTATCTTCCCTTCATGGACATGGCAAAAGACCTCCGGAGCCGCGAGGCGTTACGCGCGCTGGTCCGTCGCTCCGCCGCGGCGGTGGCGAGCGCCGGCCTCCTGCTGGCGCTCGCCGGCTGCCAGGGCGAGGACGACGGAGCGGACCGGGCCGCGGACGGAGGGGCCGTGGTCGTCGCCCCGGGCCGGCCCGGCGAGAAGGCGCGCACGCTCACCCCCGAGCAGGCCGCGAAGGCGAAGCCCGACGACAGCCCGAACGCCGCCGACCGCGCCTACGTGCAGCGGATGACCGAACACCACCGGCAGGCGCTGACGATGAGCGCGCTGGCCCCGGAGCGGGCCGGGGCGGACGGGGTCAAACGGCTGGCGGACCGGATCTCGGCCGCCCAGCGGCCCGAAATCGGGGCGATGGAGAAGTGGCTGACCCTCCATCCGGCCCCGTCGGGGGGCTCCGGCGGGCAGGACCACGACCATGCCGCCATGCCGGGCATGGCGACGGAGCAGCAGCTCAAGGAGCTGACCGGGGCGAGGGGCGCCGATTTCGACCGGCTCTTCCTGACCCTGATGACCGCCCACCACGAGGGCGCCGTGAAGATGGCCGGCGAGGTGCTGGCCGCCGGCAACAACGTGGCGGTCGAGGAGATGGCCACCGAGGTGGTGGCCACGCAGAGCGCCGAGATCCACCGGATGCGCGCGATGGGCTGACGGCGGAGGGACCCGGTGTCATGCTGGGACCACCTGCGGGAGGAGCTCCGCCGTGCTTCGTGTCGCCGTCGTCGGATCGGGCCCCAGCGGGGTCTACGCGGCCCAGACGCTGGTCCAGCAGCGCGAGGTGCCCGGGGTGCGGGTGGACGTACTGGACCGGCTGCCCGCCCCGTACGGACTCGTTCGGTACGGGGTCGCCCCGGACCACGAGAAGATCAAGTCGCTGCAGGGCAGCCTGCGCACCGTCCTGGAGGACGAGCGGATCCGCTTCCTCGGGAACGTCGAGGTCGGCGGGGCGGAGCTGGCCACGGAGCGGCTCCTGGAGCTGTACCACGCGGTGGTGTACTGCGTGGGCGCGGCGCGGGACCGGCTGCTGGGGATCCCCGGCGAGGAGCTGGCCGGGGTGCACTCCGCGACGGCCTTCGTGTCCTGGTACAGCGGCCACCCGGACGCCGTCGACGAGGTCTTCGACCTGCCCGGAGTGGATTCGGCGGTGGTCGTCGGAGCGGGCAACGTCGCGGTGGACGTGACCCGGATCCTGGCCCGCGGCACGGCGGAACTGGCGCCGACGGACATGCCGCAGCCGGCGCTCGGCGCGCTCGCGGACAGCGGGCTGCGCAGGGTGGCGATGGTGGCCCGGCGCGGCCCTTCGCAGGGCAGGTTCACCACCAAGGAGCTGCGCGAACTGGGCACCCTGCCGGGGGTGGACGCCCGGGCTGACCGTGCCGAGCTGGCGCTCGACCCCATGTACACCGATCCGGGCGCGGCCGCGGCGCTGCCGGCGGTGGCCCGGCGGAACCTGGAGGTGCTGCGCGGCTGGGCGGAGGCGGACCCGGGCGTGGAGCGGCGCCGCATCGCACTGCGGTTCTACCTGCGTCCGGTGGAGATCCTCGGCGGGCCCGACGGGCGGGTCACGGGGATGCGCTTCGAGAGGACCGCCCCGGACGGGCGCGGCGGGGTGACCGGGACGGGCGTCCACGAGGACATCGAGGCGCAGTTGGTGCTGCGTTCGGTGGGGTACAAGGGCGTCCCGCTGGCCGGGCTGCCGTTCGACCCCGCCAAGGGGACGGTCCCGCACGCGGCGGGCCGGGTGATCCGTGCGGGCCGGGCCTCGGTCGGCGAGTACGTGGCGGGCTGGATCAAGCGCGGCCCGACCGGGGTGATCGGCACGAACCGGCCGTGCGCGAAGGAGACCGTGTCCTCCCTGCTCCAGGACGCGGCGGTGCTGGCCCGGCGGGAGCTGCCCGGGGACCCGCTGGACGCCCTGCGGGCGGCGGGTCTGCATCCGGTGGAGTGGCCGGGCTGGCAGGCCATCGAGACGGCCGAGTCCGATCTGGGCCGCTCCCTGGGCCGCCGTTCCGTCAAGATCCCGGACTGGGCGGGGCTGTTGGGCGCCGCGGGGCTCGCGTAGCCGAGGTCGCGCAGTAGAGTGCTGCGGTGATGCGCGGAAGAACGCTGGTACTCGCGGTGACCGTGGCGGCCTGTGCCGTCCTGTCGGGGTGTTCGGACGAGGGCGCCGGCCGGGCCGCCGCACCCGCACCGGGCCCCACCGTGACGAGTACGGTCGCTCCCCCGGCCGCGGCGGCCCTCGCCGAGCGCTACCGGCAGGCGGGCGGGGACCCCGACGTGTACGGCATCGAGCAGGTGCCCGGGCCGGACGGGTCATCGCCCCTGTTCGTCGTCCACACCCACAACCCGGACACGGACGACGCCCGGTTCAAGCGGCAGGCGGCGTCCGTCACCGCGTACCTGACGCTCAGCGAGGGCGTCACGCTGCCGCACGGCTACCGCATGGATGTCTTCGGCCCGGACGGCGTGCTGCTCCACCGCTGGGACGCCACGGCCTAGGAGAGCGTCCGGGAGAGCCGCGCCGACTCGGCCCCGGCCGCCGTGAGGACGCTGTCGAGGAGGCCGGGGAAGAGTGTCTCCAGGTCATCGCGGCGCAGGGCGTTGAGCTTGGTGGTGCCCCGGTAGGTCTGGCGCACGACTCCGCTCTCCCGCAGGACGCGGAAGTGGTGGGTCGTCGTGGACTTGGTGACCGGCAGGTCGAAGTACGAGCAGGCCAGGTCCGCGGCCGAGGCTGCCAGGTCGAGGACGATGGAGAGCCGGACCGGGTCGGAGAGCGCGTGCAGCACGCCCTCCAGCCGGATCTCGGCCGCTTCGGGGTGGGCGAGGGTACGGCCGGCGTCCCGTTCCGTCATGTCCCTGCTCCACTCACTCGGCTTCCTGCGGGCCCCCATCGTACGAGAGTCGTCGAAGGAGGCGGCGCACTCGCGGAAATCGGCGGGAACGGGGTGCGGCTCCGCCCTGGGCCCTGGGCCGTGGGCCGGGCGCCGGAGCCGCACCGCCGTCACCAGGAGCGGTGGTACGGCTCGGGCGTACGGATCTCCGCGCCCAGCTCGGCGGCCGCGCGACGGGCCCAGTACGGGTCGCGCAGCAGCTCCCGGGCGAGCAGGACCGCGTCGGCCTCGCCGTTGGCCAGGATCTTCTCGGCCTGCTCCGGTTCCGTGATCAGGCCGACGGCGGCGACGGGGAGGTTCGTCTCCTCCTTGACCCGGGCGGCGAAGGGCACCTGGTAGCCCGGGCCGACCGGGATCGACACGCCGGGGGCGAGGCCGCCGGTGGAGACGTCGAGGAGGTCCACGCCGTGCTCCTGGAGCAGCCGGGCCAGCCGTACCGTCTCGTCTGCGGTCCAGCCGTCCTCCTCCAGCCAGTCGGTGGCGGAGATCCGGAAGAGCAGCGGGAGCTCCGCGGGCCACACGGCCCGTACGGCGTCCACGACCTCGAGGGCGAAGCGGGTCCGGTTCTCGAAGGAGCCGCCGTAGGCGTCGGTGCGCTTGTTGCTGTGCGGGGAGAGGAACTCCCCGATGAGGTAGCCGTGGGCGCCGTGGACCTCCACGACCTCGTAGCCCGCCTCGAGCGCGCGTTCGGTGGCGGCCGCGAACCGGGCGGTGATCCCGGCGATCTCATCGGCCGTCAGCTCGTGCGGGACATGGCTGCCCTCGGCGAACGGGACGGCGCTCGGGGCGACGGGCTGCCAGCCGTGCGCCTCGGGTCCGACCGCCCCGCCGCCCTTCCAGGTGCGGTCGGTGGAGGCCTTGCGGCCGGCATGCGCGATCTGGATGCCGGGGACGGCCCCCTGGGCCTTGAGGAAGGAGGTGATCCGGCGCAGCGCCTCGACCTGGGTGTCGTTCCAGATACCGAGGTCGTAGGGGGTGATCCGGCCTTCCGGGGAGACGGCGGTGGCCTCCTGGATGATCAGGCCGGTGCCGCCGACGGCGCGGGCGGCGTAGTGCGCGAAGTGCCAGTCGTTCGCCACGCCCGCGTTCGGGCCGGACGCCTCGGCGCGGTACTGGCACATGGCCGCCATCCACACGCGGTTCGGGACGGTGACCGAGCGAAGGCCGTACGGGGTGAACAGGGCGGCGAAAGCGGCGGGGGCGGCGGGGGCAGCACTCATCAGGGCTCCAGGGGTCACCGGGCGCGCCGGGGATCGGCGGCTGAGTTCGAGACTCACCGTACTACGAATTCCGTCGTACTACGAGACCTCTCGTACAAGCGCGTCGAGCTCGGCGCGGAGCGCTCCCGCCAGGGCTCCCAGGTCCGGGACGGCCGCCGCGTCGGCGACCAGCCCGTAGTGGACGGTCCCCTTGTACGTCGACACCGCGACGGCCAGCGACTGGCCGCGGGCCAGGGGGGCGAGAGGGTAGACCTCGCGGACCCGGCTGCCGCCGAGGCTGAAGGTGAATCCGGGCAGCGGAACGCTGGTGACCAGGATGTCGAAGAGCAGCCGGGCGGCCTGCGCCACCAGCGGGCCGCCGAGCCGGTGGCCCAGCG
Source organism: Streptomyces sp. NPDC029164 (assembly GCF_055563995.1). Lineage (NCBI taxonomy): Bacteria > Bacillati > Actinomycetota > Actinomycetes > Kitasatosporales > Streptomycetaceae > Streptomyces > Streptomyces sp. NPDC029164. The sequence goes on along the minus strand of NZ_JBVHWW010000001.1, from coordinate 252,593 downwards.
GGTGGACGTGGTCGGCGAGCAGGGCGACGGCCCCGGCACCGCGCGCGGGCCCGGCGTCCTTGTTGCGGTCCATCGCCGCGCGGACCCGGTCCAGGCGCAGCAGCGGGTCGCGCTCGGCCAGGGGCAGGCGCAGCAGGTAGCCGGAGAGCCGGTTCCCGCCGCCGGCCCCGGGCCGGCCCCGGCGGGACACGGGAATCAGCGCGCGCGGGCCGGGCCCGGTCGGCGCCGGATCGCCCCGCTCCTCCAGCCAGCGTCGCAGCGCCCCCGCGACCATGGAGATCAGCACGTCGTTGACGGTGCCGCCGGCGGCCTTGCGGACCAGGTTCACCTCGTCCAGGTCGAGGGCGAGGCCCGCGACGGCCCGGGTCCCTCCCGGACCGGCCGGGTCCGCGGTGAGGGCCGCGGGGACGCCGAGCGGCAGCCCGGCGCGGGCCACTGCTGCCCCGATCTCCAGGGCCTGGCCGACGTCCTGGACCCGGGCGGCCAGGGTGCCGGGGAGCCGGCGCAGGGCCGAGCCGGCCCGCTGCTCGGGCACCGGGCGTACGGGGGCCCGCGGCGCCGGCCCCTCGTCGAAGAGCGCCGCCGCCAGGGCCAGCGCGCCCAGGCCGTCGGCGAGGGCGTGGTGGAACTTGAAGAGCACCGCGAAGGAGTCCGGGTCCGGCCCGGCCAGCACGTGGGCCTCCCAGGGCGGCAGCTCCCGGTCCAGCGGCCGGGCCATCAGGGGGCCGGCGGCGGTGTGCGGGTCCGACTCTTCGGTACGGACGAGGAAGACGTGCCGCGCCGGGTCGAAACCGGGGTCCGGGGACCAGGCGGCCGCGCCGACGGGCAGCAGCACGTCGCGGATGCGGCGGCGCAGGCCCGGCACGGTGGTGCAGCGGGCGGATAGCAGTGCGGCGGCGCGCTCGGCGGCGCCGGGTCCGCCGGCGGCGGAGAAGACGGCGAGGGCGCCGAGGTGCATGGGGTGGTCGGCGGATTCGATCCGCCAGAAGGCGAGGTCGAGCGGTGACAGGTGCTCGGTGGCCACGTAGGTCCTCTCGCGTGGGGCGACGGCAGCGGTGCAGTGGCTTGAAGTCAACCCATACCGAGCGCCCACGTTCAAGTAGCAACGAATTCCGGAGAGTAAATGATCGGTATCGATCAGCTCTGGAGGGGCCCGGTGCCTCCGCCGGGCCGCTGTCAGAGGGTGGGTGCAGACTGGCCGGAAAGATGCTTCATGAGGAAACGCCCTGCAAGAACGACGAGGTCCGGAGGTACCGGCCATGCCTGATGTGCTGCTGCTCGTGGGAACCCGGAAGGGACTCTTCATCGGCCGTCGGCGAGGGGAGGGGCCGTGGGAGTTCGACGGGCCGCATTTCAACGTCCAGGCCGTCTACGCGGTCGCCGTCGACCGGCGGGGGCCGGCACCCCGGCTGCTGGTCGGCGGGGACAGCACGCACTGGGGGCCGTCCGTCTTCAGCTCCGACGACCTCGGGGCCACCTGGCACGAACCCGCCACGGCCGCCGTGAAGTTCCCCAAGGACACGGGCGCCTCGCTGGAGCGGGTCTGGCAGCTTCAGCCGGCCGGGCCCGAGGCCCCGGACGTGGTGTACGCGGGGACGGAGCCGGCCGCGCTGTTCCGCTCGACGGACCGGGGCGAGTCCTTCGAGCTCGTCCGTCCGCTGTGGGAGCACCCGACCCGCGGCGACTGGGTCCCGGGCGGCGGCGGTGAGGGCCTGCACACGGTGATCACGCATCCCCGCGACCCGGACGCGGTGACGGTGGCCGTCTCCACGGCCGGCGTGTTCCGCACGAAGGACGGCGGGGCCAGCTGGACCCCGTCCAACGACGGAGTCTCCGCGGTGTTCCTGCCGGACCCGCACCCCGAGTACGGCCAGTGCGTGCACAAGATCGCCCAGGACGCCGGGGACACCGACCGGCTCTACCTGCAGAACCACTGGGGCGTCTACCGCAGCGACGACGCGGGGGCCCGGTGGACCGACATCGGCGGCGGGCTCCCCTCCGACTTCGGCTTCGCGGTGGCCGCGCACCCGCACCGGCCGGACACCGCCTACGTCTTCCCGCTCAACGCCGACTCCGACCGCGTCCCGGCCGAGCACCGGTGCCGGGTCTTCCGCACCCGGGACGCGGGCGAGAGCTGGGAGCCGCTCTCGAAGGGACTGCCGTCCGGGGACCACTACGGCACGGTCCTGCGGGACGCGCTGTGCACGGACGACGCGGACCCCGCGGGCATCTACTTCGGCAACCGCAACGGTGAGCTGTACGCCAGCCACGACGACGGCGAGAGCTGGAAGCTGCTGGCCGAGCACCTGCCGGACGTACTGTGCGTACGGGCGGCGACCGTCGGCGGGTAGGTCGTCCAGCAGCGACCCGCATCGTTCGTGCGTCGTACGGTGAGGACATGTCCGAGACGACGCTTGGCATCACCACGGGCGCGGTGGCACGCCACCTGGGCGTGTCGCCGACCACGCTGCGGTCCTGGGACCAGCGCTACGGCGTCGGCCCCGCGGCGCGCGAGGACGGGCGCCACCGCCGCTGGACCTCCGGCGACATCGCGATGCTGGAGGAGATGTGCCGGCTCACCGCCTCCGGCGTGCCTCCCGCCGAGGCGGCGCGGGCGGCCCGGGCGGACCGGGGCGGGCGCTCCGGCGCGGTCGCGGATCGGGGGCCGGGGGCGCGCCCGGTGGGCCGGCCCGGGCCGGCCCACCCGCCGGAACCGGCCGCCGGGCCCGTGCGCCCCGGAGCCGTACAGGACGGGCCGGACGAGCGGGACGTGCTCCGGGAGAGCCGGGGGCTGGCCCGCGCCGCCGTACGCCTCGACGGCCCGGCCCTGGACGCGCTGCTCGGCGACCTCATGGCGGGCCACGGGCTCGTCACCGTCTGGGAGGAGGTGATGGTGCCGACCCTGCACGCCGTGGGACGCAAGTGGCAGTCCTCCGGCGACCGTTACGTCGAGGTGGAGCACCTGCTGTCCTGGCACGTCTCCACCGCCCTGCGGCGCGTGCCGCCCGCCCCGGTACGGCGGACCGCCGCTCCCCCGGCGCTGCTGGCCTGCGTTCCGGCCGAGCAGCACACCCTGCCCCTGGAGGCGCTGGCGGCGGGGCTCGGCGAACGCGGCCTGCCGGCCCGGATGTTCGGTGCGGCCGTCCCCGCCGAGGCACTGGACGCCGCCGTTCGGCGCACCGGACCGGCCGCCGTCGTGCTCTGGTCCCAGGCCCGCTCCACCGCCGACCACGCACTGGCCCGGTACGTCGCCGAGAGCACCTTCGGGGTCAAGGGCGCGCGGACCCACCCCGTGATGCTGCTCGCCGGCCCGGGCTGGGCCGGCCGCGCCCCCGGCCCCGGCGCGCTGCGCCCCGGTGGTCTGCGGGAGGCACTCGACCTCATCTCCCGGCTCTACGACACCCCCTAGGGCCCGGCGCAGCCGCTGGAGGCCGCGCCGCGCATGGCTCTTGACCGTGCCCAGCGGCAGGCCCGTGCGGTGGGCGATCTGCGCCTGGGTCAGGTCGGCGTAGAAGGCGAGGGCCAGTACCTCGCGCTGGACGCGGGGAAGGCGCGCGAGTTCACGGGTGACGAGGAGGCGGTCGAGGGCCCGCTCGCACCCGTCGGGCGCCGGGGCGGCCAGTGGCGGGGCAGCCCCGGCCGCGGCGGCCAGGTCCAGCCGGCGCGTCCGGGCGGTGAGCGCGTCGGCGATCTTCCGGCGGGCGATGCCGACCAGCCAGGCCGGGACGGGCCCGCGCTCGGGGCGGTAGCCGGCGCGCCCGGCCCACGCCGCGAGGAAGACCTGCTGGGTGACGTCCTCGGCCTCCCGGGCGTCGCCGAGGGTGCGGGCGGCCAGGTGGTGCACGAGGCGGCCCCAGCGCCGGTGGGCCAGGGCGAAGCAGTCCGCGTCGCCCCGCCCGATCCCACGGCCGACCTCCTCGTCCGAGAGCAGGTCCCGGAGCGCGCCCGAACCCTCGGCCGACACCCCGGCCGGGACCTCGCCCGGGACCACCTCGGTCGTGCCGGCTGCTGCGCCCATGACGACTCCGCCTCCTCGCCGCTGCCGGGAGCTCGGCCGCTCCCGCCCCCTCAGGCTCCGGCGGGGGAAGGAGGCGCTTCAACTCGCATCGTTCGTGCGTCGTCCTGCGCTCCGGAGCGGTCCGTAGGCGGGGGTGGGTCAGTCCCGGCCCCGGGCGTGGCGGAAGCGGGCCAGGCCGTCGGCGAGGGCCACGATCGGGTCGGGGTAGTCGCAGGCGTCCCGCTCCGGGCCGGTGAGCTTCCACGGCTCGTGGATCGTACCGGCGGGCAGGCCCGCGAGCTCGGGGACCCAGCGGCGGACGTAGGCCCCGTGGGGGTCGTACCGCCGGCCCTGGAGGACGGGATTGAGGACCCGGTTGGGCCGTGTGTCGGTCCCGGTCCCCGCCACCCACTGCCAGTTGAGCTGGTTGTTCGCCACGTCGCCGTCCACGAGGAGGTCCAGGAAGTGGCGGGCGCCCTCGCGCCAGTCGACGTACAGCGTCTTCGTCAGGAAGGAGGCGGCGATCAGGCGTCCCCGGTTGTGCATCCAGCCCTCGTGGGCCAGTTGCCGCATGGCGGCGTCCACCACCGGGTAGCCGGTCCGCCCCTCCCGCCAGGCCCGGAGGTCCGCCTCCGCCTCGGCGCCCCGCCGCCAGTGGTCCTGCCGGGGCCGGTAGTCCGCGGCGGCCGTCTCCGGCCGGGCGGCGAGCACCTGGTGGTGGAAGTCCCGCCAGCACAGCTGCCGTACGAAGGCGCCGGCGCCCGCGCCGCCGCGGGCCTTGGCCCGGTGGACGGCCTCGGTGGCCGATACGGCGCCGAAGTGGAGGTACGCGGACAGGTGGGAGGTGGTGTCGCCCGCGAGGTCGTCGTGGCGTTCCTCGTAGGTGTCGGCGAGCCGGGACAGCCAGCTGCCGAGCCGGCGACGGCCCTCCCGCTCCCCGCCCGTGGGGAGGCCCTCGGACACGTCCCCCGCGGAGGCCCGCGACGGCAGCGCCTCGGAGCGCACCCCGCGGACCACGCGAACGGCCCGGGGGGCGGCGAGAGGCGTACGCAGCGGCTCGGCGGCCCAGCGCCTGAAGTACGGGGTGAAGACGGCGAAGTGGTCGGATCCCTGCGGGGTGACGGCGCCGGGCGGCACGGCCGTGGTCACCCCGTCGTGTACGTAGAGGCGGCGCCCGTCGGACTCCAGGGCGTGCCTCAGCCGTGCCTCGCGGTCGCGGGCGAAGCGGGAGCACCCGGCCGCCATGTGCACCTCGTCCGCATCGGCCTGCCGGGCCACTGCGTGCAGCTCGCTGACCGTGTCCCCGGTGCGCACGACGAGCCGGCCGCCGCGGTCGTGCAGGCCGGCGTCGAGATCGGCCAGGCAGTCGGCGAGGAAGGCGAGCCGGTTGGGCGCCGCGAACCCCGAACGGTCCACGGCGGGGTCACGGACGAACAGCGGCACCACGTCGTGCGCCGCCGCCAGGGCGGCGCGCAGGGCCGGGTGGTCGTGCAGGCGGAGGTCGGAGGTGAAAAGGACGACGGAGTTCATGGCGCCACTCCCGGCGATCGGCCACCCGGCGGGCGCCTCGGCGGCGGCGGGTGGGCTGCGTGCGGACTTGCCGCCCTCACTTCCGCCCGCCGTCGCCTCCCGGATGCACCACGGGCCCCGCCGTGCCCACGGCGCTCTCCCGCGCGGGTTCCTCCGCCGTCTTCTCGGCCGTGCGTGCGATGTTTCGCGCCATGCCGCCGAAGACGACGGCGTGGAACGGCGCCACGCTCCACCAGTACAGTTGTCCGGCCAGGCCGCGCGGGTGGAAGAGGGCCCGCTGGCGGTAGAGCGTGCGGCCCGTGGCGTCGCGTTCGACGCGCATTTCCAGCCAGGCGAGTCCGGGGAGCCGCATCTCCGCGCGCAGCCGCAGGAGGTGTCCCCGTTCGATCTCCTCGACCCGCCAGAAGTCGAGCGTGTCGCCGACCCTCAGCCGGTCTGCGTCGCGGCGGCCACGGCGCAGCCCCACGCCGCCGACGAGCCGGTCGAGCTGGCCCCGTACCGCCCAGGCCAGCGGGAAGGAGTACCAGCCGTTCGTCCCGCCCACCCCTTCGATGACCCGCCACAGCTGGTGCGGGGTCGCCGGGACGGACTGCTCGCGCTCGTCGGTGTAGAGGCTGCCGCCCGCCCAGTCGGGGTCGGTGGGCAGGGGGTCGCTCGGGGCGCCGGGCAGTGAGGCGTTGGACCAGCGGGTGGTGACGCGTGCCTCCTTGACCCGTTCCAGGGCGAGCGTGAGGGCGCGGTCGAAGGGGACGGGCGTCCCCGGCGCGTCGGGCACGTACTGGCGGATGTCGTGTTCCGCGCAGACGACCTCGTACTTCAGCGACTCGGCGAGCGGTCGCGCGAGCGCGGCCGGCACGGGCGTGACCAGGCCGATCCAGTGGCTGGACAGGCGCGGGGTGAGCATGGGGACGGGCAGGATGAGCCGCCGGGGCAGTCCGGCGACGGCCGCGTAGCGCATCATCATGTCCCGGTAGGTGAGGAGGTCGGGGCCGCCGATGTCGAAGACCCGGCTGACGTCCTGCGGCATCCGGGCGCTGCCGACGAGGTAGCGCAGCACGTCCCGTACGGCGATGGGCTGGACGCGGGTGCCGACCCAGCTCGGCGTCACCATCACGGGGAGCCGTTCGGTGAGGTAGCGGAGCATCTCGAACGAGGCCGATCCGGAGCCGATGACGACGGCCGCGCGCAGTACGGTCGTGGGCACGCCGGAGTCGAGCAGGATCCGGCCGACCTCGGCCCGGGAGCGCAGGTGCGGGGAGAGTTCCCCTTCGGGTACGCCGCGCGGGGTGAGACCGCCGAGGTAGACGATGCGGCCGACTCCGGCGGCGCGGGCCTCGGTGGCGAAGGTCGTGGCCGCGCGCCGGTCGGTCTCCTCGAAGTCGCGCCCGGCTCCCAGGGAGTGCACCAGGTAGTAGGCGACGTCCACATCGCGCAGGGCGGGACGCAGGCTCTCCGCGTCGGTGACGTCACCGCGCACCACCTCGGCCCGGCCGGCCCAGGGGTGGTCCCTGAGGTGGGCCGGGGTGCGGGCCAGGCAGCGCACGCGGTGTCCGGCGTCGAGCAGCTCGGGGACGAGCCGGCCGCCGATGTAGCCGCCCGCGCCGGTGACCAGGCACCGCAGTCCGGTGGCCGGGGCGGGGGTCGGGTTCCGGGTCTGCGTGCTCACGGGCTGTGCTCCGATCGTTGCTCCCGGGACGGCGTCCGGCGGGCGCCGGACGGGTCCCCTTGTCCCATCCTTCCCCGTTCCCGCCCGGAACGGATGCGGACAGGGCCGGAGCGGCGCGGGACACGGCCGGAGCGGGCCGGACCCTCCCTAGGGGAGCCGCCAGTCGACCGGCTGGGTGCCCTGGCGCGCGAGCAGGTCGTTCGCCCGGCTGAAGGGGCGCGAGCCGAAGAAGCCGCGGTCCGCCGACATCGGCGAGGGGTGCGCCGACTCGACGGCGGGCAGGTCTCCGAGCAGCGGCCGCAGGTTGCGCGCGTCGCGGCCCCACAGGATCGACACCAGGGGCGTGCCCCGGGCGGCGAGTGCCCGGATCGCCTGCTCGGTCACTTCCTCCCAGCCCTTGCCGCGGTGCGCGGCCGGCTTTCCGGGTGCCGTCGTCAGGGCCCGGTTGAGCAGCAGCACGCCCTGCCGGGTCCACGGGGTGAGGTCCCCGTTGGACGGCCGGGGAAGTCCCAGGTCGGTGTTCATCTCCCGGAAGATGTTCTCCAGGCTGCCGGGCAGTCTGCGCACCTCGGGCGCGACGGCGAAGCTCAGGCCGATGGCCATCCCCGGTGTGGGGTAGGGGTCCTGTCCGACGATCAGGACGCGGACGTCGTCGAACGGCTGCTGGAAGGCGCGCAGTACGTTCGCGCCCGCCGGCAGGTAGGTCCGGCCCGCGGTGATCTCGCCGCGGAGGAAGTTCCCCATGGCCGCGATGTGTCCGGACACGGGCTCCAGGGCCTTCGCCCAGCCTGCTTCAACGAGTTCATTCAAAGGTCGTGGTGCCACGCTGTGTCACTCTACTGGTCCAACCGGGTGGCCGGGCGCCTACCGTCGGTCAGTTGACGGTATCTGCTCTTCATCGGATAAATGCGGACAGATGCCGCCTGAGAAGGCCCTGCCCGAACACCTTGTTCCGATAAGCCAGTAGCATGCGGCGCCATGAGCTCCCCCACTGGGCCCGCAAATGGCCTGCCCGTACGAATGCCGCGACCCCGCCAGACCGGACGGCACCGCCGGCCCGAGCCCGCGGCGGCGCCCGAGGGCGCGCCCGCGCTGGTGCTCGCCGTGCCCGGTGCCCCCTCGGCCGCCTCGCGGCAGCTGGCGGAAGAGATCATCAGCATCGGCCGCTCCGAGCTGCCGGGCCTCGACGCCCGCGTCGGTTTCCTCGACGGTGACGACGCCTCCGAGTTCCCGTCCCTGTCCGGCGTGCTGACCGCCGTCGCGACCGAGCGTGCCGCGCGCGCGGAGTTCGCCCGCGCAGCCGGCCACGAGGTGCCCGCGCCGACCGGCCCGGACGCCGTGGTCGTGCCGCTGCTCGCCGGCCCGGACGGAGATCTGCTCCGCCGGATCCGCCAGGCGCTGATGGACTCCTCGGCCGCCGCCGAGCTGGCCGACGTGCTCGGCCCGCACCCGCTGCTCGCCGAGGGCCTGCACGTGCGGCTGTCCGAGGCCGGCCTCGCCCGCGCCGACCGCGCCCGGCTCTTCACCGTGACCACCGCCGCCGACGGCATCGTCCTGGCCACCACCGGTGGCGAGGAGGCCGTGCAGGCCGCCGGGATCACGGGCATGCTGCTCGCCGCCCGGCTCGCCGTGCCCGTGAAGGCGGCCGCGCTGGACCAGGAGGGCTCGGTGGCCGCCGTCGCCGAGCAGCTGCGCGGCGAGGGCTCCACGCAGCTCGCGCTCGCCCCGTACCTGATCGGCCCGGAGGCGGCCGACGGACTGCTGGACACCGCTTGCAAGGAGGCCGAGTGCGCCACCGCCGAGGTGCTCGGGGCCTACCCGGCGCTCGGCAAGCTGGCCGTCGCCCAGTACTCCGCGGCCCTCGGGATCACCCAGGGCGCCGCTGCCCACTGACCCGTCCGTTCGTGACGGGGAAGGCCCCCGCCGACCCTGGCCTCCAGGGCTCGCCGGGGGCCTTCCCCGTGGCCCGGACGGACGAACCTTACGGATGTCCCGTGCGGAGGCCCGTGCGGATGTCCCGCGCGGAGGCCCGTGCGGATGTCCCGTACGCAGGCCCGTACGGGTGTCAGCCGAGGACCACGCAGGTGGCCGCGGGGACGGCGACCGAGCCGGCCCGGTGCGGCCTTCCGGTCAGCGGGTCCACGTCGAACCAGGTGACGTCGCCGGAGCGCTCGTTGGCCGCGTAGAGCCGGCGTCCCGAGGGGTCGACGGCGAGATCGCGCGGCCAGTCGCCGCCGCAGTCCACGGCGCCGGTGAGCCGCGGGTCCTCGGGGCCGTCGGCCAGGGAGAACGTGGCGATGACATCGGCGCCGCGGACGGCCACCCAGAGGAACCGTCCGTCCGGTGAGGCGACGACCGCCGAGGGATAGGCCCGTACGGCCCCTGAAGGGCCCGTAGGGGCGATCGGAACCTCGCGGACCGGTTCCAGTTGCCCGGACGCCCCGTTCCAACGGCAGACGGTCACCTGCGGCTCCAGCTCGTGCAGGACGTAGACCGCGGTGCCCTCCGGATGGAAGACGAGGTGGCGGGGGCCGGTCCCGGCGCACAGCGCGGTTTCGGCGTGCACCCGGAGCGCGCCGGTGGCCGGGTCCGGCGCGCAGATCCGCACCGAGTCGGTGCCGAGGTCCACGCTGAGCACCCAGCGGCCGGTCGGGTCGGGCAGCACCTGGTGGGCATGCGGCCGCTCCTGGCGGTCGGCGTCGGGGCCGCTCCCCTCGTGCGGCAGGACGTGGGCGGGCCCGGCCGGACTGCCGTCGACGGCGAGCGGGAGGCTGCTGACGCTGCCGGAGGTGTAGTTGGCGGTGAGCAGCCGGCCTCCGCTGACGCTGAGGTGGGTGGGGCCGGAGCCGCCGACGGGGAAGGCCGCGCCGAGGGGGGCGAGGCCGTCGGCGGTCGTCCTGAAGGCGGTCACCGCACCCTGCTCGGTCTCGTTCACCGCGTAGAGCACACCGGCGTCCCGGGCGAGAGCGAGGTACGAGGGGTCGTCCGTGGCGGTGACCGAGAGCGTGGTCAGCGCCCCGGTCACCGGATCCACGGCCGCGGTGGTGACACCGCGGCCGCCCCCCGAGGTGAACGAGCCGATGTAGGCCCGGTGTTCGCCGCGATGGTCCGTACTGTCAGCGCCGCCCACACGAGGCCCCTCTCACCGCTCTCGGATCCGTTCGGAGCCGACGGTAACAGAAGGTCTAGACCAAATCCCGCCCCTGGGCCCGTTCCCGCGCGCCCGGGTGGTGGACGTACGCGGTGCTGCTCGGGCTGTCCGCGTAGGTGCGGTGGAAGACCGGGGTGGCGGAGCCGGAGATCGGCGGCACGATCCAGGACCAGTCCGCACCCACCTCGCGCCCCTTGTGCTCCTCCCGCTCCATGTGGGACAGGAACCGCCGGGACTCGGAGTGGTGGTCGGCGATGGCGACGCCGACGCGGTCGAAGGAGTGCAGGACCGCCCGGTTGAGCTCGACGAGCGCGCGGTCCTTCCACAGGGAGCGCTCGCTGGAGGTGTCCAGACCGAGGCGGCGGGCGACGGCCGGGAGGAGGTTGTACCGGTCGGTGTCGGCGAGGTTGCGCGCGCCGATCTCGGTGCCCATGTACCAGCCGTTGAAGGGCGCGGCCGGGTAGTGGATGCCGCCGATCTCCAGGCACATGTTGGAGATCGCGGGTACGGCGTGCCAGCGCAGTCCCCAGTCCGCCCAGCCGTCGCCGTCGGGGTGGTCGATCGGCACCTCCAGTACGGCGTCCGGGGGCATGTCGAACCAGCGCGGTTTGTCGTCGACGCCCTGGACCACCAGCGGAAGGAGGTCGAAGGGGCTGCCGGAGCCGCCGGCCCAGCCGAGTTGGAGCAGGGCCTCGGTGAGCGGGGCGTTGCGGGCGTCGCCGACGGTTATCGAGGGGTGGTCGCCGTACCCGGCGTATCTGATGAGCTGCTCGCTCCAGATCAGCGGGCCGGGGCGGCCGGGGGCGTCGGGGGCGAAGACCGTGATCGTGGGTCTGATCCTGCCGCCGTTGGTGGCCTCGCGCAGGTGGTCGAAGCACTGGGCGGCGATGTCGTCGGCGTCGGTGAGCCCGCGGCGGTCGCGGACCCGCAGCGAGTTCCAGTAGAGCCTGCCTATGCAGCGGTTGCTGTTGCGCCAGGCCACGCGCGCCCCGTGGGCCAGCTCCTCGGGGGTGTGCACGTAGGTGCCGGTCCCGGCCAGTTCGGCCCTGACGGCGGCGAGCCGGGCGCGCGGATCGCCCGCCCCCTTGGTCTCCCGGTGGAAGAGTTGGATGAACTCCTCGGCCGCTTCCCACACCTGAGCGGTGGTGGAGCGCTGTTGAAGAATTTCCATTCCGGGCGGTTACCCCCTGTCCGACCAGATCCACCCTGTACGTGCCGGATGAATGTGCAGTAAACAATTACCCGTTGTACATGCCGCAGGTCAGCGTTGCGCGGGAGGAACGGCCGGAACACTCCTCCGAGTGATCTTCGACGATCGGCCTGCGGGCAGGGGGAGTTGGGGCGTACGATCCGGCGCAGGCGCGGGTTCAGCGGCAGGGCCGGCTCATGTAGAGCGCCTGCTCGCCGGCGGCGGGGGTGCCTTCGTACAGCGTGGTGTCGAGGCCGCAGAAACCGAAACCCATCCGCCGGTAGGCGTGCACGGCAGGGGCGTTGACCGAACTGACCTCCAACCACAGGTGCTCCGCGCCCCGTTCACGGGCGTACTCCGCCGCGCACTCCATGAGCGCGCGGCCGATGCCGCGGCCCCGGCGGCCGGGCGCGACCTCGATGTCCTCGATCGTGAGGCGCCGGTTCCACGCGGCGTAGCCGACGGCCGCGAAGCCGCACACCTCGCCACCGTCGAGGGCCACGTAGGTGCGCCCGTCCGCGTCCCGGCCCGCGGCGCCGCCGAAGCCCTGCTCGTCGTGCTCCTCGGGCGGAAACACCTTGTGCACGGGCGGGTCCACGGGGACTTCGCGGAGCCGGAAGCCGAAGCCGTCCTCGGCGGCGGCCACCTCGAAGACCGTGGCGGTGGTGAAGGAGCTGTCCAGGGCCTCGATGGCGCCCGCGTCCTCGGGGCGGGCGAGGCGGTAGACGATTCCGTCGGCGGAGCCGTGTGCGGTGGTCATGGGATCCACCGTACGCAAAAAATCCCCCGGCCGAATTCGCTGCCGAGGGATGCAAGAGAGTATATTTGTTGGTTCGTGACTTCATGGAAAACGAAGCCACAAATAACTTACGAGGACACTGTATCGCGGTGGGAGTGCAATTGTCAACCGAGGAATTCCGAAAAGAGCAGCAATTCGTCACCGATCTCTATCGGCGCCTCGACGACCTGCGCGACCAGGCCGAACGTGCGGTCGAAGGGGCATTGCGCGACGTGGGGAGCGGGTTTCAGGCGCGCCTTGAGCGTGATGTCCTGGTCGCCGAGCAGTCCGGTCTGCTTTCCGCACTGAATGCGGGCGAGAACGGCCTCTGTTTCGGCCGTCTGGAGTTCTCCGACGGCCGTGACCACCACATCGGCCGGATCGGTATCCGCGCGGACGACACAGAACGCACGCCGCTGGTGCTGGACTGGCGCGCCGAGGTGGCCCGCCCGTTCTACCTCGCCACCGGCCACACCCCCATGGGGCTGCGCCGCCGCCGGCACATCAGCAGCCGGGGACGTGAGGTCACCGCGCTGCACGACGAGATCCTCGACCTGACCGACGCGGAGCGCACCGGGCACGAGGGCGCCGACGCGGACGCCGTGCTGCTCGCCGCGCTCGACGCCGCCCGGACCGGCCGCATGCACGACATCGTGCGCACCATCCAGGCCGAGCAGGACCGGATCATCCGTTCCCCGCACCGGGGGGTGCTGGTCGTCGAGGGCGGTCCCGGCACCGGGAAGACCGCGGTCGCGCTGCACCGCGCCGCGTACCTGCTGTACGCCCACCGGGAACTGCTCGCCAAGCGCGGGGTGCTGATCGTCGGACCGGGGCCGGCCTTCCTCGGATACATCGGCGAGGTGCTGCCGGCCCTCGGCGAGACGGGCGTACTGCTCGCCACGCCCGGAGAGCTCTTCCCGGGCGTGCACGCCACCGGCACCGACCGGCCCGGGGCCGCCGCGGTGAAGGGGCGGGCGGCGATGGCGGAGGTCCTCGCCCGGGTCGTGGCCGACCGGCAGGCCCTGCCGGAGGCCGTGCCGGCCGGCACGGGGGAGGAGTACGACACGGTTCCCGAGCCCGCGCTGGAGATCGACCACGACGACTACGGGACCCTGCTGCTGGACCGCACGATGGCGTACGAGGCGCGGGACCGGGCACGGGCTGCCGGGCTGCCGCACAACCAGGCGCGCCCCTTCTTCGCCTTCCGGATCATCGACGCGCTCACCGCGCAGCTCGCCGACCGGCTGGGCGCCGATCCGTACGGCGGGCCGAACCTGCTCGGCTCGGACGACGTGGCCCAGCTCGGCAAGGAGATCGCGATGAGCCCCGCCGTGCACGCGGCGATCGACTCGCTGTGGCCCTCCCTCACCCCCGAGCAGCTGGTCGCCGACTTCCTGGCGGATCCCACCCACCTGTCCGCGCACGACGCCGGGCTGATCCGGCGCGCGCCCTCGGCCCGGCCGGACTGGACCCCGGCCGACGTGCCGCTCCTTGACGAGGCGGCCGAGCTGCTCGGTGAGGACGACAGCGCCCGGCGCGCCGCCGAGGAACGGGAGCGGCAGCGGCGCATCGCCTACGCGCAGGGGGTGCTGGACCTGTCGGAGGGCTCGCAGTCGTACGAGTTCGAGGACCAGGAGAACGAGTTCCTCGCGGCCCACGACATCATCGACGCCGAGCGGATGGCCGAGCGCCAGGAGGAGGCCGACCACCGCAGCGCCGCCGAGCGGGCGGCGGCCGACCGCACCTGGGCCTTCGGGCACGTGATCGTGGACGAGGCGCAGGAGCTGTCGGAGATGGCGTGGCGGCTGCTGATGCGGCGCTGCCCCACCCGGTCGATGACGCTGGTCGGCGACCCCGCGCAGACCGCCGACGAGGCGGGCTGCGGCTCCTGGGAGCGGATCCTCTCCCCGTACGTGGGCGCACGCTGGGAGCTGGTCCGGCTCGGGGTGAACTACCGCACGCCGGCCGAGATCATGGAGGTTGCGGCGGCCGTGCTGCGGGAACGCGATCCCGGCTTCGAACCGCCGCGTTCGGTACGGACGACCGGGGTGCGGCCGTGGGCGCGCGCGACCGGGGACCCGGCGCGGGCGGTCGCGGAGGCCGTGGAGCGGGAACGGCCGGCGGAGGGGCGGCTCGCGGTGATCGCGCCGCGGGCGCTGCACGCCGCGCTGGCCGCCGTACTGCCCGGGGTACGGGAGGGCGCGGAGCCGGATCTGACCCGGGAGGTCGTCCTGCTGGATCCGCGCCAGGCCAAGGGGCTGGAGTTCGACACGGTGGTCGTGGTGGAGCCGGCCGACTTCCAGCCCAGCGACCTGTACGTGGCACTGACCCGGGCCACCCAGACCCTCGGGGTGGTGCACTCCGCCGGCCGGCTGCCGGCGGGGCTGGCGCTGTCGGCGCGGGGGCTGGTCAGGCGCTGACGACGAACGGCGCCCGCGGGTCGCTGCCCAGCGGGGCGGCGAGTTCGGCGAGGGCCCGCTCCAGGCCGTGCAGGTGGGCGAGCGCGGGCCCGGAGGCCGCGGTGTGCGTCACGGTCTCGCGGGTCGTGGCGGGCCCGCTCGCGTCACGCTCCCCGGCGGTCAGCGCCTGCACCGCCGCCTCGACGCGCCAGCAGGCCGCGGCGAGGCGGGCGTCGTGGCTCGCGTCCGGGTCGGCGGCGACGGCCACCAGGCCGCGCACCTCGCGGGCGCAGTCGTCCAGCAGCGCGATGACCTGGCCGGCGCGGGCCTTGCGCGCGCGGAACGGGCTGAGCGGGTGGACCAGCGGCGCGAGCGCCATCCGGACCCGCGCCAGCAGGGTCTCCAGTTCGGCGGCGTGGGGCGCCGGGTCGGCCGTCGGGGAGCCGGCCAGGCGGGCGGCGGCCTGGGCGGTGGCCGCGTGCACGCAGTGCAGGGCGCGCTGGATCCAGGCGTCGTTCGTGGCGTGGGTGGTGACCGGCAGCACGAGGACCACGGCCAGGGCGGCGCACACGGCGCCGACGGCCGTCTCCTCCAGGCGCAGCACGAGCAGGCCGGGATCCAGGACGCCCAGGAGGCCGTACAGCAGTCCCGCCATGAGGGTGACGGCCAGGATCATCCAGCTGTAGGAGACGGCGGCCGTGTAGAAGATCGCGAAGACGCAGGCGGCGACCAGGACGGCGGTGGGCGCGGGTGCGCCGTTCAGCGGGATGGCGATCAGTACGCCGGCGGCCACGCCGATGACGGTGCCGAGCACCCGGCGGAAGCCCCGGACGAGCGTCTCGCCGCGCGAGGCGGTGTTGACGAAGATCCACCAGGCGGTGCCGACGGCCCAGTACCAGCGGTCCTCGGAGAGCAGCTGGCCGATGGCGAGGGCGACGGCGCAGGCGGCGGTGGCCTGGAAGGCCTGGCGGGTGGTGGGCCGGGCCAGGCCCCGGCGGGGCAGCAGTGCGGGGGCGGCGGGCGGGGGGGTGCGCCGCTCGATGGGCCAGAGCAGGAACCGTACGGCGCCGGCGGCGGCCAGGGCCAGGCCCACGGCGGCGAACAGCTCCGGGAGCTGGGCGGGGAGGGCGTGCAGGAACTGCGTGATGAAGAAGTTCATGAACGCGAAGATCCCGAGCGCGTGTCCGCGCGGGCCCCAGCGGCGGGCGTAGACCCCGCAGAAGACGACGAGCACGAAGGCCGCGTCGCGGGCGGGGGTCAGCCCGTGCAGGGCGGTGGCGACGGCGAGGACCGGGAATCCGGCGGCGGGCAGCAGGGCGGTGGTGACGGCCTGGCGGCGCACGGTGGCGTCGGTGACGGTGAAGAGGGCGAGCAGGGCCGCCAGTCCTCCGGTGATGGAGGCGCTCAGGGAGAGACCGCACAGCTCGGCGAGGGCGACGGCGGCGACGACGCCGATCACCGCGCGGGCCGCGTTCCTGAGTCTCATACGCCCCGGATCCGGAGCCACGAACATCCTCTTCACGGCGGTGTGCCGCCCCCCTCGTGTGGTGCGCGCCGGCCCGGTGCCGCCCGGGGGTGGTGGGCGGTCGACGGGCACGGCGAAGGCGCCGCGCTCCGGAACCGGCCTCGTTGCCGTCCGGCGCTGCGCGGCGCCGTAAGTACATGGATACGCCACAGATAAGCATCCGCAGGGGCAATGGCTCAAGTGGGCCCCGGCCGACTGGACCAATGGCACAGTTACCCGTGGGGATCCTCGGCCATCGCGAGACCAACGGACCGGCTTTCCGGGTGCGGCGGTGAGCCGCCCGGGATCACAGCGCCGGGCCGCCTTCGGTCGGTACGCACAGGACGGGCACCGGCGACAGGTGCAGGAGCTTGTGCGGGGTGGAGCCGAGCAGGGCGCCGCGGATCGGGCTGTCGCCCCAGCTGCCGACGATGATGACGCGGGCGTGGTGGCGCTCGGCGGCCTCCAGCAGGGCCTGCGCCGGCTTCTCGTCGACCACCTCGACCGTGGAGGGCACCCCGGCGGCGTCGGCCTCCTCGACGGCGCGGGCGAGAGCGCTGCGGCCCACTTGGCGCACGGCCTCCCGGTGGGCGCGGTACTCCTCGCCGGCGGCGCCCGGCGCGGCCGCGCCGTAGACGAGGACGAGCGGCTCGCCGAAGGCGGAGGCCACCTCCAGCGCCACGTGCAGGGCCCGTTCGGCGCCGGGCGACTCGTCGTATCCAAGGACCACGGACATCGGGGCTCCTCAGCGCTTCCCGGTGTGGACGAGTGCCGGGTCGACCACGCCCCGCCGCTCCTGCCAGAACCTGCCGTCCCGTACCCGCCAGAAGCACATGACGAGCACGCCGACCACGGCGATGGCGATCCCGATGACCAGCGGCGGGCCGAGGCCGAACCAGGACACGCCGCTGGCGGAGTTCTCCGGGTCGGACATGTCGCCGATCGACTCCACCAGCAGCCAGATCAGCAGTCCGGCGCCGACCACCGGGCCGACCCCGATGAGCAGGAGGTTGTGCGCGTTCTCCGTGAGGTGGCGGCGGTAGTAGACGG
Organism: Streptomyces sp. NPDC029164; assembly: GCF_055563995.1. NCBI lineage: Bacteria > Bacillati > Actinomycetota > Actinomycetes > Kitasatosporales > Streptomycetaceae > Streptomyces > Streptomyces sp. NPDC029164. The sequence goes on along the minus strand of NZ_JBVHWW010000001.1, from coordinate 235,329 downwards.
CGCAGGCGAGGCCCGTGAGCGCGTAGTAGAAGGCGATCAGCAGGGAGAGAGCGGTGAGGGAGTCCAGGAGCGCGTTCTCGCTGATCTGGTTGACGACGAGGTACCAGCCGATGGCGATGCCGGCCACCCACCAGGTGCTCACGTCCGGGGTCCGGAACCGGTGGTGGATGTGCGCGAGCGGCGGCGGCAGCGCGTGCCGGCGGGCCATGGACAGGGCGGTGCGGGAGGCCGGGATGATCGTGGTCTGTGTGGAGGCGAGCGCGGAGGTGCAGACGGCGAGGAGCACCACCCAGTCCCAGCCGCCCATGACCTCGTGGGCGAGCACGGCGAAGATGGCCTCCTCCTCGGCCGCGTTCTCGGCCAGGAAGGTGGTGCCCGCGTACCCGACGACGGCGAAGCACACCGACAGGTAGGTGACGAGGAGGATCACCGTCGACCAGATTCCGGCCTTGCCGGGCGCGGTGGCGGAGTTCTCGACCTCCTCGGTCAGGTTGACCGCGGACTCCCAGCCCCAGTACATGAACACGCCGAGCAGCAGTCCGCCGGTGAGGGCGGCGCCGCCCGCGCCGAAGGGGTTGAGCCAGGTGAGGGACGGCTCGATCTCCTCCAGGGTGCTGGTGCCGGCGTAGATCCGGTAGATGGCGACCACCGCGAAGGCCAGCAGGAAGAAGACCTGGGCGAGGATGAGGACGTCCTGGAGGTGGGCCGAGAGCTCGGTGCCGATGACGCAGATGGCGGTCATGGCCAGGATCACGGCGACGGTGAGGGACTGCCGGATCCAGGGGTTGGCGGCCCAGTCGTCGAGTCCGAAGGCGAGCAGGCCGAAGTTGACGGCGACGTCCGCCAGCGAGCCGATGACCAGCACGCCCGTCATGGCGATCGCCCAGCCGCCGAGCCAGCCGGCCCAGGGGCCCATGGCCCGGGTGACCCACGAGAAAGTCGTCCCGCAGTCCTGGTCCACCTTGTTCAGGTAGTAGAAGGCGGCGGCGATGAGCAGCATGGGCACGAAGGAGGCCAGCATCACGCCCGGCGCGTAGAGCCCGACCAGGGCCACGATCGGCCCGAGGACGGCGGCCAGGGAGTAGGCGGGCGAGGTGGAGTTCAGGCCGATGACGAGCGCGTCGAGGAAGCCGATCGCGTTGGCTTTGAGCCCCTCTTCCCCGCGGTCCGGCTCGTGTTCGACATCCGTTCGGTCCTGACCCATGTACGAATGGTCACGCACCCGGCACCGGCGCGCGAGGCGGGACGGGCCGGTCAGGGGCGGATGTTCCAGCCCGCGATGACCGGGAGCCCGTGTTCCGTGGAGAGCGCGCTGACCGTGCCGGTGCGCAGCAGGAACAGCCGGCCGTCCGCGGGCTCCAGGCCCAGGTAGCGGGCGGTGAGGACGCGCAGGAAGTGTCCGTGGGCGACGAGCACGACGTCGCCGCCGTCCGCGCGGAGCACGGGGGCGACCCGGGCGAGGGCGCGGTCCGCGCGGGCGCCGACCTGGGCGGCGCTCTCGCCGGGGTGGGCCGGGTCGCCGGGCGGGACGCCGTGGGTCCACAGGGACCAGTCCGGGGTGGTCCGGCGGATCTCCTGGGTGGTGATGCCCTCGTAGCCGCCGTAGTCCCATTCGTACAGGTCGGGGTCGGTGACCGCACCGGTGAGTCCGGCGAGTTCGGCGGTGGCGACGGCGCGGTGCAGCGGGCTGGTCAGCACGAGGGCCGGGTGGCGGTCCCGGAAGCAGGGGGCCAGCGAGAGGGCCTCCTCGATCCCGCCCTCGTTCAGTGGGACGTCGGTGCGTCCGGTGTGCCGTCCGCCGGCGCTCCAGGATGTTTCTCCGTGCCTCACCAGCAACAGGTCGCTCATCCCCCGGACCCTATGCCTTCCGGCATGTCGGTGCCGGGGGAGGCGGGCGGGCGTGTCACTGTCGGGCGTCATGGACGAGAAGCGGAGGGCCGCGCGGAGGGCCGGTTCGCAGCTCCCGCCGCACATGCCGGCGCTGATGGTCGCCCTGACCGCGGTGACCGGGGTGGTCGAGGCGGTGAGCCTGCTCGCGCTCGGGCCCGCCTTCACGGCGATGCAGACCGGCAACGTGCTGTTCCTGGCCTTCGGTGCCGCGCGGGCGGGCAACCTGCCGACGCTGCCCGCCGGGATCTCGCTGGCCGCGTTCGTCCTCGGGGTGGTCTGCGGCTCCCACTTGGAGGCCGTGACGGAGGCCCGCGGGCGGCGCTGGTTCGTCATGGGCCTCATGGTCGAGGCCGGGGTGATCCTGGCGGCCGCGGCCGCGGCCTGGGGGCTGGTGCCGCGGTACGGATCGCCGACCCCTCGGCACCTGGCGGTGACGGCGGTCCTGGCGCTGGCGATGGGCATGCGCAACACGACGATCATGCGGGCGAACGTGCCGGGTGTGCCGACGACGCTGGTCACCCGGTCCATGACCGCCTTCCTCGGCGGCTCCGCCATGGGGCGCGATGCCGTCTACGGATACGGGACGGCCGGCTGGAAGCTGCGCGGCCTGTCCGTCCTCGCCATGTTCGCCGGCGGGGCCCTCGGGGCGCTGCTGATCCGGGCCGGCTGCACGGTGGGCTGGCTCCTGCTGCCGGCCGCCGCCGCGGTACTGGTGGTGGGCCTGGCTTACCGGGGGCAGCCTCCGCTGCACACCGGGCCCGCCCCTGGCCGGGAACGATCGCCCTGAACTGGGCCATTGGTACAGTCGGGGCATGGCGGTGGACGAGCTCGACACCCGAATCCTGCGTCTGCTGATCGAGCAGCCGCGCACCAGCGTCCGCGAGTACGCCCGGATCCTCGGCGTCGCGCGCGGGACCCTGCAGGCCCGGCTGGACCGGCTGGAGCGCACCGGCGTGATCACGGGGACCGGGCCGGTCCTCTCCCCCGCCGCGCTGGGCCATCCGGTGCTGGCCTTCGTCCACATCGAGGTCACCCAGGGACATCTGGACGACGTCGGGGACGCGCTGGCCGCCGTACCGGAGATCATCGAGGCCTTCTCGATCACCGGCGGCGGGGACCTGCTGACCCGCGTGGCGGCCCGCGACAACGCGCACCTCGAGGACGTGATCCAGCGGCTAATCCAGCTGCCCGGCGTGGTCCGCACGCGGACGGAGGTGGCGCTGCGCGAGCGGGTCGCGCACCGGCTGCTGCCTCTGGTCGAATCCGTGGGGAGGAACGCCCGCAAGACCTGACAGGATGACCAAGACAGGACATAAGCGGCAGGACGGGCACAGCGGATGATTTCCGTCATATTCGATCTCGACGGCACCCTCGTGGACAGCGAACCGAACTACTACGAATCCGGGCGCCGCACCTTGGAGCGGTACGGAGTCCCCGATTTCACGTGGGAACAGCACGCGCGTTTCATCGGCATCGGCACCCTGGAGACGCTGGAGATCCTCAAGGAGCGGTACGGGATCCGGGCGCCGGTCGAACAGCTGCTCGCCGAGCAGAACGCCGCCTACCTGGACCTGGCCCGCACCCGGACCGAGGTCTTCCCGCAGATGCGGAAGTTCGTCGAGCGGCTGTACGCCGAAGGGGTGCCGATGGCGGTGGCCTCCGGTTCGTCGCTCGAGGCGATCGACGCCGTCCTGGCGGGCACCGGGCTGGACGCGCTGCTGACCACGGTCGTCTCCGCCGAGGAGGTCGCGCACGGCAAGCCCGCTCCGGACGTGTTCCTGGAGGCGGCCCGCCGGCTGGGCGCTCGGCCCGCCGACTGCGTGGTCGTCGAGGACGCGACGCCGGGAGCGCTGGCCGCCCACGCCGCGGGCATGGGCTGCATCGTGATCCCGTACGCGACGGACATCGCGGACGACCCGGCCTTCGCCTCGGCCGGACTCCTCTTCCGGGGCGGACGGCCTCAGTTCACCGCGGACGCGGCGCACGACTGGCTGACTGCGCGCCGGACGATCTGACGGCCCCACAGGCACGGGCGGCGCGGAGGCGCGGGCGGGAGCGAGGCCGGGAGCGAGGGCGGACGAACGGCGGGCTCCCGCCTCTGGTGCCCCACGGAGGCTGCTGGCACCATGCCTGCGTGACCGCGACCCTGCCCCCGGGCACCCGGAACGGCGGACCCCGCCGGTGGCCCCTGCTCGGGAACCTGCCCGCCTTCGCCCGCGATCCACTGGCCTTCTTCGAGTCCCTGCGCGACGACCACGGCGACTGGGTGCCGTGGGCCCTCGGCCCGCAGCGCAACGTGCTGGTCTCCCGGCCCGAGCACGCCGGTGAACTGCTGGCCGCCGTCGAGTCCAGCTTCAAACCGATGGAACTGGGCTGGGCCTTCCACCAGTTGCTGGGCGACGGGGTGGTCGTGGCCACCGGGGACGACTGGCGGCGCAAGCGGGCACTGGTCCAGCCCGCCGTGCGGCCGCGCCAGGTGCGCTCGTACGCCGCCACGATGGTGGAGTGCGCCGACGCGCTGGCCGGCGGCTGGCGCGAGGGCGAACGCATCGACGTGCACCGGGAGATGGCCGGGCTCACCCAGCGGATCGCGGTGCGCACGCTGTTCGGGAGCGACGCGGCCGGCCGGGAGGCGCCCATCAGCGCGGCGATGGCCACGGCACAGCGGGAGCTGGGCGCGGAGTTCCGGGGGCTGACGCTGTTCCTGCCGCCGTGGGTGCGCACGCCCGGGCGGCGCCGGATGCGGGCAGCCGTGGCGGTCCTCGACCGGGAGATCGAGCACGTCATACGGGAACACGAGGCGGCATCGGCCGCCGGCACGGAGCGGGACGACCTGCTGAGCCGGCTGCTCGCGGCCCGCGACGAGCACGGCCGGCCGCTCTCCCGCAAGGAGCTGCGGGACGAGTCGATCACCCTCTACATCGGCGGCCACGAGACCACGTCGACCACCTTGACCTGGGCCTGGCAGCTGCTGTCGGGAGCCCCCGAGGCGCGGGCCCGGCTGACGGAGGAGCTGGACCGGGTGCTCGGCGGACGGCTGCCGACGTACGACGACTACGCGCGGCTGCCCTGGACGCGGCAAGTGGTCAAGGAGGCGCTGCGGATCTATCCGCCGATCTGGCTGATCTCGGCGGTGGCCACCGAGGGCGCGAGCATCGGCGGGCGGGCGGTGCCGGCGGGAACGGCGGTGTGGACCAGCCCCTGGTCGATGCACCGCGACGCGCGGTGGTTCCCGGACCCGGAGGCCTTCCGCCCCGAGCGGTGGGACGCGGACGCCCCTCATCCGGTGCCCGAACACGCCTGGTTCCCCTTCGGCGGGGGCCCGCGCGCCTGCCTGGGGGCGCGGTTCGCGCTGGTGGAGGCCGCGCTCGTACTGGCCGTGCTGGGGCAGCGGTTCCACCTGGACAGCGGGAGCGCGCGGGCCGGGGTGTTCCCCGGCCTCACCCTCCAGCCGGTCGGACCGGTCCTGGCGACGCTGCGCGGAACCGGCCCCGGCGCGGGCCGCGGACCGGCCGGCAGCTGACGGACCCGCACACCGGTGTCCCGATATCGGAGACGGCGAGTCCAGCCGGCGAGACCCCATCGACCCCCGCCCGGCCGGGGTGGCACGCGCGGTCACATCGACCTGCTGCGGGTGGCCTCCGCCGCGTGTCGCCGCGGCTGCTGACGCCCTTTTCCCGGCGACGGCCGGCGGGGAAGATCCCGCGACCCCCGCCAGTTAGTAGAACCGTGAACGATGTGACGCGGGACGTGGACACGGTGAACGTGGCGGACGTGGTGGTCGTCGGCGCCGGGCAGGCCGGCCTGTCCAGCGCCTACCACCTGACGCGGGCGGGGCTCGGCCACGTGGTCCTGGACCACGCGCCGCGCCCGGGCGGGGCCTGGCAGTTCCGCTGGCCCTCGCTCACCTACGGCAGGGTCCACGGGATGCACGCGCTGCCCGGCATGGAGCTGGTCGGCGCCGACCCGCTGAGGCCCTCGTCCGAGGTGATCGGGGAGTACTTCGCCTCCTACGAGAACCGCTTCGGCCTGCGCGTACGGCGTCCCGTGGACGTCTCGGCCGTACGCGAGGGCGACGGCGGCCGGCTGCGCGTCGAGACCTCGGCCGGCGTCTGGTCGGCCCGGGCCCTGATCAACGCCACGGGGACCTGGGACCGGCCGTTCTGGCCGCGCTACCCCGGCCAGGAGACCTTCCGGGGCCGGCAGCTGCACACGGCGAACTATCCGGGGCCGCAGGAGTTCGCGGCGGCGCGGGTGATCGTCGTGGGCGGCGGCACCTCGGCCGTGCAGCACCTCCTGGAGATCTCCGAGGTGGCGGCGGAGACCACCTGGGTGACCCGGCGGCCCCCGGTCTTCCGCGACGGCGGCTTCGGCGAGGCCGAGGGCCGGGCCGCGGTGGCCCGGGTGGACGAGCGGGTGCGCCGGGGGCTGCCGCCACAGAGCGTGGTCAGCGTGACCGGGCTCCCGCTGAACGAGGCCGTCCGGGCGGGCCTGGCCTCGGGGGTCCTGGACCGCCGGCCCGTCTTCCAGCGGATCACCGCCGGCGGCGCCGTGTGGGCGGACGGGAGCCGCGTGGACGCGGACGTCATCCTGTGGGCGACCGGATTCCGCGCGGCCGTCGACCACCTGGCCCCGCTGCGCCTGCGCGAGCCGGGCGGCGGCATCCGGGTCGAGGGGACCAGGGCCGTGCGCGACGAGCGGATCCATCTGGTCGGCTACGGCCCCTCGGCGTCGACCATCGGCGCCAACCGCGCGGGCGGGGCGGCGGTCCGCGAGATCCGCCGGCTGCTTGCCCGCGAACGGGTGGGCTCGCCCGCGGCCTGACCGGCCGCCCCCGTCCGGTCCGGGGTCGCTCCCGGGTCACCTCCCGGTGGCACCCCCCTGACGTGCGCGGGAACCCGCGTGGGCGCGGATCCGGTGGAACTCCGCCACGTGCTTCCCGTGCTCGTCGTAGGTCGCCGAGAAGCGGGTGTCCCCCGGCTTCACGGTGACGAAGAACAGCCAGTCGCCGGGCGTCGGCGCGACCGCGGCCGCCAGGGCCGCCAGGCCCGGACTGCCGATCGGGGTGGGCGGCAGGCCCTGGCGTTCGTAGGTGTTGAAGGGGCTGTCGATGCGGGTGTCGCTCAGCTTGGTGTCCACGGTGCTGCGGTTCAGCGCGTAGTCGATGGTGGAGTCCATCTGCAGCGGCATCGACTTCGCCAGCCGGTTGTGCACCACCCGTGCGACCTTGCCCATGTCGGCGCGGCCCTCCGCCTCCGCCTCGATGGTGCTGGCCAGGGTGGCCGTCTGGTACGGGGTCATCCCGTGGGCCTGGCCGCCGTCCGCGACGGCCCTGGTGGCGAGCTTCTCGTTCGCCGTCCGCACCATGTACGCGAGGAGCGTGGCGGGGGTGGACTTCGAGGTCACCGGGTAGGTCGCCGGGAAGAGGTAGCCCTCCGGGTTGCCCTTCGCCTCCGCGGGCAGGGCCAGTCCGGCGGTGGCCACCGCCGACTTCGCGGAGCCCGGCGGGAGCTTCAGCGCGCGGTCGATGGCGGCGTACACCTGCGGGGCGCGCCACCCTTCGGGGATCAGCAACTGGCGTGGCTTCTCCGGTGCTTCCCCCTCCCTGAAGAACGGGATCAGGACTACCGCACCGATGGCCAGCAGCGTGCCGAGGAAGAGCGCCAGCCGGCCCCGGCGGGTGAGCCGGGAACGGCGCTGCGGCGGCAGGTACTCATGACGCATGCGGCAACGCTAACCCGCGAATCATCACATGTCCGGCACCCCGCCTGTGTGCTGGTCATACGGTCACACATTCACCGGAGCCAGTTGGAGGCCCTCGGGCGGCTCGGGCGTCAGCGCGGCATCCCGGTCCCGGCGGACCAGGGCGGCGTACCGGCCGTCCGCCTTCAGCAGCTCCTCGTGCGTACCGCGCTCGGCGATGCGGCCCCCGTCGAGGACCACGATCTGGTCGGCGTCGCGGACGGTGGAGAGGCGGTGCGCGATGGTGATGGTGGTGCGGCCGGCCGAGAGGTGGTCGATGGCCTGCTGGACGGCATGCTCGGTACGGGTGTCCAGGGCACTGGTGGCCTCGTCGAGGATCAGCACCGGCGGGTCGCGCAGGATGGTGCGGGCGATGGCCAGCCGCTGCTTCTCGCCTCCGGAGAACCGGTATCCGCGCTCGCCGACCAGGGTGTCGTACCCGTCGGGCAGCGACGAGATGTGGTCGTGGATCTGTGCCGCCCGGGCCGCTTCGGTGATCTCCTCGTCCGTGGCGTCCGGCTTGGCGAAGCGCAGGTTGTCCGCGACCGAGGCGTGGAAGAGGTACGTCTCCTGGGAGACCACGCCGATGGAGCGGGCGAGCGAGTCGAAGTCGAGGTCGCGCACGTCCACCCCGTCGAGGGCGACCCGTCCGCCGGTCACGTCGTAGAGCCGGGGGACGAGGTAGCTGAGGGTGCTCTTGCCGGATCCGGTCGGGCCGACCACGGCGAGGGAGCCGCCGGCCGGGACCGTGATCTCGATCCCCGTGAGGGTCGGTCCGCTCTCGGCGTCGTACGCGAAGTGCACGTCCTCCAGCGTGACCTCGCCCTTGGCGCGGTCCAGGCGCACCGGCTCGGCGCGCTCGGTGATGTCCACCGGCAGGTCGAGGTACTCGAAGATGCGGGCGAACAGCGCGAGCGAGGTCTGTATCTGCACACCGGTCGACAGCAGGCTCACGGCGGGCCGGAAGAGGCCCTGCTGGAGGGTGACGAAGGCGACGAGGGTGCCGACGGAGAGCGAGGGGGCACCCGTCTGGAGGGCCAGGCCGGCGGCCCAGTAGATGAGCGCGGGCATCGCGGCCATGACGATGCCTATCGTGGACATCCGCCAGCGGCCGGCCATGCTGGAACGCACTTCGAGGCCGACGAGCTTTTCTGACTCCTCGGCGAAGGCCGAGGTGAGCGACTCGGAACGGCCCATGGTCCGGCCCAGCAGGATGCCGCTCACCGAGAGCGACTCGGTGACCGTCGCGGCCATGGCGGCCATCTGCTTCTGCCGCTTCGTGGTGATCCTCTTGCGCTCACGGCCGACCCGCCGGCTGATCCACACGAAGACGGGGAGCAGGAGCAGCGAGACGAGGGTGAGCCGCCAGTCGAGTGCCAGCATGGCGACGACGGAGGCGATGACGGCCGTCAGGTTCGAGACGAGCGAGGTCGCGGTGGAGGTGACCGTGGCCTGCATGCCGCCGATGTCGTTGGCGATGCGGGACTGCACCTCACCGGTGCGGGTCCGGGTGAAGAAGGCCAGCGGCATCCGCTGCAGCTGCGCGTAGACGGCGGTGCGCAGGTCGTGCATGACGCGCTGGCCGACCGTGGTGGAGATCAGCGTCTGGAGCACGCCGAAGACGCTGGTGACGACGGCGGTGAGGATCATGCCGAGCGCGAGCAGGCTGAGCAGCCCGGTACGGCCCTGCGGGATCGCGACGTCGAGGATCTCCCGCAGCAGGAACGGCGAGGCGACGCCGACCAGCGAGGAGGCGCCGACGAGCAGGCCGACGACGGCGAGCCTGCCCCGGTAGGGCCGGAAGAGCGCCACGATGCGGCGCAGCTCCCGCGGCTGTTCCGCCGGGGCGGGGCGGGCCGGATCGAGGGGGTCTTTCGATGGGATCCACTTCGGTTCGTCGTGCGGCATGGGCGCCCTCTCAGGGGTCGGGAGTCAGGGGTCAAGTCGGTGGTCGAGGTCTTTCGCGGAGTCGGCTCGGCGCCGGGTTCGGCACTGTCGACGTCATTGGAGTATAGGTCATTGTTACCTATACTCACAATGAACATGGTGCTGATATTGTTCCCGCATGAGCTCCGCCTCCGACACCGATCGCCTCCTCGCCGAACAGCTCCTGCGCCTGACGCGCAGGCTCCACCGGATCCAGAAGCGCCACATGGAGCCGCTCGGGATCACTCCCGCCCAGAGTCGGCTGCTGCGCCTCGTCTCGCACTACGAGGGCGAGCAACCGCCCCGGATGGCGGACCTCGCCGCGCGCCTCGAAGTCGTCCCGCGCGCCGTGACCACCCTCGTCGACGGCCTGGAGGCGGCCGATTGCGTGCGCCGCGCGCCCGACCCCGCCAACCGGCGCGTCATCCGGATCGAGCTCACCGACACCGGCCGCGCCACGCTGCGCCGTCTGCGCAACGCGCGAACCGACGCGGCAGAGGAGATCCTGGCTCCGTTGACCGCCGACCAGCGCGACGTGCTCGGCGGCCTGCTGAACGCCCTGTCGGACGCGCCGGCGGAGCGCACCTGCTGAGTAGGCCACACGTGGGCCTCGACGAGGCGAGGGGTCGGACATGCCGCTGCTGGAACCGAAGCCGGGGACACTGCGCCCGCGCGGCACCGGCGGCCCCTCCCCCGACCGGGTCCCCGCGCACCGCGCCGGCGGCACCCCAGAGCCGCTGCGCGGCGAGCTGACCCGCCTGCTGGGCCCCGAGAAGGTGCTGTGGAAGGTCTCCGACCTGGTCCGCTACGCCTCCGACGCCTCCCCCTACCGGTTCGTGCCCCAGGTCGTGGTGATCGCCGAGGACATCGACGACGTCTGCGCGGTGCTCTCGTACGCCCACGGCCGCGGGCGCGAGGTCGTCTTCCGCGCCGCCGGCACCTCGCTCAACGGCCAGGCCCAGGGCGAGGACATCCTGGTCGACGTACGCCGCCACTGGGCCGGGATCGAGGTGCTGGAGGATGGCCGGCGGGCCCGGATCCGGCCCGGCACCACCGTGATGCGGGCCAACGCCGCCCTCGCCCGGCGCGGCCGCGTCCTCGGCCCCGACCCGGCCAGCGCCCTCGCCTGCACCCTCGGCGGGGTCGTCGCCAACAACGCCTCCGGCATGACCGCGGGCACCACGCGGAACTCGTACCGCACGCTCTCCTCCCTCACGTTCGTCCTGCCCGGCGGCACCGTCGTGGACACCGCCGACCCGCTGGCCGACGAGGAGCTGGCACGCGCCGAACCGGCCCTGTGCCAGGGGCTGATGGAGATCAAGCAGGAGATCGAGGCCGACCCCGCGCTGACCGCCCGGATCCGCGCCAAGTACGAGATCAAGAACACCACCGGTTACCGCCTCGACGCCTACCTCGACGGCAACACCCCCGTCGAGATCCTGCGGGGACTGATGGTCGGCTCGGAAGGCACCCTCGGCTTCATCTCCGAGGTCGTCTTCGACACCCTCCCCCTCGACCGCGAGGTCTGCTCCGCCCTGTTGTTCTTCCCCTCGCTGCCCGCCGCCGCCGCGGCCGTGCCCGTCTTCAACGAGGCGGGCGCCGTCGCCGTGGAGCTGATGGACGGCAACACCCTGCGCGCGTGCGTCAGCGTCGCGGGCGTTCCCGCCGACTGGGCGGACCTGCCCCAGGACACGACCGCCCTGCTCGTCGAGTTCCGGGCCCCCGACGAGGCCGGCCGGGCGGCCTGCGCGCTCCGGGCCACGCGAGCCCTCGCCGGACTCGACCTGATCGCCCCGGTGGCCTCGGTCACCAACGCCTTCACCAGTGACCCGAAGACCGTGGGCGGCTACTGGACGGCCCGCAAGGCCTTCGTCACGGCCGTCGGCGGGGCCCGCGCCCCCGGCACCACCCTGATCACCGAGGACTTCGCGGTACCGCCCTCCCGGCTGGCCGAGGCCTGCGAGGCGCTCCTCGCACTCCAGGCGGAGCACGGCTTCGACGCCGCCGTCGCCGGGCACGCCGCCCACGGGAACCTGCACTTCCTGCTCGCCTTCGACGCCGCCGACCCGGCCGACGTCGAGCGGTACGGGGCCTTCATGGAGGCCTTCTGCCGGCTCACCGTGGAGCGTTTCGACGGGTCCCTGAAGGCCGAGCACTCCACCGGGCGCAACATGGCCCCCTTCCTGGAACTGGAATGGGGCCCCCGGGCGGCCGGGCTGATGTGGCGCACCAAACGGGTCGTCGACCCGGACGGGGTGCTCGCCCCGCGCATCCTCCTCGACCGCGACCCGCGGGCCCATCTGCGCGGCCTGAAGACCATTCCGCGGGTGGAGGCGGTGGCCGACCCCTGCATCGAGTGCGGATTCTGCGAACCGACGTGCCCCAGCGAGGACCTGACGACCACTCCGCGCCAGCGGATCGTGCTGCGCCGCGAGATGGTGCGCCAGCAGCCCGGCTCCCCCGTGCTCGACGCACTGCTCGGCGCCTACGGCCACGACGCGGTGGACACCTGCGCGGGCGACTCCACCTGCAGGCTGGCCTGCCCTGTCGGCATCGACACCGGAGCGCTGATGAGGGACTTCCGCCACCGCCGGCACAGCGCGCGCGAGGAGGCCGTCGCCGCGCTGGCCGCCCGGCGGTTCCGGACCGTCGAGGCCGCCGCCCGGCTGACGGTGGCCGCCGCCGACCGCCTCTCCCGCCGGGTCGGGGACCGGGCCCTCGAAGCGGTCACGGAGGCCGCGCGGAAGGCCGTACGACCGGACCTGCTGCCGCGGTGGCTGCCGCAGATCCCCGGCGCCGCCGCGCGGAGCCTGCCCGCGACCCGCCGCGTGGGCGCCACGGCGGTGTACTACCCGGCCTGCGTCAACCGGATCCTCGGCGGATCCGGGGGCGGTCCCGGGCCCTCCCTGCCGGAGGCCGTGGTGGCCGTGTCGGAGCGCGCCGGCAAGCCCGTCTGGATCCCCCGCGACGTGAAGGGAACCTGCTGCGCGACCATCTGGCACTCCAAGGGCTACGACGCCGGGAACCGGGAGATGGCCAACCGGATCGTCGAGGCGGCCTGGGGCTGGACGGCCGGCGGACGGCTGCCGCTGGTCGTCGACGCCTCCTCCTGCACGCTGGGCATCGCGCACGAGGTGGTCCCGTACCTGACGCAGGACAACCGGGCGCTCCACGCGGAGCTGCGGATCCTCGACTCGGTCGTGTGGGCCGCGGAGGAACTGCTGCCGCACCTGGAGGTCCGGCGCACGGTCGCCTCGGCCGTGGTCCATCCCACCTGTTCGATGCGGCACTTGGGCGACGAGGCGCAGCTGCGGGCGGTGGCCGGGGCCTGCGCCGAGGAGGTGGTGGTCCCGGACGACGCGGGCTGCTGCGCCTTCGCGGGCGACCGGGGGATGCTGCACCCGGAACTGACGGCCTCGGCCACGGCGCGCGAGGCGGCGGAGGTGACGGCGCGGGCCTTCGACGCGCACCTGTCGGCGAACCGGATGTGCGAGGTGGGCATGGACCGGGCGACGGGGCGGAGTTACCGTTCGGCGCTGATCGAACTGGAGCACGCCACGCGCCCGTGAACGCCGGAGCGCGCGACCCCTCTGGGCAGGCACAACGCCGTCAACGGGTCCGCAGACCTCATCGCGGGAGGCCTCCGCCGACGGAAAATCGATTGCCCCGGGCCGGTCCGGAAGGCGAACCTTGCACGGTTTGGACCACTCGACCAGTCATGGGGCGTCATGCAGATCAGCGATCTTCCGTATCCGGATCCAGGGGTACCCGACGCTCGCTCAGGCCCCCGTTTCCTCCTGTGGCTGGGGCGCGGTCAGCTCGGCGGACAGCTCAAGAGCCTGTGCTGGGGAATCCTGCACTTCTCCGGCATCGCGGGGCTGCCGTACGCCGTGGGACTGGGCGTCGACGCGGTCATCGAACGCGACGCGAACCGGCTGCTGCTCGTCGGAGCGCTGCTCCTGCTGATCGGCGTCGCCATCTCGGTCGGCGACGCCATGCTGCACCGCACCGCCGTCACCAACTGGATCACCGCCGCCGCACGCGTGCAGCAGCTGCTCGCGCGCAAGACGGCCGAGCTGGGCTCGGCCCTGACCCGCCGGGTCGCCGCGGGCGAGGTCGTCGCGGTCTCCACGGGCGACGTCGAGAAGATCGGCTGGTTCGTCGAGGCGGTCTCCCGCTTCCTCGCGGCCGTCTTCGCCGTCGTGCTCGTCTGCGTCGGCCTGCTGTTCTACGCACCCGAGCTGGGCGTGGTCGTGGCCATCGGCGTACCGCTGATCGCCCTGGCCGCGCTGCCGCTGCTGCCGCGCGCCACCAAGCGCGCCGACATCCAGCGGGAGAAGGCGGGCAAGGCCACCGAGCTGGCCTCCGACACCGTGGCGGGGCTGCGCGTGCTGCGCGGCATCGGCGGTGAGGAGCTGTTCCTCGGCCGGTACCGCGAGGCCTCGCAGGAAGTCCGCAAGGCCGCCGTGAGCAGTGCCCGGATGTGGGCGCTGATCTCCGCGATCCAGGTGCTGCTCCCGGGCGCTCTGCTGATCACGGTGGTCTGGTACGGCGCCACGCTCGTCGTGGACGGGCGCATCGCGGTGGGTGAACTCGTCGCGGCGTTCAGCGCGGTGGCGACGCTGCTCTATCCCCTGCGGCACTTCGAGGAGATCGCCATGGCCTACTCCTTCTCGCGCCCCTCCGCCAAGCGGGCCGCCCGGGTGCTGTCGCTGACCCGTACGGACGCCGCCGAAGCCGCGGGCGAGGGCGGGACCGGGGCCGGGGCGGTGGAGGCACCGGCCGCCGGCGGGGGCCTGTACGACCCGCAGACCGGGCTGCTGGCCCCCGCGGGCCGGTTCACCGCCGTCGTGTGCGGGGACCCGGACCTGGCGGGCCGGCTCGCCGAACGCCTCGGCGGCCACCCCATGGACGACGAGGGGAAGGACGACGCGGCGGGCGATGGTCCGTCGGTGCTCCTCGGCGGCATCGCGCTGGACGAGCTCGCGCTGGACACCGCGCGCACGCTGGTCCTCGTACAGGACAAGGATCCGGTGCTGCTGTCCGGGACCCTGCGGGAGCTGTTCGACGTACCGGCCTCCGGCGCGGTCGACTCCGGCGCGGCCCTGGCGGCCGCCCAGTGCGCGGACGTGCTGGACGCACTGCTGCAGTCGGCGCCGGACGGCGTCGACGACCCGATGGACGCGCGGATCACGGAGCGCGGCCGCTCGCTGTCCGGCGGGCAACGTCAGCGTCTCGCGCTGGCCCGGTCCCTGGTCACCGACCCTGAGGTGCTGGTGCTGGACGAGCCGACCTCCGCGGTCGACTCGCACACCGAGGCGCGGATCGCGGACGGGGTCGCGACCCTGCGCACCGGCCGCACCACGGTGGTACTGGCCTCCTCGCCGCTGCTGCTGGACCGCGCGGACCGGGTCGTACTCATCGACGGGGGCACGGTGGCGGCGGTCGGCACGCACCGCGAACTGCTGCACCGCGAGCCGCTGTACCGGGCGGTGGTCACCCGTGAGACGGACGAGGAGCAGCAGCGGCCCCTCGCCCGGCTGGAACTGACAGACCTGGAAGAAGCACTCACAGAGATCGAGGAATCCGCATGATCGGCGTGGCGCCGCCGGAGTACGATCCGGCGGCCCCCCAGTCGGCCGCGACGCTGCCCGTGGGCAATGCGGCGACCGTACGGGGCTATGTGCGCGGCCTGTTCCGGCGCCACCGGCGGGCCTTCGTGGCGCTGGTGACGGTCAACGCGATCGCGGTGATCGCCTCCATGGTCGGCCCGTACCTGCTGGGCCGGGTCGTGGACGATCTCGCGCAGGGGGCGCGCGAGCTCCATCTGGGGCGCGTGGCCCTGCTGTTCGCGCTGGCGCTCGCCGTCCAGACGTTCTTCGTCCGGCTGGTCCGGCTGCGCGGGGCGATGCTGGGTGAGGAGATGCTGGCCGATCTGCGCGAGGACTTCCTCGTGCGGTCGGTGGGCCTGCCGCCCGGCGTGCTGGAGCGGGCCGGTACCGGTGACCTGCTGTCGCGGATCACCACCGACATCGACCGGCTGGCGAACGCCATGCGCGAGGCCGTCCCACAGCTCGCGATCGGCGTGGTGTGGGCCGGGTTGCTGTTCGGCGCGCTCGCGGTGACCGCGCCGCCGCTGGCGCTGGCCGCGCTGGTGGCGCTGCCGGTGCTGGTGATCGGCTGCCGTTGGTACTTCCGGCGCGCGCCGTCGGCGTACCGCTCGGAAGCGGCCGGCTACGCGGCGGTCGCGGCCGTGCTCACCGAGACGGTGGACGCGGGCCGCACGGTCGAGGCGCACCGCCTCGGGCCGGACCGGATCGCGCTGTCGGAGCGGCGGATCAAGGAGTGGACGGCCTGGGAGCGGTACACGCTGTTCCTGCGGACGGTCCTCTTCCCCGTCATCAACGTCACTTTCGTGACGATCCTCGGCTCGGTGCTGATGATCGGCGGTTACTGCGTGCTCCAGGGCTGGATGTCGGTGGGGCAGCTGACCACGGGCGCGCTGCTGGCGCAGATGCTCGTCGATCCGATCGGCCTGATCCTGCGCTGGTACGACGAACTGCAGGTCGCCCAGGTCTCCCTGGGCCGGCTGGTGGGCGTACGGGAGATCGAGCCGGACGCCGGGGACGCGAAGGTGGCTCCCGAGGGCCGGGACGTACGGGCCGAGGAGGTCCACTTCGGCTACCGGGAGGGCGTGGACGTCCTGCACCAGGTGTCGATGTCCGTACCGCCGGGCACCCGGATGGCGCTCGTCGGGCCCTCGGGCGCCGGCAAGTCCACCCTGGGACGGCTGCTCTCGGGCATCTACGCGCCCCGGACCGGCGAGGTCACCCTCGGCGGGGCGCGGCTGTCGCGGATGCCCGCGGAGCGGGTGCGCGAGCACGTGGCGCTGGTCAACCAGGAGCACCACGTGTTCGTGGGCTCGCTGCGCGACAACCTCCGCCTGGCCCGGACCGGTGCCGGGGACGCCGAACTGTGGGCGGCGCTCGGCGCGGTCGACGCGGACGGCTGGGCGCGGGCCCTGGAGGCCGGCCTGGACACCGAGGTCGGTTCCGGGGGCACGGCGCTGACCCCGGCGCAGGCGCAGCAGATCGCGCTGGCCCGGCTGGTGCTGGCGGACCCGCACACGCTGGTGCTGGACGAGGCCACCTCGCTGCTGGACCCTCGTGCGGCGCGGCACCTGGAGCGTTCGCTCGCCCGGGTGCTGGACGGGCGCACGGTCATCGCCATCGCCCACCGGCTGCACACGGCGCACGACGCGGACGTGATCGCGGTGGTCGAGGCCGGCCGGATCAGCGAACTCGGCTCGCACGACGAGCTGGTCGCGGCCGACGGGGCGTACGCGGCGCTGTGGCGGTCCTGGCACGGGTGACCCGGGCCGGCGGTTCCGCGGCCGTCCGGCCCGTCACGGGCCGGACGGCTCCTCGCGGTCGGCCCGCCGCCGGACATCCTGGAGGCGGCCGGTCACCACGAGGTTGCCGTCCTGGGTCCGCCGAGCGAGGTCGCCGGTGCGGAAGTAGCCGTCCGCGGTGAAGGAGCGCGCGTTGGGGCCGGGCGCCCGGTAGTAGCCCCGCGGGGTGTAAGGGCCCCGGGCGAGGAGTTCGCCGGGTTCCCCGTCAGGGACGTCCTTGCCCTCGGCGTCGACGAGGCGGATCTCGTCGTCGGGCGAGAGCGGGCGGCCCTGCGTGGTGAGCACGGTCTCGTCCGGATCGTCGGGCCGGGTGAGGAGGAGCGGCCCCTCGGCCTTGCCGAAGACCTGCTGGAGGCGACAGCCCAGTTCGGGGCCCAGCCGTTCGGCGGTGGCCCGGTCCAGGGGACCGTCGCCGATCTGCACGAGGCGCAGACTGCTCACGTCGGCCCGGACCGTGGGCAGCGCGTCGAGCCAGCACCGGACGACGGCGGGCACCAGCGAGGTGAGGGTGACCCGCTCCCGCTCGATGAGCGCAAGGCATTGCGCCGGTCCCGGGTCCTCGGCCAGTACGACGGTGCCGCCGGCGGAGAGGGTGCCGACGATGCCGGGGCAGCCGAAGGCGAAATGGGACGCGGTGGGCAGCGCGGCGAGGTACACGTCGTCCTCGGTGAGCGACACCAGTTCGGCGGCGGCCCGCGCCTGGTAGACGTAGTCGTTGTGGGTGCGCGCGATGAGCTCGGGCGCCTCGGTGGTACCGCCGGAGAGCAGGAACAACGCCACCTGGTCGGCGCTCTGCGCGAGCGGCCGGTCGGGCGGGGAGTCGAGGGAACCGAGCGGGAAGTAGTGGCAGCCAGACGGGTCGGTCGTGAAGCCGCCGTACGGGGAAGAGTCGCCCGGCGCCTCCAGGGGGAACACCCGCCGCAGGAAGGGCCCGCCGGCCGCGATGTCCGCGGCCATCGCCGTGTGGTCGAAGCCCTGGTAGGTCGAGGGACCGACGTAGCCGACGGCCTGGCTGACCCGCGCGACCGGGGACACCTCGGGCGCGCGGTGCGTCACCGGGCACAGGATGGGGAACGTGCCGGCGCGCATCAGCGCGAAGACCGTGATGACGAACTCGGGAACGTTCGGCAGCTGGACGACGACCCGCTGTCCGGGGCGGAGGCCGCGCAGCCGGAAGCCGGCGGCCATGCGGTCCACGCGCCGGTTCAGGTTCGCGTAGGTGATGCGGGTGGCCCCGTGCACGAGGGCGGTCCGCGGTCCGTACTGCAGGGCCCAGTCGCGCAGCAGGTTGTCCAGCGTGTTGCCACGCCAGTGCCCGGCCGCCCAGTAGCGGTCGACGAACTCCTCGGGCCAGGGTGTACAGCCGTCGAGCATGCCTGTCATTCGCTTCCTTCCCCGCCGTCCTGACCCTGGCAACCCAATCCGTCAACGCCCCTGCGCACAATGCGCTTTCCCGACCACGGGCGCTGAACTCGATCAGCTGAAAGACCAAGGCGCACCGCTGACCAGCAGGAACGCGCGCGGCCTCGCGGGCCGGCGGGCCGGGCGGGCCGGGCGGGCCGGAGGGCCAAGGGCCGAGCAGCGGCAGGGCGGGGAAGGTGTGGTCCTGCCAGATCCGGCGGGAGGCCTCCTCCGGGCAGGCGGCCGGGTCCGGCCGGGTGCCGAAGAGCCGCACGAGGCGCTGCTCGGTGTCGTACGCGGGCCGGCCGGGGTCGCCGTGGGCGGCGAAGGCCGTCCTGTCGGCCCGCATGCCGGCGGACAGCTCCTCCGCCTCCGGGAACGGGCTCTCGCCGATCAGCACCGCGGGGCGGCCGCGCTCCAGGTTGCCGAAGACCAGCGGCACGTCGAGGCCGTGGCAGGCGCCGAGGGCGCCGCCCGGACGTTCCGGATCATCCCGCTGCCGCCTCGAAGCGCGCCGGTGATTGAGGGAGCTGCGGGCCCCGGCCCGAGGGGAGCCAGAGGGGGCTAGATGAATCCGAGGGCCGAGGCGCCGCCGAAGCCGCCCAGCAGGACGAAGACCGGCATGAGGACCTTGAGCTCCACCCAGCTGCCGGCGCGGAAGCGCATCATCTTCGGCGGGCCGATCGGGTACCAGCGCTTGCCGGCGATCGGAAGCGGCCACAGGACCGGGCAGCCGGAGACGGTCAGCGCGTCGCCGATGTCGTGGACCAGGGCGCCGAGGACGATCGGCAGACCGAGCCAGAGGTACTCCTGGCCCGGGCCGGTGAACAGCCAGCCCGCGCCGTTGCCGGGCTGGTCGAGCACACCGGCCAGGATCCACGCGCTGGTCGCGCCGAGCAGCCAGACCAGGACGTCGCTGGACATCCGGGCCGCCCGCCACAGCAGACCTTCGACCGCCAGCACCAGGTGCACGAAGAGCAGGGCGAGCACGCCCCAGCGGTCGGCGGTGACGGCCAGCACCGAGGCTCCGCCGCCGATCAGGACGGCCCAGAGCCACGTGTGCGTCAGGGTGCGGTGGCCGCCGGTGCGGCGGGCGTCCTTCTTGGAGCGGGTCGACTTGTAGACGGCGTAGGAGATCTTGTCGACCACCTCGCACAGGCCCCGGGAGAGCGGACCGAAGGCGCGCGAGATCGTCGCCGACTTGTGGTCGAGGTCGGGGGCAAGGGCCGCCCCGGCGCAGATGAGCGCGCCGACGACGAGGACCGGCCACGGCATGGGGTGTCCGGCTGCCGCGGTCGCCGCTCCCACCCCCAGCCAGGCCGCTGCCCCGGACAGTGAGTGCGCCGGACCCATCATGGTCGTTTCCCGCCCCGGTGGTGTTGTGGTCGGGCCCCCTCGACTGCTTCGTTCGGGCCTCATCGACGGCACAGCGTACCGTCGATGATCTTCCTCCCGTCCGCCGGTTCCCTGATCCGGGGGGAAGCCAGGCAAGATGGGGGGTGTGACCCTCATTGATCAGCTCCCGCCGAACGCCGACCCCGACGCCCTCTTCGAGGCTTTCTCCTCGTGGGCGGAGGACCAGGGCATCACCCTGTACCCGGCTCAGGAGGAGGCGCTGATCGAGGTCGTCTCCGGGGCGAACGTGATCCTGTCCACCCCGACCGGCTCCGGCAAGAGCCTCGTCGCGGCCGGCGCGCACTTCACGGCCCTGGCCCAGGACAAGGTCACCTTCTACACCGCCCCGATCAAGGCTCTGGTGTCGGAGAAGTTCTTCGACCTGTGCAAGCTCTTCGGCACGGAGAACGTCGGCATGCTGACCGGCGACGCCTCCGTGAACGCGGACGCCCCGGTGATCTGCTGCACCGCCGAGGTGCTCGCCTCCATCGCCCTGCGCGACGGCAAGCACGCCGACATCGGCCAGGTCGTGATGGACGAGTTCCACTTCTATGCCGAGCCGGACCGCGGCTGGGCCTGGCAGATCCCGCTGCTGGAGCTGCCGCAGGCGCAGTTCGTCCTGATGTCGGCGACCCTCGGCGACATGAAGCGGTTCGAGGAGGACCTGACCCGGCGCACGGGCCGGCCCACCTCGGTGGTCCGCTCCGCGACCCGGCCCGTCCCGCTGTCCTACGAGTACGTCACCACGCCGATCACCGACACGATCACCGAGCTGCTGGAGACCCGGCAGGCTCCGGTCTACATCGTGCACTTCACCCAGGCCCAGGCGGTCGAGCGGGCGCAGTCGCTCATGAGCATCAACATGTGCACCCGCGAGGAGAAGGACAAGATCCAGGACCTGATCGGCAATTTCCGCTTCACCACCAAGTTCGGCCAGAACCTCTCCCGCTACGTCCGGCACGGGATCGGCGTGCACCACGCCGGCATGCTGCCCAAGTACCGCCGCCTGGTGGAAAAGCTCGCCCAGGCCGGTCTGCTGAAGGTCATCTGCGGTACGGACACCCTCGGGGTCGGCGTCAACGTCCCGATCCGCACGGTGCTGTTCACCGCGCTCACCAAGTACGACGGCAACCGGGTCCGGACGCTGCGAGCCCGCGAGTTCCACCAGATCGCCGGCCGCGCCGGCCGGGCCGGCTTCGATACGGCGGGCTATGTGGTCGCGCAGGCGCCCGAGCACGTCATCGAGAACGAGAAGGCCCTCGCGAAGGCGGGCGACGACCCGAAGAAGCGCCGCAAGGTGGTGCGCAAGAAGGCTCCGGAGGGCTTCGTCGCCTGGTCGGACACCACCTTCGAGAAGCTCATCGCCGCCGACCCGGAGCCGCTGACCTCGCGCTTCAAGGTCACCAACATCATGCTCCTGTCGGTCATCGCCCGGCCGGGCGATGCCTTCAAGGCGATGCGCCACCTCCTCGAGGACAACCACGAGCCGCGCAAGGCCCAGATCCGGCACATCCGCCGGGCCATCGCGATCTACCGCTCGCTGCTGGACGGCGGGGTGGTCGAGAAGCTCGACACCCCGGACGCCGAGGGCCGCACCATCCGGCTCACCGTCGACCTCCAGCAGGACTTCGCGCTCAACCAGCCGCTGTCCACCTTCGCGCTGGCCTCCTTCGACCTGCTGGACCCCGAGTCCCCCTCCTACGCGCTGGACATGGTGTCCGTGGTGGAGTCCACCCTGGACGACCCGCGCCAGATCCTGGCCGCCCAGCAGAACAAGGAACGCGGCATCCAGGTCGGCCAGATGAAGGCCGACGGCATCGAGTACGAGGAGCGGATGGAGAGGCTCCAGGACGTCACCTATCCCAAGCCGCTCGAAGAGCTGCTCCTCCACGCCTACGACGTGTACGCCAAGAGCCACCCGTGGGTGCGCGACCACCCCGTCTCCCCGAAGTCGATCATCCGCGACATGTACGAACGCGCGATGACCTTCACCGAGTTCACCTCCTTCTACGAGCTGGCCCGCACCGAGGGCATCGTGCTGCGCTACCTGGCGAGCGCGTTCAAGGCGCTCGACCACACCATCCCCGACGACCTCAAGTCCGAGGACCTCCAGGACCTGATCGAATGGCTCGGCGAACTGGTCCGCCAGGTCGACTCCAGCCTGCTCGACGAGTGGGAGCAGCTGGCGAACCCGGAGGTGGAGACGGCGGAGCAGGCCCAGGAGAAGGCCGACCAGGTCAAGCCGGTCACCGCGAACGCGCGCGCCTTCCGCGTCCTGGTCCGCAACGCGATGTTCCGCCGGGTGGAGCTGGCCGCCCTCGACCACGTCAACGTGCTGGGCGAGCTCGACGCCGAGTCCGGCTGGGACGCCGACGCCTGGGGCGAGGCCATGGACGGGTACTGGGACGAGTACGACGACCTGGGCACCGGACCCGACGCGCGCGGCCCCAAGCTGCTGCAGATCGAGGAGGACCCGGCGCACGGCCTGTGGCGCGTCCGCCAGACCTTCGCCGACCCCAACGGCGACCATGGCTGGGGCATCAGCGCCGAGGTCGACCTCGCGGCCTCCGACGAGGAGGGCCGGGCCGTCATCCGGGTCACCTCGGTCGGCGAGCTCGGCGCCCTCTGACCCGCTCCGGCATTCCGCCGGCCCGCCCGGACCCGACAGTGGAGATCCTCTGATGACGAACCCCGCCGAGAGACTGGTCGATCTGCTCGATCTGGAGCAGATCGAGGTCAACATCTTCCGCGGCGCCAGCCCCCAGGAGTCCCTCCAGCGCGTCTTCGGCGGCCAGGTCGCCGGCCAGGCGCTGGTGGCGGCGGGCCGCACCGTCGAGAGCGACCGCCCGGTGCACTCGCTGCACGCGTACTTCCTGCGCCCCGGCATCCCCGGGGTGCCGATCGTGTACCAGGTGGAGCGGGTGCGCGACGGGCGGTCCTTCACCACGCGCCGGGTCACCGCGGTCCAGCAGGGCAAGACGATCTTCAATCTCACCGCCTCCTTCCATCATCCGGAGGAGGGCAGCATCGAGCACCAGCTGCCTCCTCACCACTTCCCCCACCCGGATACGCTCCCCAAGGTCGCGGACGAGATCCGCGAGCACCTCGGGGCGCTGCCGGAGGCACTGGAGCGGATGGCCCGCCGCCAGCCCTTCGACATCCGGTACGTGCACCGGCTGCGCTGGACTCCGGAGGAGCTCAAGGGCGCCGACCCCCGCAGCGCGGTGTGGATGCGCGCGGTCGGCCCGCTGGGGGACGACCCGCTCGTGCACACCTGCGCCCTCACTTACGCCAGTGACATGACCCTCCTCGATGCCGTGCGCATCCCCGTGGAGCCCCTGTGGGGCATGCGCGGTTTCGACATGGCCTCGCTCGACCACGCCATGTGGTTCCACCGGCCGTTCCGGGCGGACGAGTGGTTCCTGTACGACCAGGAGTCGCCCATCGCGCACGGCGGGCGCGGTCTCGCCCGGGGCCGCATCTACGACGTGGAGGGCAGGCTGCTGGTCTCCGTGGTCCAGGAGGGCCTCTTCCGTCCGTACCCCGCCAAGCCGGCCGATGCGTCCCGGCCGTCCGAGCCCGCCCCGAAGAACTGAGCACGCCCATGCCCACCTCCGCCCTCCCCTGCCCCTGCGGGCTGCCCGCCGCGTACCCGGAGTGCTGCGGCCGCTTCCACACCGGTGCCCGGCAGGCACCCACCGCCGAGCGGCTGATGCGCTCCCGGTTCAGCGCCTTCGCCGTCGGCGACACCGCCTACCTGCTGCGCTCCTGGCACCCCTCGACCCGTCCCGCCCAGCTCGACCTGGACCCCGGGCAGCGCTGGGAGCGGCTGGAGATCCTCGCCACCGAGCGCGGCGGGATGTTCGAGACGGAGGGCTCGGTGGAGTTCCGCGCCCACTACCGCGAGGGCCGGCACACCGGCTCGCTGCACGAGCACAGCGGCTTCTCGCGCGAGGCCGGGGCCTGGGTCTACGTCGGCCCCCTCTCCCCCGTCGACTTCGACTGACCCCGAGCCCCCGTCAGGGCGAAGTCCAGGCTGGTGCGGTACCAGTGGACCTCCTCCGGCGGCCCGGCCTTCAGCAGCCGCAGCGCCACCGCCGCGGACGCCGGGACCTGCGGATGCCCGTAGGGCGGGGGCGGTGCGAGCGCGGCCAGGACGATCCGCTCCCCCGGGTCGGGCACGGCAGCCCGCAGCTCCTCCTCCGGGAGTACGGACGCCAGTACGGCGGCGCGCTCCCAAAGGTCGGCGGTACGTCTCAGCAGCAGCCCGACATGCCGCCCGCGCCACCTGCGCGGGCGCAGGTCCTCCTTGGCCGCCATCAGCTCCCGGTCCGCCTCGGGCGCGGTCCCGCGCAGCATCCCGGGCTCGCGCGCCGCGAACGTCCGTAGTTCCGCGGCCAGATAGAGCCACACCACGGCCCGGTACCGGTTGATCCGGTAGCCGACCGGCGTGACGTGCCCGCAGCGCGCGAGGCGGGTGAACCGGCTCGGGCCGATCCCCAGCACCCCGGCTGCGGCCTCCGCTCCGGCCACGGCCTCGACCCGCTCGCGCAGAGCGTCCGCTCCGCCCGCGGCCGACCCGGCCCGGTCCAGCTCCGCGCGTGCGTAGCGCGCGGCACCGCTCGCGGTCGGCCGCGCCGCCAGCACCATCCCCAGCTGGACGGCCCGGGCGAACTCGCCACGGGTCAGCCCCAGTTCCCCCGCGGCCTGCACGCCGCCCACCAGCACATCCGCTGCGCCGCCGTCGCCTTCGCCGGCCGCGTCCTTCCCCGCGCGCACGGCCACCTCGGCGTCCCGCAGCACGGTCCCCATCTGCATCATCACGGTCTCCCCCACGAGCAGTGATTACTCTGTGTGAAGACCGTAACCCAGCGCGACGACACCCGCGCTGCCTGTGGATAACTCTCCGGAGCACCCCCGCCCCCGCCGGAGTCAGCCGCCGGAGTCAGCCGCCGGAGCCGACCGCCGCGTCAGCCGCCGGTGATGCGCCGCTCCGCGACGCCCAGATGCTCGCCCACCCGGTTGACCAGCAACGTCATCTCGTACGCGACCTGGCCGATGTCCGCCTCGGCCGCGCTCAGCACGCACAGGCAGCTCCCCGCGCCCGCCGCCATGACGAAGAGGACCCCCTCGTCGTACTCGATCATCGTCTGGCGGACCTCACCGGCCCTGAAGTGCCGCCCGGACCCCTTCGCAAGGCTCTGCAGACCGGCCGCGACGGCCGCCAGGTGCTCGGCGTCCTCCCGCGCCAGTCCCGCGCTCGCCCCCGTCACCAGGCCGTCGTTGGACAGCACCACCGCATGCCGCACCTGCTGGACCCTGCGCGTCAGGTCGTCCAGCAGCCAGTCCAGTTGCTTGTCCAGTGCCATTCCCAGCCCCTCCCCGTTGACACGGCCGACGCGGCCGCGCCCCACCCCTCGTAGTCGTGCCGCAAGCCTTCCCCACCAGCGCCTTTCGGGCAAGGAGGATGTCCCCATGGCGAAGAAGATGACTCAAGAGGAATGGCGGGCATTCGTCTCCCACTCCACCCGCACCGGAAAGCTTTCCACCGTCCGCGAGGACGGGAGCCCGCACATCGCTCCCATCTGGTTCGTACTCGACGGAGATTCCTTCGTGTTCAACACCGGCAAGGACACCGTCAAGGGGCGCAACCTGGCCCGTGACGGCCGGGTCGCGCTCTGCGTGGACGACGACCAGCCGCCCTTCTCGTACGTCGTGCTCCAGGGCCGCGCCGAGATCAGCGGATACGACGACGACGCGGAAGAGTTGCTCACCTGGGCGACACGGATCGGCGCGCGCTACATGGGCGAGGAGCGCGCCGAGTCGTTCGGCCGCCGCAATGCCGTCCCGAGCGAACTCCTCGTCCGGGTCCCGATCGACAAGGTGATCGCCCTCGCCGCGATCGCGGACTGACCGGTCCCCACGGACCGGGGGCGGCCGGACGGTTCCCACGGACCCCTTTCACACGGAATCGGCCTGCGGCTCCACCGAGTCGAGCAGCCGGGCGGTGTGCACCCGCCCGGCGTATTCGACCAGCCTGATCAGCACTTCCTTCCCCGAGTCCTTGTCCCGCGCGTCACACAGCACCACCGGCGTCCCCTGGTCCAGGTCCAGCGCCCGCGACACCTCGTGCGCCCCGTACCGCCTCGCGTCCGTGAAGCAGTTGACGGCCACCACGAAGGGGATGCGGCGGTGCTCGAAGTAGTCCACCGCCGGGAAGCAGTCCTCCAGCCGCCGCGTGTCGGCGAGCACCACCGCTCCGAGCGCACCCCGCGACAACTCGTCCCACAGGAACCAGAACCGGTCCTGTCCCGGGGTACCGAACAGGTACAGCGACAGCCCGGACCGGATGGTGATCCGCCCGAAGTCCATCGCCACGGTCGTGGTCGTCTTCTGCGCCACTCCGCCCGTGTCGTCGACCAGTTCGCCCGCCTCGCTCAGCAGCTCTTCCGTCCGCAGCGGCCGGATCTCGCTCACCGCGCCCACCAGCGTGGTCTTGCCGACGCCGAAGCCGCCCGCCACGAGGATCTTCAGCGCGAGGGAAGCCAGTTCGGCGTCCTCCCCGGGGCCGGGATCCATGTCCACGTCCACGTCCCTGTCCGCGTCCCTGTCCGCGTCCCTGTCCGCGTCCACGTCAACGTCCGGGCCCGGGACCGGTCCGGCAGGTCCGAGAGGTCCGTTGTCATGCTGTCCCATCAAAGCGCTCGCAATCCCTCGATGACTTCACGCAGAATCCGCTCGTCCGGCAGCTGCGCGGGCGGCACCGGCCGGCTCACCTTGACGTGCCCGCCCTCCAGCAGGTCCCCGAGGAGGACCCGCACCACCCCCACGGGCAGGTCGGCGTCGGCGGCGAGCTCCGCCACCGACTGGGTCTCGGACCGGCAGAGTCCGAGCAACGCCCGGTGTTCGGGGCCGAGCAACGACTCGGCCGCCTCGTCCGTGCCCTCCGGGTCCGCCATGACCAGGGCGATCAGGTCGAAGCGCACCCCGTGGGGTCCCGGCTTCGTACGCCCGCCGGTCATGGCGTACGGGCGGACGAGCGGGCCCGCCTCGGCGTCGTACCACTGGCCGTGCATGTGGCGGACCGCCGCCCTCAGCCCGCGGCCGGCGGCCGCGCCGCGAACCGGGGCGGTGTGTACAGGTGCTCGCCGACCCGCTTCACCAGCCGGGCCATCTCGTAGGCGATCAGGCCGATGTCGGCGCTGGCGGCGCTGAGCACGGCGAGGCAGGACCCGTCTCCGGCGGCCGCGACGAAGAGGAAGCCCTCGTCCATCTCGACCATCGTCTGGCGCACGCCCCCCGCGTGGAAGTGCCGGCCCGCGCCCTTGGCCAGGCTGTGGAAGCCGGAGGCCACCGCGGCGAGGTGCTCGGCGTCCTCCCGGCTGAGGGCGCTGGAGGCGCCGACCGCCAGCCCGTCGTTGGAGAGGACCACGGCGTGCCGGACCTCTCGGACCCGGCGCACCATGTCGTCCAGCAGCCAGTCCAGTTCGCCGGACCTGCGCACGCCGTCGAGGTCGATCCTCTGGTGTTCGATCATCACACTTCTCCTTCGCTGCCTGCGTGGGGGGAGTTCTCCTGGGCGCCGCGGACCCAGCCGGCCCGGTATGCCGCCATCCGGTCCCGGGCCTGCTCCGGGCTGCGGCCCGGCGGATTCCCGGGAAGGCGGACCCCGGTCGGGGCCTTCGGGGCGGGGGCCTCACGGAGTTGCGGGACGAGGCTGGCCTGGCGCACCCGCCGCGGCAGCTCCGTCACCGAGGCCGAAGGAACCGAAGGGGCCGACGGGCCCGAGCGGACAGAGGGAGCAGAGGCGGCGGAGGGGGTCGAGGTCGAGGAGGTCGAGGAGGTCGAGGCCGCCTGGGTACGGGCGGCCGCGCCGCCGGGGGCGCGCGGTCGCAGCGATGCCACCGGGGCCGGGCGCGGCTCCTCGGGTGCGGGGGCCCGCTCCGCGGCCCGGATGCCGCGCGCGTCCTCCCGTACCGCCGAGCCGCGCGCGTCCTCCCGTACGACGGTCATGGCGGGCGGCGGCTCCGCCTGCGCCGGCGACTCCGGTGGCGGCGCCGCTGCCGACCGCTCACGGCCGGGGCCGGAAGCAGGGGACGGGGCGGAGGCGGAGGCGGAGGCGGAACCGGGGGCGGAGGCGGAACCGGGGGCGCCGACCGTGAGCGCGCTCTGGAGCATCGAGTTCGGCAGCAGCACCACCGCGGTGGTACCGCCGTACGGCGACGTCCGCAGGTGCACCTTCACTCCGTGGCGGGCGGCGAGGCGGCTGACCACGAAGAGCCCGAGCCTGTCGCTGTCGAAGAGGTCCAGCGCCTCGGACTGCTCGATGCGCCGGTTGGCGTCGCCGAGGGATGCGCGGCCCATGCCGAGCCCGCGGTCCTCGACCTCCAGGACGTAGCCGGCGCCGACGGGTTCGCCGCTGACCCGGACCTTGGTGTGCGGAGGGGAGAACTGCGCGGCGTTCTCGATGAGTTCGGCGAGCAGGTGGGTGAGGTCGGCGACGGCGCCCCCGACCACCGCGGCCTCGGCGAGCTGGCGGACCTCGATGCGCGGGTACTCCTCGATCTCGGAGACCGCGGCCCGTACGACGTTCGTGAGGGGGACGGGCATCCGCCAGGCGCGCCCCGGGGCCGCACCCGACAGGATGATCAGACTTTCGGCGTGCCGGCGCATCCGGGTGGTGAGGTGGTCGAGGCGGAAGAGGTCGCCGAGCTCGTTCGGGTCGTCGGCGCGCCGTTCCATCGAGTCGAGCAGGGTGAGCTGCTTGTGCACGAGGACCTGGCTGCGGCGGGCGAGGTTGACGAAGACGCCGGAGACCCCGCTGGCCAGCTCCGCCCGCTCGACGGCGGCGCTCAGCGCGGCCCGGTGGACGGTGCCGAGCGCCTCGCCGACCTGGGTGATCTCGTCGTCGGCGGGCGGTCCGGGCGGGGTCTCGGCGGTGACGTCGATGTCCTCGCCGGCGCGCAGCCGTTCCATCGCCTGCGGGAGTTTGCGGTGGGCGATCTCCAGGGCCGTGTTGCGCAGCGAGACGAGTTCCACGACCAGCGCGCGGCCGATCCGCACGGAGATGACGAGCGAGGCGGCGACGGCCGCGAGGCCCAGCAGTACGGCGGCGCCGGCCGGGCTGAGCGCCCCTTCGGCGAGCGGGTCGGCCCGGTCGGCGGCCGCCGCGTGCGCGGCTTCCTCGATCTCCCGCATCGAGGCACCGATGCCGGTGTGGGCGGCCTCCCAGCCGGCGGGCGCCCCGCGGCTGTCCGTGGACGTGCCGGCGGCCAGTGCCCGGTCCTCGGCGCCGGTGAGGTCGGCGTAGGCGGCGCTCTTGGCGACGGACTCCCATGCGGCCTGCTGCGCGGCGGGGAGGTCGCGGGCCGCGGAGTCGGTGAGCGCACGGCGGGTCTCGATGGTGCCGGTCAGCTGCCGAAGCGTTTCGGCGCTGCGCGGGCCCGGTACGGCGAGCAGGGCGTCCTCCCGCGACAGGAGTTCGCCGGCGCGGGCGAATTCGAGCAGGACCCGGGCGTCGGGGCCGAGCTCGGCGTCCTCGCCGCCGGTCAGGGCGCCGCCCACGGCGAGGGCGGAGTCGACCACGCGGGTGTAGATCTCGTAGGCCGCCTCCGGGGTGGCGCGGCGGTCGGTGATGTCCTTGCGGGCCGAGCCCAGGGCCTCGGCGGCGACGACGAACTCGCCCAGGCGGACCACGAGGTCGGAGCGGTAGTCGCCGGAGTCGGCGACGGTGTGGCGGTCGCCGAGCCGCAGCCGCCGGACGGCGGTGTCGGTGCGGCGGGCCTGCTGGTCCAGGGCGGCCGGGTCGGTGGTGGGGTCGGCGAGGAGGCGGACGGCGGCCCGCCGCTCGGCCTGGAGTTCGGTGACGGCGGCGCCGACGGGGGTGCGTATCTCGGCGTCGGCCTGGTGGATGCGGCTGAGGCGGGCGATGTCCTGGGCCGTGGTGACGGTGGCGAAGGCCCAGAGGGCGAGGAGCGAGACGACCGGGACCATCAGCAGCGAGACGATCTTCGCGCGGACGGTGGCGGGGCGCAGCCGCAGCCGGAACCCGGGGGCGGGCGGGGCGGTCTGAGCACCCGGGAGGGGCTGGTGGGACCGGTGCTCCGCCGTTTCCTCGGCCGGCGGTCCGGCGTGGGCCCGGCGGCCGCGTGCCGGGGGCGCGGGCAGCCGCGGCGCCGCTGCTTCCGGTTTTCTGCGGGGTGTTCGCATGGGCTCCTCGTTCCGGGCGGTGCCTACGGGTGCGGTGGCGGCCGTGGCGGTGGCTGCGGCGGTTCAGTGCGGGCGAAGCGGTGGCGGGCCGGGGCCCGGGGCGGTGGGGGCGCGAGTGCGGGAGCCCGGCGGCTCAGGCTCAGTGCGCGGTCACGGTGTGCTCCCCGAGATGCCGGGCGGCCGAAGCGGACGCGGCCCGTTCGTCGGCCGTCGGGGAGAGCGCGACGAAGGCGGCGGTGATGAACAGGTAGGAGCCCAGGCCGACGGCGAGCGGGAAGATGAACTGCATGGCGGTGGCGCCGGGCAGGTCCGCGTCCGAGGGGCTGACGCCGACCGCGACGGCCATCATCCCGGTGTAGTGCATGCTGCTGACCGCGGCGCCCATGACGAGCGAGGCGACGGCGACGGCCACCGGCGACTTGATGTTGAGCGCGGCCCACAGGGCCGCGGTGGCCGCGATCACGGCGATGGCCACGGAGAGGCCCACGGTGAGCGGATCGTAGGAGACCTCGCCGTGCAGGCGCAGGGCCGCCATGCCCAGGTAGTGCATGCTGGCGACGCCCAGTCCGGTGGTGAGACCGCCCAGGACGAGCGAGCGGCCGCGCTCCTTGCCGTAGCCGACGGCGAAGACCCCGGCACCGACGACCAGCATGGCGACGAGCAGGCTGAGGATGGTGAGCGGCACGTTGTAGTGGATCTCGGTTCCGTTGACCTCGAAGCCGAGCATCGCGACGAAGTGCATCGTCCAGATGCCGGTGCCGATGGCGGAGGCCGCGGTGAGGAGCCAGTTGCGGCGGGAGGCGCCCGTCGCGGCGAGCGCGCGGACGGTGCAGCGCAGCCCGAGGGCGGCGCCGATCGATGCCATCACGTATGACAGCACGGGTGTGAGCCACCCGTAGGCGGCGTGGTCCAGATGTCCCAGGTGTCCCATGGCCAACGGACGCTAGTCCGGGTGAGAGCGCGAACAGGGGGCGCATTTCGAAAGACGCTGTAACTGCTGGAATATGACAGAGCTACGTTCATCTTCGATCACACCACGTGCCACCTTGCGCACGGTCCGCAGGCACGCGGGCGCACGCCGGTGCGAGATCATGGGCGCATGAGCGAAGACCACACACACGTGCAGGAGTTCTTCGGGGCGCGCGCCGCCGACTGGGACCGCAAGTTCCCGGGCGACGGGCCCGCGTTCACCACCGCCGTGGCCGAGTTCGGGCTGCGGCCCGGGGACCGCGTGCTCGACGCGGGCTGCGGCACCGGCCGGGCCATGACCGCGCTGCGGGCCGCCGTGGGACCCGCCGGAACGGTGCTCGGCGCCGACCTCACCCCGCAGATGCTGGCTGTCGCGCAGCGGGCCGGGCGGGGCGCCGAGGGCACTCTGCTGCTCGCCGACGTGGCCCGGCTGCCGCTGCGCGACGGGGCGCTGGACGCGGTGTTCGCCGCCGGGCTGATCGCCCACCTGCCCGAACCCGGGCCGAACCTGCGGGAGCTCGCCCGGGTGGTCCGCCCCAGCGGCCGGCTCGCGCTCTTTCACCCGATCGGGCGAGCGGCCCTCGCCGCTCGCCACGGTCGCGAGCTGACCCGTGAGGACATGCGGGCCGAGCACAACCTCGGCCCGCTGCTGGCGGGTTCGGGCTGGGAGATGACCTCGTACGCCGACGAGGACGACCGCTTCCTGGTGCTGGCCGTACATCACCCGTGACATGCGTGCGTACGTCGCCGTCGCGCCCGGGATCCGCGGACGCCCCCGGGATCAGGCCGGAGGCTGTGCTTCCGCTCCGGCGGGCCGGCGGGGGTGCGGAACGGGGCAGCCGCCCGAGCCCGGCACCGGGAACGTCCCGAGCTCACCGACGTCGTAGCCGTCTGGGTAGCCCTTGATCTCCGGGTTCTGGCGGGCGTAGTGCGGGTCCCGGCGCGGGGGCAGCAGTCGCACCGCGCGGCCGCGCAGCCGCAGGGCGCCGCGGACGAGCTGCCGGACCCGGGGGCGCGGGGCCTCGTACCGGAAGGCACGCAGCAGCGGCTCGTCGAGGAGGGCGAGGCTCCCGCGGCGCACGGCGGGGGCGAGCGGCGCCGGGTACCAGGAGGCCATCAGGTCGAGCGTGGAGTCGGCGACCTTGCGGGCCCCCTCGTCCCAGCCGAAGTGGGCCTCCTCGTAGGCGTTCAGGGTGTCCTCGAACTCCTCGTAGGAGTCCGGGATGTCCGTGATGCCCAGGTGGCGGCCGAGGGTGGCGTAGTAGTTCGCGCAGGCCCGGCGCTCGTGGTGGGTCAGCGTGCGCCAGCCGTAGGCGTCGAGCCAGCGCGCCGGGACCACCACGAACGCGGACAGGACGTAGCGCATGTCCTCGTTGGAGATGTCGTAGCTGCGGTGCATCTGGTTGACGCGGCGGATCGCGGTACGCGCGGTGTCGCTCTCGAAGCCGTGCTCGACGACCGCGTCGAGGAGCAGCGCCGTGTCGTCGTACCGCTTCTGGCTCCGGTCGGTGAACTCGGCGGTCTCGGCCAGCAGGCCACCGATGCTGGGCACGGCATATGTCCGGAAGAGGGCGAGTTCCAGGGCCCGGGTGAAGTCCCAGGGGAACTCGTAGGTGGCGGTGAGCCGGTAGATGGCGAGGAAGTCCTTGTCGGGGTCGAGACGGAGGATTTCCCTCAGCCGGTCGTAACGCTGCACCGGGTGTCCCTTTCTGTGGCGGGCTCCCAACTCTACGTGCAGGTAGCAGCCTTGGAAATCGACGCCCGCCAGCTCTCGACGCACGGGTTACCCGCTGGTTAAGGTGCGCCGACGAAAGAGCTACCAGGAGGCCAGGTGTCCGACGACGAGGGTGGCGGCTCCCTGTATGTGCTGACCGCCGTACTGCTGACGCCCGCACAGTTCCCCGGGATCCTGGGCGACGACTTCCCGGAGGCCTGCTCCCTGCTGGGCGTGCCGCCGGGCGGGGACGGGTACGGACTGGTGCTGGGCCAGGACGAGGAGGGCGCGCGCTGGACGGTCGTCGTGGACGACGTCTCGCTCGTGGCCACGGCCATCGCCTCCTGGGACTGCGGGATGGAGTACGACCTGTCCCCCGACGAGCGGTCGATCGTGGTCTCGCTGGCGGGCTGGCCGCTGGAGCTGTCGGTGGCGGCGGCGGGGATCCCCGAACCGCACGATCCCGAGCAGGGCGCGGACGGCACGGGTCGGGTGCCGCTGGCGCCACCCTCCGCGGAGGCGTGGGGGCCGGTGCAGCGCCGGATGGGCGCGGACCAGATCGCGCGGGAGTGGTCGGAATGGCGCGAGCGCGTGGCCACGGACGGCGGGGCGGCCGCCGCCGCGCACCCCGGGCTCGCCAGGGCGCTGGAGGAAGCCGTGGAGTACACGCGGACCCCGCCGCCGCCGGGCCGGGTGCGGTCCTCCTTCGCCGGCGAGGGGGTGCGGACCCTGCGGGTGGACGGGCCGGGCTGGTCGCTGGTGGGGCGGACGGGCGATACGGCCTTCGTCCTGCTGGACGAGGAGCCGAGCGAGGTGCTCACCGTGCCCCAGGAGGGAGATCCCGGCCTGCCGGAGCTGCTGACGGCGCTGGACCGGGTCGCGGTCCGCCCGGCGTGAACCGCCGGTCCGGACGTCCACATGGGCGACGGTCTCGATCCACTGCCATTGCCGGGCAGTTCACCGACGCCGGGTGCGGCGGCGCCACCGGCACCAATAACCCACCATCGCAAAGAATCGGCCAGATGGGCCGAAAATTGCTCTGGATCCCCTCCCTCCGGAATGATCGAATCGGCCAGTCACGCGGCTCAAAGGGTGTGCACTTCAACCCTTCAGCCCATTCCACGACGGAGGCCGCTCTTGAATTGCATGTCGTACCTGGACCTGCACCGGGAAGTCGCGCAGGACATCGACGCGGAGATCGAAACCGCCCTGGAGCGGCTCGGCCCGCTGGCGGGCACCACACGGAGCACAGTGGCCAGGCTCCTGGAGCAAAGGAAACTGAGACATCCCCTCTCGGTACTGCCGCTGCTCACGCACGCCATAGAGACGGGAAGTCCCGGGCCGGCGATCCCGCTGTCCGCCGTGCACCTGCTGTGGTGGACCTCGGCCTGCTACCTCGACGACCTGGCCGACA
This sequence comes from Streptomyces sp. NPDC029164, assembly GCF_055563995.1. NCBI lineage: Bacteria > Bacillati > Actinomycetota > Actinomycetes > Kitasatosporales > Streptomycetaceae > Streptomyces > Streptomyces sp. NPDC029164. The sequence goes on along the minus strand of NZ_JBVHWW010000001.1, from coordinate 201,258 downwards.
AGGACGGCGCGTCCCTCTCCGGCGGCCTCACCGAGAACGAGGCGTTATTAGCCTCCGTCATCACCGGTAACGCGCTCCCCATTCAGATCATCCTGTCGCAGGAACTTCCGGAGGAGGCGCGCAGCGCGCTGATAGCCGAGATCCTGAACGGGTGGATCATCAGCGTCGACGGTCAGATCGATCACATGTGCGGGGACATCTGCAGCGCCTCGCGAAAATCAGTGATCGAGATGTATCGCAGCAAATCCGGCGCACCTTTCGGAATGATCACGGCAATGGCCGCGATATTCTCGGGCACGACCGCCGAGAGGGTGGAGCTGTGGCGTGAATTCGGCTATGTCTTCGGCATCCTGTGGCAGATCTTCAACGACCAGGAAGACATCCTGTCCGGTCGTGGCGAGGACCTGCTCAACGGCACGGTGACGTACCTCCTCGCCTCCGTGATCGAGGACGCCTCGCCCGCTTCCCGCGAGCACGTGCTGGGGCTGTGCTCGGCCGCCGGACGCTCCATTCCGGCCAGGGTGGAACTCGCGAGCCTCCTGCGGACGCCCACCGCCCTGGACCGCTACCGGGCGGAGATCGGCGACTTCCGCGCCGAGGCGTACCGCATCCTGGACCAACTGGGCGGCGACGGAACCTACGTAAAGGTGCTCCGGCAGCTCGTGGACCACGCGTCGCAGATGCTGCTCGAAGCGGACCTCGCACAGGCCACCGCGACCAACGCCGCCTGATCCCGCCGCCCGGGCCGGCGCCCCGAAACGCCCGCCCCGCGGCCGCACCTGCCGGGCTCCACACCCCACACCGCACCCGGAGCCCGTGCTGGTGCCCGTACCGCCCGTCCCGCTGCCGCTGCCGCTTCCGCTGCCGCCGTCAGCGACCGATCTGCTTCCTGGACATGCCCCGCAGACGACGCCGCTGGGAGGAGTCCAGCAGGAGGTAGGCCGCAGCCGGCACACCGATCAGGACCAGCAGACCGGCCCAGAACCCCACCGTCCAGAACAACACGATGGCTGCCACGACTCCGGCAACCGCGATCTTTCCGCTCGTGGACATCTGCGGACACCTCCTTCTGTCGCCGAACAACTACCCACCTCAACGTGCCGCCACGACCGCGCGTTCCCCGACTCCCCAACTGTCTTCGGAGTCGGCTGGTTCGCGGCCCTGCCCCCGCCGCCGGGCCACCGCGGTGGGGTACTCTCGGCCGCCTCGCCCCCGGTAGTCAACTTTGAGGAATGCGTGCGTCGCTCCGAGATCCCCGGCCAGCTCCACCACTCCGCCGTCTTCCTCCCCGGCGACCCGGCCCGCACCGGCCGGATCGCCCTCTGGCCGCCGGACGGCGAGTCGGTCGACGCCGCCCGCGTCCGTGCCGGTGCCGGCACCGGCACCGGCACCGGCACCGGCCGCATCGAAGAACTCACCGTCGTCACCCCCGACCTGCGCCGGACCCCCGTGACCGCGCTCGTGCTGCCCGTGGCCGAAGCCCTGCCCCTGCTCACCCGCGCCCGCGCCCGGTCCGCCGCAGCGGCGGCCGACGCCAACACCGACGGCTCCGGCGCGGCCTTCTGGGGTGCCGCCGCGCTGCTGGCCCTGCGGTTCGCCGCACAGGGCCGGCTCCTGCCCGGGCTGAGCCCCGCCGGCCACGACGCCTGGCGGATCGGCCCGCTGGAGGCGGCCGACCTCGCCGAGGTCCGCGAACTGGCCGCCGCCATGCCGCCCGCCGCCCACTGCGTCCCGCTGGACGCGGACGGGCCGCCCCGGCTGCCCACCCCGGAGCCGCTGCTGCGTGCCTTCCTCGATGCCGTCGCCGACACCCTCCCGCGCTCCCCCGCCGCCGCCGAGGCCGCCGGCGGACCCGCCTTCGCCGCCCGGCCACCGCGCCTCCACCCCGAGCTGCGCGACTGGGCCGCCGAGGTGGCGGCCGGCCATGACGCCGGGGTACGGATCTCGCTGCGGATCGAGCTCGACCAGAGTCTCGACCAGGCCCTCGCTCGAACCCCCGACGCGGCCCGCGACCAGGACGGGGTGGGCCGAGCCCGCGCAGCCGGCGCTCCCTCCTTCCGCGCCGTCCTCCAGATGCACGGCCCGGCCGACTCCGCCGTGGTCGCCGATGCCGCCGACGTCTGGGCCGGATCCGCAGCCGCCGCGACCGCGTTCCCGCCCGGCGCCCGGATGGACGCCCTCCGCGCCCTGCGCCGCGCCGCCCGGCTGTGGCCCGCGCTGACCCCGCTGCTCGGCGCGGCCGTGCCGGACTCCGTCGAGCTCGCCGACGAGGAGGTCACGGAGCTGCTCGGCGGAGCCGCCGCCGCGCTGGCCGCCGAGGGGGTCCAGGTGCACTGGCCGCGCGGACTCGCCCGCGACCTGAGCACCCGCGCCGTCGTGGGCTCCCCTGACTCCGTGGGGCCGGGCCTCCCCTCCGGCCTGCTCTCCCCGGGGTCCCTGCTCTCCTTCGGCTGGCGCCATGCGCTCGGTGACCAGGGCGACCTCACCCGCGCCGAGCTCGACCACCTCGCCGAGGCGAAGCGGCCCCTGGTCCGGCTGCGCGACCAGTGGGTCCTGATCGACCCGGCCGAAGCCCGCCGGGCCCGCGCCCGCCAGGACCTGGACATCGCGGCCGCGGACGCGCTGGCCGCCGTACTCACCGGGTCGGCGGAGATCGGGGGCAAGCGGGTCGACGTGGAGGCCACCGGTGCGATGGAGCGGCTGCGTGCGCGGCTCACCGCCGATCCACGGGCCAACGACGACCTCGCCGCACCGCCCGAGCTGCGGGCCACCCTGCGCGACTACCAGCTGCGCGGCCTGCGCTGGCTGGCCCGGATGACCTCGCTCGGGCTCGGCGCCTGCCTCGCCGACGACATGGGCCTCGGCAAGACCGTCACCCTCATCGCGCTCCACCTGCACCGCAACCGGGAGGATCCCGCAACCGCCGGGCCCACCCTGGTGGTGTGCCCTGCCTCGCTTTTGGGCAACTGGCAGCGGGAGATCGAGAGGTTCGCGCCCGGCACGCCCGTGCGCCGCTTCCACGGCCCCGGCCGCAGCCTCGCCGGCCTGACCGGTGCCCCTGGTCCCGCCGGTGCCGCCGGTGGCTTCGTGCTCACCACGTACGGCACGATGCGCCTGGACGCGCCCGAACTCGCCGCCACCGCCTGGGGCATGGTCGTGGCCGACGAGGCCCAGCACGTCAAGAACCCGCATTCCTCCACGGCCAAGGCCCTGCGCACCATCCCGGCCCGCGCCCGCGTGGCCCTGACGGGCACCCCCGTCGAGAACAACCTCTCCGAGCTGTGGGCCGTCCTCGACTGGACCACGCCCGGGCTCCTCGGCCGCCTCGGCACCTTCCGCTCCCGCTACGCCGAACCCGTCGAGAGCGGCCGCGACCCGCAGGCGGCGGCCCGGCTCTCCGCCCTCGTACGGCCGTTCCTGCTGCGGCGCAAGAAGTCCGACCCCGGCATCGCACCCGAGCTGCCGCCCAAGACCGAGACCGACCACACCGTGTCCCTCAGCCGCGAACAGACCGCGCTCTACGAGGCCGTCGTACGCGAGACCCTCGCCGCGATCTCGGAGGCGGACGGGATGGAGCGGCGCGGTCTGGTGGTCAAACTGCTGACCTCCCTCAAACAGATCTGCAACCACCCGGCCCACTTCCTGGGCGAGCACGGCTCAGGGGAGCACGGGGACCGGGGTACCGCCGGCGCCGGCGCCCGGTCCGGCAAGCTGGAGCTCCTCGACGAACTCCTCGACACGATCCTGGCGGAGGGCGGCTCGGTCCTCGTCTTCACCCAGTACGTGGCGATGGCCAGGATCCTGGAGAAGCACCTCGCCGGGCGCGGGATCTCCTCGCAGCTGTTGCACGGCGGGACGCCGGTGCCGCGCCGGGAGGAGCTCGTCGACCGGTTCCAGGCGGGCGAGGTGCCCGTGTTCCTGCTGTCCCTGAAGGCGGCGGGCACGGGCCTGAACCTCACCCGGGCCGGCCACGTCGTCCACTTCGACCGCTGGTGGAACCCGGCCGTCGAGGAACAGGCCACCGACCGCGCCTACCGCATCGGCCAGACCCAGCCCGTACAGGTCCACCGGATCATCGCCGAAGGCACCGTCGAGGACCGCATCGCCCGGCTCCTTGAGCGCAAACGCGCGCTCGCCGACTCCGTCCTCGCGGGCGGCGAGGCCGCGCTGACCGAACTGACCGACGCCGAGCTGGCCGAACTCGTGGCGCTCCGCGCGCCCCACGGGGAGTGAGCGATGAACACCCACGACCCGTACGACGACCACGAGAGGCACCAGAGGCACCAGAAGCACCAGAGGCACGAGAGGACGTTCCCGGCGCTCCCGCCCGCCCCCGGCCGCGCCTTCGCCCGCACCTGGTGGGGCCACGCCTGGCTGCGCGCCCTGGAGGACAGCGCGCTCGACGGGGAGCAGGTCAGGCAGGGCCGGCGGTACGCGCGCTCGGGCGCGGTGGGCGCGGTCTCGGTGCGCCCCGGCGGGCTCACCGCCGTGGTGCGCGACCGGGACGGCACGGCGCACCGGACGGACGTACTGGTGCAGGAGTTCACGGAAGCGGAATGGGACCGGCTGCTGGGTCTGGCGGCCGCGGAGTCGGGGTACATCGCGGCGCTGCTGGACCGGGAGGTGCCGCCGGAGCTGGCCGAGGACGCGGCGGCCGCCGGGGTGGACCCGCTGCCCGGCATCGGGGACCTCGATCCGCGCTGCGATTGCGGCGAGTGGGACCACTGCCCGCACACGGCCGCGCTCTGCTACCAGGTGGCCCGGTTGCTGGACCAGGACCCGTTCGTGCTGCTGCTCCTGCGCGGCCGGGGCGAGCGGGAGCTGGTGGACGAGCTGGAGGAGCGGAGCACGGCGGGCGCGCAGGCCCCGCGGGTGCCGCCCGCCGACGCGGGTGTCCCGGCGGCGCAGGCGTACGCGGCGCGGGGGCTGCTGCCGCCGCTGCCCCCGCCGCCCCGGCTGCCGGACGCGCCGGGGCAGCCGCCGACCCTGGACACCGAGGGCGAAGCGGAACCGGAACTCGACGTGGGCGCGGTGGAGTTCCTGGCGCAGGCGGCCGCGACGCAGGCGTACCGGCTGCTGGCGGAGGCGCTGGCTCCGGGCCACGCCGACCGCACACCGCCGGCCCCGCTCACGCTCGCCGAAGACGCCGTACGCCTCACGCGCGAGGCCGATGACTTCCGGGTCCGCTCCCGCCTGGCCGCGGCTACCGGACGCAGCCGGGCCGGCATGCACCTGGCCGTACTCGCCTGGGGCTTCGGTGCGGCCCCTGGCCTGGCGGCGCTGGAGGAGGACTGGACGCCGGACCGGACGACGCTGGCCCGCGCCCGGGCGGCCCTGGCCGCGGCCTGGGCGGACGAGGAGGCTCCGGTGCTCCGCCGGGTCCGCGCCCGGTGGACGGAGGCGGGGACCGGCCGCCAGCTCCGGCTGGGCCGGGAGGGGCGCTGGTGGCCGTACCGCCGCGAGGCGGACCGCTGGGTCCCGGCCGGCCCGTCGGCCCCGGACCCGGCCTCGGCGCTGGAGGCCCGTCCCACCGGGTGAGGTTCCGTCACGGACCGGCCCGGCACGGCAGGACCGGCCCGCCGGCTCGGGCGGTGTGGCCGACGTGGCGCGGAAGGCGGTGGCCGACGTACGGCTTGCCGGGGCCCGGAGCCGGTACGACGATGGGGCGCTCGGGGTACCGCGGCACGACGGGAGGGTGACATGGGCGATCCGTCGGTGGCGCTGCCGGGCGGGGCCGATCCGGCCGCGCGCACGCGCGAACTGCGGCGGGCGCATGCCGCGTTCACGCGGGACGGGCGGGTCGAGGCGCCGGTCCGGGCGGTCATCGCGCGGTCTTGGCGGCGGTGCGCGCGGGCCCGGCTCAGCCCGGAGTGCGCACCCCGGGTGGAGCTTGCGGACGCGGAGCTGCGGTCGTACCGCGAGGAGCATCCGCTGGCCCGAACGATGCCGCTGTTCCGGGACCTCGTCGGGGCGTTCGCCGCGCACGGGGCGCATCTGCTGGCGGTGTGCGACGTGCGGGGCAGCCTGCTGTGGGTGGAGGGCGAACCGGGGACGCTGCGGCGGGCGGAGCGGCTCGGTTTCGTGCCGGGTGCGCGCTGGGCGGAGACGGCGATGGGCACCAACGCGCCGGGGACGGCGGTGGCGGTGGGCGCGCCGGTGCAGGTCTTCGGGGCCGAGCACTTCAGCCGCCGGGTGCACCCGTGGACCTGTGCGGCGGCCCCGGTGCGGGATCCCCGGACGGGCCGGGTGCTGGGCGCGGTGGACATCACCGGCGGTGACGGCCTCGCCCACCCCCACTCCCTTGCCTTCGTGCAGGCGGTGGCCCGGGCGGCGGAGGCCCAGCTGACGCTGCTCGCCCCCGGCCCGCCGGCCTCCGGGGACAGCCTGACGGCCCTCGGCCGGGACGAGGCGCTGCTGGTCACGAGCGGGCGCAGGATCCGGCTCGGCAGGCGGCACAGCGAGATCATGGCGCTGCTCGCGCACCATCCCGAGGGCTTGTCGGGCGAGGAGCTGGCGATCGCCCTGTACGAGGACGAGTCGGTGTCACCGGTGACGTTGCGCGCCGAGCTCTCCCGGCTGCGCGCGCTGCTCGGGCCGGCGGCGCCGCTCTCGCGCCCCTACCGGGCGGCCGGTCCGCTGGCCGCCGATTTCACCGCGCTGACCCGGCAGTTGGCCGCCGGGGCGGTCTCCGCGGCGCTCCACCACTACCCGGGGCCGCTGCTGCCGGCCTCCACGGCGCCCGGCATCGTCCGGCTGCGCCGGCGGATCGAGGACCAGGCGCGGGCGGCCGTGATCGCCCGGGCCGATGCCGGTCTGCTGACCGACTGGGTGTGCAGCCCGTGGGGCGCGGACGACCCGGAGGCGTGGCGGGCGCTGGCGGCGGCGCTGCCGCCGGCGGACCGGTCGGCCGCGCTGGCCCGCCTACGCGCCCTGGACCGCGAGCTCGGTGCGCGGGGGGACGGCGCGGCGGTGGCGGCCCGGCGTCGTGATCGGCGTGCAACGTATCCGCAACCTGCCTCCTCCTAGCCTCCGTTCGAGCGCCGTCCGACGGTGGCCGGCGCCCGGCAAAGGGGAGGACACCATGGCCCGTTACGCTGCGCCCGGTACCGAGGGATCGCTCATGTCGTACGCGTCCCGCTACGGCCACTTCATCGGCGGCGAGTACGTCGAGCCCGCCCGCGGCCGGTACTTCGACAACCCCTCCCCCGTCAACGGTCAGCCGTTCACCGAGGTCGCGCGCGGCAGCGCCGAGGACGTGGAGCGGGCGCTGGACGCGGCGCACGCGGCCGCGCCCGCGTGGGGGCGGACCTCCATCACCGAGCGGTCGACGCTCCTGCTGCGGATCGCGGACCGGATGGAGCAGAACCTGGAGTCCCTCGCTCTCGCCGAGAGCTGGGAGAACGGCAAGCCGATCCGCGAGACGCTGGCCGCCGACATCCCCCTCGCGATCGACCAGTTCCGCTACTTCGCGGGGGCGCTGCGCGCGCAGGAGGGGGCGCTCAGCCAGATCGACGAGGACACGGTCGCGTACCACTTCCACGAGCCGCTGGGCGTGGTCGGCCAGATCATCCCGTGGAACTTCCCGATCCTGATGGCGGTGTGGAAGCTGGCCCCGGCACTGGCGGCCGGCAACACCGTCGTCCTGAAGCCGGCCGAGCAGACCCCTGCCTCGGTCCACTACTGGCTGAGCCTGGTGGCCGACCTGCTGCCGGCGGGCGTGGTGAACATCGTCAACGGCTTCGGCGAGGAGGCCGGCAAACCGCTCGCGTCGAGCCCCCGCGTGGCGAAGATCGCCTTCACCGGCGAGACCGCGACCGGGCGGCTGATCATGCAGTACGCGGCCGAACACCTCAAGCCGGTCACCCTGGAACTCGGAGGCAAGAGCCCGAACCTCTTCTTCGACGACATCTGGTCGACGGACGACGACCTGCGCGACAAGGCCCTGGAGGGCTTCGCCATGTTCGCGCTCAATCAGGGCGAGGTGTGCACGAGCCCGTCGCGCGCGCTGATCGAGCGGGGCCGGTACGCGGACTTCCTCGACGCGGCCGTGGCCCGCACGGAACTGATCGTGCCGGGGCACCCCTTGGACACGGACACGATGATCGGCGCGCAGGCCTCCGAGGAGCAGCTGAAGAAGGTCCTGTCGTACGTGGAGATCGGCCAGCGGGAGGGCGCGAAGGTCCTCACGGGCGGCGGGCGCATCGACCACGGCGGCGACCTGGCCGGGGGCTACTACGTCCAGCCGACCATCTTCGAGGGCGACAACCGCATGCGGATCTTCCAGGAGGAGATCTTCGGCCCGGTGGTGTCGGTGACCTCCTTCCAGGACTTCGACGACGCCGTACGGATCGCCAACGACACGGCGTACGGCCTGGGCGCGGGCGTCTGGACCCGCGACATCAACACGGCCTACCGCGCCGGCCGCGCGATCCAGGCGGGCCGGGTCTGGACGAACTGCTACCACGCCTACCCGGCCCACGCCGCCTTCGGCGGCTACAAGCAGTCCGGCATCGGACGCGAGACCCACAAGATGATGCTGGAGCACTACCAGCAGACGAAGAACATGCTGGTCTCCTACTCCCCGAAGAAGCTCGGCTTCTTCTAGATGGGTGAAGTCCGTTGGCTGAAGTGGGTGTTGTCCGACCCGGGCAACACCCACGCCAGCCACGCCAGGACCGCTCGTCGAGGGGGCCTTGCCCTCTTGGATCGGCCCGCACAGACGATGTGGCCGACCGGCTTGGGCCGGTCGCGGCGGAGACGGGCTCAGGTGCGGAGGCGGCTGCCGGAGGCCGTCCTGGACCACGGCGCTCTCGTCGTTGCATGGATGCCTTCGCTGGGCAGCTCGACCGTGACGGCGCGCTTGCCGTCCTTGCGGGCCCACCCCACCAGGTGACAGAAATGGCGCGAAACATCACGCAAAGTGTCATCCTGGCGGGGAGAAATCAGTTCGGCAATAGCGCCAGGAGCGGGGAATCGATGCCCGGCAGGCTGTGCTGGAGGTTCACGCATCGATCGAGCCCAGGGCTCTGAGATGTCGACGTGGCCGGCGCAGGACCGCGACCGTGTACCGCGTACCGCCTTCGTCGACCGGGAGAGAAGTATGACCATCAAGGACATCGGGCCGGAACCGCAAAGCTTCGACCTGGAGAAAGCGACGCTCGAGAACACGAACTATCGCGCCGTCGCCTGGTCCGGGAAGTACCTCCAGCTGACCCTCATGTCGATCCCGGTGGGTGCGGACATCGGCTTGGAGGCGCACCCGGAGACCGACCAGTTCCTACGTCTCGACGCAGGCCGGGGCCGCGTCCAGATGGGCCGCGCGAAGGATCGACTCGACTTCGACCAGGAGGTCGAGGACGGTTGGGCCATCTTCGTACCCGCCGGCACTTGGCACAACGTCACCAACGTCGGTGACGCGCCCCTGCAGCTCTACGCCGTATACGCGCCGGTCCACCACGCGTCGGGCAAGGTCCATGCGACAGCAGCCGACGCGGAGCGCGACGAGGACTCAGGCGGTGACGAGCCGGCAAGCTGGTCGGTCCAGCCTCCCCAGCAGCCATCGGACGAGCACGCCTGACCAGTACGGGCTCAGCGCGACAGTGGTTGTCACGACCTGGATGTGCCACCCAAAGGCTGTCCCCGGCTCCATCGGCGAGCCGCCAAGATCCTCGTCGTGGGCCTCGCCCCGTGAGAGCCCGGCGGGGATTCCCGCCGCTTGGCGTGTCGCCGGAGCAGGTGCGGCATCGGTGCGGCATGTTCTTCTAGCTGGCGAAAGAGGAAGAAAAAGCAGAAATCGGCAGTCAATGGAGGCACCCGATGGGCACGAGTGGCATCGGGCAGGGCCAGCCGGACAACGTGCCACCGCCGACGGGCAAGGAGTCGGAGAAGACCGACGCCCCTCCTACAGCCGGGCCTCCGCCCGGTCGGGCTCCCGACGCCCGGAAGCCGGCCCCGCCGAAGGTCCGGTCCGGTCCGCTGACGCGGCTGCGAGAGGCCGGGAGCGCGGCTCTGGGAACGGGCCCGCCCCCGGGGCCGGCTCGTCCGGAGTTCTGGCGGAGTCCACTGCGCGGTCCGTGGCTGACCGCGGTGTTCGGGCTGGTCCTGCTGTTCGGGATCACGGTGCTCTTCGTGACGGGCCTGCTGTCGTACGCGGCGTACAACCCCGACCTCGCGGCGGTCAACGACCAGACGCCGAACAAGGGATGGCTCGGCTTCTACCTGTTCTCGTGGCCGACTTCTCCGTACTGGCTCTACCGGCTCACCCAGGGCGTCCACGTGACGCTGGGAATCGTCCTCGTGCCCGTACTGCTGGCGAAGCTGTGGTCGGTCATTCCCAAGCTGTTCGCATGGCCACCGATCCGCTCGATCAGCCACGCTCTGGAGCGGCTGTCCCTGCTCCTGCTGGTCGGCGGCGCCGGCTTCGAGTTCGTCACCGGCATCCTCAACGTCCAGCTCCACTACATCTTCCCCGGCTCCTTCTACACCCTGCACTTCTACGGGGCCTGGGTGTTCATCGGTGCCTTCGTCGTCCATGTGGCCTTCCGGCTGCCCAGGGCACTGCGGGCCGTACGACCCCGACTCGGGGCGCCTGCGGCGGGTAGCGAGGAGGCGGTCGGGCTGGTCTCGCCCCGCCCCGCGTCGCCGACCGTCTCCCGCCGGGGCGCCCTGGCCATGGTGGGGCTCGGGTCGGTGGCACTGCTGGTCGTCACGGCGGGGCAGAGCATCGGCGGGTGGTGGCGCAGCACCGCGCTCCTGGCTCCGCACGGCCGGGATCCGGGTTCGGGCCCGAACGGGTTCCAGATCAACAAGACCGCCGCCTCGGTCGGCATCCGGCCCAGCGACGTCGGGCCGGCCTGGCGGCTGACCGTACGCGGCCCGGGGCGTCAGGTCGACCTGACGTACGGGCAGCTCCTGGCCATGCCGCAGCACGAGTCGGCCCTGCCCATCGCCTGCGTGGAGGGCTGGTCCACCACCGACCAGCGATGGGGCGGAGTCCGGCTCACCGATTTGGCCGCGCTCGTCGGGCTCGGCGTGAACACGCCCGAGGTCCTCGTCGAATCGGTGCAGCGTGGCGGCTCGTTCAGGTCGGCCGTGCTCAGCGACCATCAGGTCCGTGACCGCCGTTCGTTGCTGGCCGTCCGCGTCAACGGGGCGATCCTCTCCGCCGACCACGGCTACCCGGCGCGGGCCATCGTCGCGGGGGCTCCGGGGGTCCACAACACGAAGTGGGTCACCCGCCTTACCTTCGGAGAGACCGGATGAGCGCCCCGGCCGGTTTCCGGCGCCGCTACGGCGCCTCCCCCCTTCACCTGCTCCTCGTACTGGCCTCCTTCGCCCTCGCCGTCTACGCCGGTCTGCGCCTGTTCGAGGGGGACACCGTGGGGGTGGCCGTGTGGTTCGTCGGTGCCGCTCTCCTCCACGATCTGGCCCTGCTGCCCCTGTACTCGGTGACCGACCGGGCGGCGCAAGCGCTGTTCACCCGGGGAGCAGGCCCCTCATCGCCCGTGCCGAGGGTGAGCGTGAACTACGTCCGTGTACCCGTGTTCGTCTCCGGAGTCCTGCTGCTCGTCTGGTGGCCGCTGGTCCTTCGCCGGGTCGAGCACTACACGGCCGCGACCGCCCTTCCGGCGGACGGATTCCTCGGCCGCTGGCTGCTCGTCACAGCAGCGCTGTTCGCAGCATCGGCGGTGGTGCTGGCCGTACGGACCTGGCGCTGGAGCCGGGCTCAGCGGCAGGCGCGCAGCGCGACGAAGTGACGGCCTCGGGCGCTGGTCCACCGCCACCGATCCCGATGTTGCCGTCGATCAGCAGCGCCGTTTCCCACCGTCCCTCGTCGGGGAGCGGGTCGAAGACCGATCTGCTCACCGCGAACCGCCCCGGCAGGCGGCCGTGATCACCGCGACAGGACAGACGTCGATCCCGAGGACATGGTGGCCCCGCCCCGCAAGTGCCTCGACCATACGGCCGGCGCCGCACCCGATGTCCAGCACCCGGCCGGTGCACCGCCGCAGCACGGTCCGGTCGGCCTCGTCCGCCCGGGCGCACCACCGTTCCAGGTCCAATGGGAAGGACCAGCCCTCCGCATCGCCCAGACAGGGACAGGGACAGGGACAGGGACAGGGACAGGGCACGCTGTGGGGCGTGGATCGCCCGCGCGTAGGAGCCGGTGCTCCAGGCCCGGTATTCATGAGCGGTCATCCACCATGTCTCGCCGAGACCCGTGACCGTGGTGCGTTCCGGACCAATGATTCCCCCGAACGGCCCCCTCCCCAAGATCACCGCGACACGTGGGCGGGCGGGGCCGGACCGGCCACTGCCCAGGGCATCCTGAGGCGGTGTCTTCGATATCAGCGCAGCCTCAATCACCGTACGCCGACGGGCGGATGGTCGTGTGCGGAGACGACGGGCTGGCCCGTCGTCTGGCCTCCGAGCTGCAGGAGGTCTACAAGGAACGGGTGACGCTCGTGGCGCCTGCCGGCCGTGATGCCCAGCCGAGCGTGGGCCGTGCACCCGGCGCACCGGGACGGGGTCTGCTGGGCAGGGTCCCGCTCACCCGGCTGCGGAACCCTGCCGGGGAGCGGCCGGCTGCGCGGGAGCCGTGGGTCCTGGAGGTGGCGGAGCCCGACGAGGAGGTGCTGGCCGCGGCGGGGGTGGCCGGGGCCGCCGCTCTGGCCCTGGTGTACGAGGACGACGACACCAACATCCGGGCCGCCCTGGTCGCGCGTCGGCTCAACCCGAGGCTGCGGCTCGTGATCCGGCTGTACAACCGCAAGCTCGGCCAGCACCTGGAGGAACTCCTCGACCAAGCCGCGATGGTGGCGGAGCCCGGGATCGACCTGCGGGAGCTGGACTCCTCGACGACCGTGCTCTCGGACGCCGACACCGCGGCCCCCGCGCTGGCGGCCAGCGCCGTCGCCGGTACCGGCAAAGTGGTCCAGGCCGACGGCCTCCTGCTGCGAGCGGTGGAGCGTACGCCTCCGGGAAGGGGCGAGGTGGCCGATCCGGGACTGTGCACCCTCGCCCTCCTCTCCGCGACGACGAGTGACCCGGCCGGCGCGGAGGGCGCGGAGTCCAGCGGGAATCGCGGCCCGCACCTGCTGCCCGACGACCGGGCCGTGGCCGCGGCGACAGGACGGGGCATCGTGGCCCTGGAGACGGTCGCCCACACGGACGCGTCCCAGGCCAGGCCCAGGCTGGGCACGGGGGCCCTCCCCGTGGCCTCCCTGTTCTCCCGTCGACTGCGCTGGTCCATGGCCGGAATGGTCGCCGCTGTCGCCGCACTCGCTCTCGCCTCCTGGGCGACGACCGGCGATCACCCCCTGCACGCCGCGTACATCACCCTGCTCGACATCTTCGCGATCAACGACCCGGCGGTGGGCGACGCCACGGGGCGCCAGCTGCTTCAGATCCTGTCCGGGTTCGTGGGCCTGCTCCTGCTTCCCGTCCTCGTGGCAGCCGCCTTGGAGGCGTTGGGCTCGTTCCGGACGGCGACGGCCCTGCGGCGGCCCCCGCGCGGACTGTCGGGCCACGTGGTGCTTCTGGGGCTCGGAAAGATCGGTGCACGGGTGTTGGCCCGGCTGCGGGAGTTGGAGATCCCTGTGGTGTGCGTGGAGTCCGATCCGCAGGCGCGGGGCATCGCCCTGGCCCGCGGACTGCGCGTTCCGGTGGTCATCGGCGACGTGACCGACGAAGGCGTGCTTGAGGCGGCCCGTATCGACCGCGCCCACTCCCTGCTCGCCCTGACCAGCTCGGACACCACCAACCTGGAAGCCGCTCTGTACGCCCGCGCGGTCAAGCCGGGCCTGCGGGCCGTCCTGCGCCTGTACGAGGACGACTTCGCGACCGCCGTATACCGCACCCTGCGGGCCGCTCACCCAGCCGCTCTGACCCGCAGCCGCAGCGTGACCCACCTCGCGGCCCCCGCCTTCGCCGGGGCGATGATGGGCCGCCAGGTTCTCGGGGCCATGCCGGTGGAACGGCGGGTGCTGCTCTTCGCCGCGGTGGACGTGGCCGGCCACCCGCATCTGGAGGGCCGCACCATCGCCGAGTCCTTCCGCCCGGGCGCCTGGCGGGTCCTCGCCCTCGACACCACCGCGCCCGCCGAACGCCGGCCCGACCTGGCCGCCGCCCGAACGGAGGGGCACGCCCCGCAGTCGGGGCTGGTCTGGGAACTGCACCCGGGGTACGTCCTCAAGCCGGAGGACCGGGTCGTCCTGGCCGCCACCCGGCGTGGGCTGGCCGAGCTCCTCGGCCGCGGCGTCCCCGCGCCCAGCCAAGCCGATGGCCGGATCTGAGACAACCTCGTCATTGCGGACGCAGGGGCGGGGGAACGAGGATCAGGGCATGCCCGCACCCCACCGCGTCGTCATCGCCGCCTTCCCCGGCGTGGAACTCCTGGACATCACGGGTCCCGCCGAGGTGTTCTCGGTCGCGTCCCGGGTCTCCGAGGGAGGGTTGCCCGGCTACTGCGTCCAGGTCGCCACGGAGGACGGTGGTCCGGTGGCCACCTCCAGCGGCCTGCGGGTCCACTCGGACCTGCGGCTGGGCGAGGTGACCGGCCGCGTCGACACCCTCCTGGTGTCCGGGGCGGTCGCCCACGCCGAAGGGGGTGGTGTCCGGGCCGTCGTCGATCCGGTGGTCACCGACTGGCTCCGTACGGCGGCACCGCGGGCGGGCCGTACCGGATCGGTGTGCGCCGGCGCCCATCTGCTGGCCGCGGCCGGCCTGCTGGACGGCCGGACCGCCACCACCCACTGGCTCACGGCGGCGCAACTGGCCGCCGCGCATCCGGAGGTCGACGTGGACCCCGATCCGATCTTCATCCGCTCCGGTTCGGTGTGGACCTGTGCCGGAATCACCTCGGGAATGGACATGGCACTGGCGATGGTGGCCGAGGACCACGGTCAGGCCCTCGCGCTCGCCACCGCGCGCATGATGGTCATGTACGTCAAACGCTCCGGCGGCCAGAGCCAGTTCAGCGTGCCCCTTTCCGTCCGGGCACCCGCTGACGACCGCATCGGCCAACTCCGCCAGTGGATCACCGAACACCCCGACGCGGACCTTTCCGCCGAGGCTCTCGCGCAGCGCCTCAGCCTCAGCACGCGGCACTTCTCGCGGCTCTTCGCGCAGCGCACCGGCACCACTCCCGCCGCCTACGTGGAGTCGGCCCGGCTGGAGGCCGCACGGCGCCTCCTCGAGGAGAGCGACGCCGGGCTGCCGCAGGTGGCCACCGCCAGCGGCCTCGGCTCCCTGCAGACCCTCCACCGGTGCTTCCAGCGGCACCTGGGGACGACGCCCGCCGAATACCGCCGCCGCTTCCGCTGAAGCCGGCGCCCAACCTCACCGCCCCACCCTTACGCCCAACCCTTACCGCCCGCCCTTACCGCCCGCCGGCCCTGCCCTGGTCCGGCGGAGGCCGAGGCATGCCCGCGCCCGGCCCCTACACGAAAGGCCACCATGTCCGGCACGAAGATCATTCCGATTCCGGTGCTCGGCAAGCACGCGGTCAACGCCTACTTGCTGCTGGGCCGACGCCCCGTCCTCGTCGACGCCGGTACGCCCGGCAGCGGACGCCTCATCCACGAGCGGATCGCCGCTCACGGAGTGGACCCCGCCGACCTCGCCCTGATCGTCATCACCCACGGCCACATCGACCACTTCGGCTCCGCAGCGGAACTGCACCGCCTCACGGGCGCACCCGTCGCCGGGCACGCCGCCGACCTCCAGCCCTTCCGCACCGGCCGACCGCTGACGCCGTACCTCCCGACGGGGCCCATGGGCCGCCTGATGAACAGGAACAAGAAACTCCACGTCGCGGCGGACCCGTTCGAACCCGAGCTCCTGATCAGCGGCGAAACCGGCCTGTCCGACTTCGGGCTCGCGGGACGGATCATGCCCACCCCGGGCCACACCGCGGGCTCCGTCTCCGTTCTCACCGATGACGGTGACCTCGTAGCCGGTGACCTCGTCGCCAACTCCTTCATGGGCCTCATCCCCGGCAAGCCCGCGAACCCGCCCTTCCACGACGACCCCCTGGGCAACCTCACGAGCCTGCGCGCCATGCTCGACCTCGGCCCCACCCGCCTCCACGTCGGCCACGGCACACCCCTGGACCCCGAGCGCGTCCGCCGGTGGGCACAGCGGGAGCAACGACGGCTGGCCCGCCTCCACTCCCGGGGGCGTCTCCGAAGCCGCACGAAGAGCTGACCCAGACGATTCGCGTACGGCTCCCCACGGGCCTCCCTTCAAGCCGTCGTCCCGCGCGGGGCCGGCCATTCCGCGACTGCCGCCGTTTTCCACAAGCGCCCCACACCCCGTCCGGGCCATGATCACGCCGCCGCAGCCGTGCTGATCAACAGGCTTCAGCGCCGCCGCCGAGGAGGACGCGGACAGTCGCATCTGGCTCGGGGTCCACTTCCCGTGGGACGCCACCGACGGACTCGCCCTCGGCGACAAGGTGGCCAACCAGGTCTTCACGACGAAGCTGCGCACCCTGTGACGTGAACGGCGGGACGGGGTCCTGTACCCCCGCCCCGCCGTACGGGAGCCTGGGGCCACCTTCGCTTCCGCCCGGCCAGAAGACGCTCCGTGCCCCGACCCTCTTCGACCGGGCGGGTGCCTCCTCTGTTCGCTTTCGGGGCCGTCCTCACCGCCGAGCGGTTCGGGCTGCGCCTGTCCCAGGCCCCCGCCGACCGGCCGTCTGAGGCCCCGGCCATGACCCGCCGGACAGGCGCTAGGCGAGGGCGAAGTAGCGCAGCCACAGGTAGAGGGCGGACAGGGTGACGGTCACCACCATGACCACGAGGCCGTACTTGGTGAATTCCCAGAAGCTGATGGGGTGGCGGTTGCGTTCGGCGATGCCGAGCACCACGACATTGGCGGAAGCTCCGATGGCTGTGGCGTTGCCTCCGAGGTCGGCGCCCAGCGCGAGCGCCCACCACATCACGTGGTCGGGGTCGCCGCCCATGTCGCCGACCAGCTCGCTGGTGATCGGAGCCATGGTGGCCACGTAAGGGATGTTGTCGATGATCCCCGAGAGGACCGCGGATCCGCCCAGGAGCATCATGGATCCGCCGAGTGCGTTACCCCCGATCGCCTCCGCGAGGAAGCCGGCCAGGCTCCCGATGACACCGGTCTCGATCAGCGCCCCGACCATGACGAACAACCCTGCGAAGAAGGCGAGCGTGGGCCACTCCACCTCGCCGAGGATCTCCCCCGTCTCGACCTTGGAGATCGCGATGAGCAGGCCCGCGCCGAGCAGGGCCACGACGCTCGGCTCGTAGTGCAGCACCGGGTGCAGGACGAAGCCCGCGACGACGAGCGCGAGGACGCCGAGGCCCTGGACCAGGAGCCGGGGTTCGGTGATCGCCTCGCGTTCGCGGAGGTCCATGAGCTCAGCCGCGCGCTTCTCGTCGTAGACGAAGTGCTTCGCGAACATCACCCGGCACAGCAGCACCAGTACGGCCACGAGCACGACGCACAGCGGGGCGAGGTGGACCAGGAAGTCGTTGAAGGTGAGCCCGGCCCGGCTGGCGATGATGATGTTCGGCGGGTCACCGACGAGGGTGGCCGTGCCCCCGACGTTCGAGGCCAGGACTTCGGCGATCAGGAAGGGTACGGGGGACAGCCGCAGCCGGTCGCAGACCAGCAGTGTCACGGGTGCCACGAGCAGCACGGTGGTGACGTTGTCGAGCAGTGCCGAGGCCAGCGCCGTGATGACGATCAGCATGGCCATCACCCGGAACGGCCGGGCCCTGGCCTTCTTCACCGACCAGATCGCCAGGTACTCGAAGAGCCCGGTTCGCCTCAGCACTCCGACGATCATCATCATGCCCATGAGGAGGAAGATGACGTTCCAGTCGATGCCGGTCTCATCGGAATGGAAGGCCGCGCGGTCATCGGTGGCACCGATCGCCAGCATCAGCCCGGCCCCGCCCAGGGCCGCGGCCACACGGTGCACCTTTTCGCTGATGATCAGCGCGTACGCGCCGGCGAAGACGGCGATCGCGGCCCAGCTGTGCCAGTCGCTCACGCCTGCTCCCCCGCAGCGAGGAAGTGCCGCATCAGGGCCGCGGCCGTCACGACCCCGACCAGACGCCCACGCTCCCCACCGCTGTCGCGCTCGACGACGGCGACGAGCGGAACGTGCGCGCGGGCCATCACGGCGGCGATCTGGAGTACCCCCGCGTCCGGGCCGACGTACAGGGGTTTGAACGTCCGGCGCGGCAGCCACTCGGCGACCGTCCGGCCCGCCAGCCCCTCGGCGAGCGCGTCCGCGTGCCGCTCGTCGATCACGGCGGCGAGCAGCGGGTCCTCCCTCACGTATTCGGGCACCAATTGTCCGACCACCTGGGAACCCGGTACGACGGCGTACGGGATGCCGTCGGTGTCGAGCACCAGGAGGGCGGGCAGGTTCTGCTCCGCCAGCAGCCGCGCCGCGTCGACGGCGGGGTCGTCGGTGGTCACGTGGGGGTAGGGCTCGGCGAGATCACGGGCTGGCATGGCGCTTCTCCTGATCGGGCGGCGTGTCGCATGGCTGGGGGAGGCGGGTCTGGTTCCGGTGGTCGGCGTCGGTCGGGATGCCCGCGAGGTCGTCGGCGTGGAAGAGGCGGGCGATGGGCACGTCGGTGCTGCTGTGGCCACCCGCCGCATGCCTCCACCGGCCACGGCTGGCTCACAGGCCGCGGGGTCGGCCGCGCCCGGCCGTTGCCCGCGCACTCCGTGGTGACCCGGTGCGTCACCGCGGGGAGCGCGGGCAGGGCGGTCATGTCCAAAGCCAGGGGCATGCGGTCCCAGCCGGGGACGGTGAGCTGCCAGGTGGCGTCGTCAGCGGCGGGGATGTCGTAGTGGACCAGTAAGTGGTGCAGCCCGGCCGGGGTGACCTCGTAGCGCCGGGGCAGGGCCTCCAGGGGCAGCCCGGGGGTGCGGTCGCGTGCGCCGCCCGCACCGGCACATCGGGGGCGGTGCCCCGGCGCGCGGGCACCCGTACCGCGCAGGACAGTGGGTGCATGACGTACGACGAAGGGCTGGCCCAGCGGATCCGGGAGCGGCTCGGTCAGCGGCCCGCCGTCACCGAGAAACGGATGTTCGGCGGTCTCGCGTTCCTGCTGCACGGCAACATGACCGTGGGCGTGTCCGGCGACGAGGTCATCGCCCGTGTGGGTCAGGACCGGAGCGAAGAGGCTCTCGCGCGCCCGGAGGCCCGGCCCATGGACTTCACCGGTCGCCCGATGCGCGGCTGGGTGACGGTGAGCGGCCCGGCTCTGGCGGAGGATGCCGTGCTGGACCACTGGGTCACGACGGCGGTGGCGTTCGCGGACACGCTGCGGCCCAAGTGAGATCCGTACTCACCGCTCCAGCAGCGCCTTGAGTGCCGCCAGGTCCTTGTGCTGGGCGCGGCGCATGGCCGCCGCCATCACGGTGGCGCCGAGGGAGGCGAACCCGCTGGGCTCGCCGCGGTTGCGGAGGGTCATTCGGGTGCGGTCCGAGCCTTCCCCGTACGGCTCCCAGGTGTAGGTGGTCTCCATGGGGAAGGGGCCCTCGTCCGTACGCATCACCAGTCGGCGCCCGGGCTCGTACGCGGTGATCTCGTACGTGTAGGCCAGCCGCCTGCCGAGGAAGCGGGCGACGAAGGCGACCTTGGAGCCGACCGCCGGCGGTGGCGGGGTCCGCCAGTCGGCGGAGGTGATGTTCGCGTACCACTCGGGTGCGTGCGTGGGGTCGGCCGCGTAGGCGGCGACCCTGTCGCACGGGGCGGCGATCACGGCCTCGGTCAGCACGTCGACCTTCATCGGAGAGCCTCCGCTCAGGACTCGGGGGGGGCGGTCTTGGTGACCCGGTGGCACTGGAAGTGACGCGCGACGCGGGCACGGTTGCCGCAGCCGGCCGAGCACCCTTCGCGGCGTGGGTGCTGCTTTACGAAGTAGAGCACGCAGCCCTGCGCCAGGCAGGCAAGCAGCTGCGGCCGCATGTCGCCGGTGAACAGGTCGACGGCTTGTCCGGCCGGCATGGCGAACACCGCCTGCTCCGCGAGATCACTGGTGCGCACGATGCGGGTCGGGTCCCCGCCCGAAGGCCAGGGGAGCGTCGCCCACACCCGCCGCCCACCCCGGCACCGCCGCCGCTGCCCGACGCCGAGTTCGTGCGGGCCGACGTACGGGACGCCGTCGCGGTCCGGCCGCGCTCCGCGGGATCGACGCGGTGTGCCGCCAGGCGGCCATGGCCGGCCTCGGCAAGGACTTCGCGGACGCCCCGGACTACGTCGGTTGCAACGATCTCGGGACGGCGGTGCTGCTGGCGGCTGCCCCGACTGCGGGGCCGGACTCGCGCCGGGTCTGGTCGGCGAGGACGCCCCGACGGATCCGCGGAACGTGTACGCGACGACGAAGCCGGCCCAGGAGCACCTCGCGGCGAGCTGGGCCCGGTGCGCGGAGGGCCGGGCGGTGTCATTGGTCACCGCGCACGGCGGACCCGCCCCGCTGGTGACGGGCGAGTTCCGGCTCGGCGACGTACGGCACATCACCGCCGACTCCGCCCGGCTGCGCCAGGAGCGGGGCTGGCGTCCGAGGGTCGGCTTCGTCGACGGCATGACCGAGTTCGCGCGGGCCGGCCGGCGCGAGTCGGCCGGTGTGACCGGCTGAGCCCGGGAACCGGCCGACGTCGTCGGCCGCTTCCCCTGCGGGTTGAGCGCGAAGGACCTTCTCAGCGGACGACGTCGAAGACGTTCTTCTGCACGCCGTTGGCGTACGCCTCGTGCTCGACGAGCTTCAGCTTCTGGGTGTCCTTGTCCGTGCCGCTGAACAGACGCTTACCGGCTCCGAGCAGGAGCGGGAAGACGAGCAGGTGGTAGCGGTCGATCAGGCCCGCGTCCGAGAGGCTCCGGTTCAGCGCTGCGCTGCCGTGGACGATGATCGGACCGCCCTCGGTCTCCTTCAGCGCGGCGACCTCGTCGAGGGAGCGCAGGATGGTGGTCTCGCCCCAGTTCGACACCAGGTCGTCCTCGGCGAGGGTGGTGGAGACGACGTACTTCGGCATCACCTTGTAGTCGGCGAAGTCCGCCATGTCGGGCCACACCGGGCTGAACGCCTCGTAGCTGCTCCGGCCCAGCAGCATCGCGGCGGCTTCCTTCTGCTCCCGCCCTTTGATCTCGAATGCCTCGGGGAGGAACTCGACGTCCTTGAAGGTCCATCCGGAGTTGCGGTAGCCGGGCTCCCCGCCCGGGCCCTCCACGACCCCGTCGAGGGAGATGAAGGCGGTGCTGATCAAGGTACGCATCTGGGTTCCTCGGTGTCTGGGGTCCGGCTTCTCAGCAGATTCGGTCAATGCGCGCCGGGCACACACCCGCTTGCCGCACATCACCATGATCTCTGACTGTCGATCATGAAGGAACTCATCGGTCGTCGCCGATTTCGACTCCGCGATCCGACCGGAACGGCCTACGCGGGCGCGGGGAGGGACAGTTCGAAGCGGCAGCCGCCGGGCACGTTGTGGACGCCCGCGCGCCCGGAGTGGGCCTCGACGATCCCCGGACGATCGCCAGCCCCAGACCCGCGCCCGAGGGAGGGTACGGGCCTGACTGCCCCGCCAGCCGGTGTCGAAGACCCTGGGCATGGCCTGCCGCCACGCGACGCGGTGTCCGCGTTTCGTAAGGTCTTCCGGCGCCCTTCTTCGCCCTTCGCTTCCTACGGTGTGGAGGGTGACTCCTTCTGCTTGTCGTCCGCCCCGCGCGGACCTCGTACTGCCGTGCCTCGACGAGGCGGAAGCCCTCCCCTGGGTGCTGGCGCGGGTGCCGGCCGGGTGGCGGGCCATCGTCGTCGACAACGGCTCCACCGACGGCTCGGCCGACATCGCCCGCTCCCTCGGCGCCACCGTCGTGCACGAGACCCGGCGCGGGTTCGGCGCCGCCTGCCATGCCGGGCTGCTCGCCGCACGCGCCGAGCTGGTCTGCTTCTGCGACTGCGACGCCTCCATGGACCCCGGACTGCTCGCGCCCATGGCCGAGCGCGTCGCGGCCGGCGAGGCGGATCTCCTGCTCGGCCGGCGCCGTCCGCAGGGCCGCGGCGCCTGGCCCGCGCACGCGCGAGCCGGAAACATCGCCCTGGCCCGCATGCTGCGCCGCCGCACCGGACTACGGCTCCACGACCTCGGACCGATGCGGGTCGCCCGCCGCGAGGCACTGCTCGGCCTGGAACTGAGCGACCGGCGCAGCGGCTACCCGCTCCAGATGGTCGTACGGGCCGCCGACGCGGGCTGGAAGGTGGCCGAGACGGACATCCCGTATCTCCCCCGATCCGGGAAGTCCAAGGTCACCGGCACCTGGCGGGGCACCTGGCATGCCGTCCGCGACATGCGCAGGGTCCTGGCCGAGCCACCGGGCAGCCGACCCGCACCGACCGAGGGGATCTCCGCATGAGCACCCTCCTCGTCATCGCCAAAGCTCCCGTCGCGGGGCGCGTGAAGACCAGACTGACCACGCAGTTCACCCCGCGGCAGGCAGCCGACCTGGCCCTCGCCTCACTCCAGGACACCCTCGCCGCGGTCCTTGCCACGCCGGCCCGGCGCCGCGTCCTGGTCCTCGACGGACAGCCGGGCCCCTGGATCCCGGAGGGGATCGAGGTCGTCCCGCAGTGCACGGGCGGCCTGGACGTCCGACTGGCCGCCGCCTTCGCCCTGGCCGCAGGACCGGCCCTGCTGATCGGCATGGACACCCCGCAGGTCACCCCGGAACTGCTGGCGCCCGGGCTCGACTTCAGCGAGGCGGACGCCTGGTTCGGGCCCGCCGACGACGGTGGGTTCTGGGCGCTGGGCCTGGCCGATCCCGACCCGGCCCTGCTGCGCGGCGTCCCCATGTCCGTGGCCCACACCGGCGAGGTCCAGCGGCAGCGCCTGACCGATGCCGGGCTGACCGTACGCGACCTGCCCGAGCTGTGCGACGTGGACACCCCCGCCGACGCGCAACGGGTCGCGGCCGCAGCCCCGCGGACCCGGTTCGCCGCCCTGCACTCCGGCCTGTGCGCGGTGACCCGATGACCGCCCAGCTCACCGAACCCGCCGCCCGTACCTGGCAGGCGGACCCGTACGCGGACGCCCTCCGTACCGGGCAGGGGCCGCTGTACCTCCGGCGTCACGACGGCTGGCTGCTGCCGCTGGAGGTCGAGCGGTGGTGCGCCGAACCCGACGCGGCCGACGACACCGTCCTGGCACGGTGTACCGGGCCCGTCCTCGACATCGGCTGCGGACCGGGCCGTCTGGTCGCCGCCCTCGCCCGGCTCGGCCGCACGGCGCTCGGTGTCGACGTCACCCCCGAGGCCGTGGCCCGTACCGAGAGGGCGGGCGGCAGCGCCCTGTGCCGGTCGGTCTTCGACCGACTGCCCCGCGAAGGCGGCTGGGGCACGGTCCTGCTCATAGACGGCAACATCGGCATCGGCGGGGACCCCGCCGCCCTGCTGCGCCGGACCGCCGAACTGGCCGCACCCGCCGGCTCCCTGCTGGTCGAGGTGGCGACCACCGATGTCGACGAACGCGTCGAGGTGTACGTCGAGGACGGCACCGGTGGCCGCGGAGCCTCCTTCTGGTGGGCTCGGCTCGGCGCCCGCACCCTGTGCGCCGAGGCGGAGGCCGCGGGCTGGGCCCCGTACGACGCCTGGCAGACGGCGGGCCGGCACTTCGTGCACCTCACGCGCTGACGGTTGCCGAGCGGCGCACAGCCGGGTGGGATCCGCGGTCCGCGGCGGTGCGGATCCCACCAGGAGTGCCAGACCCTCGACCAGGCGCCCCTCGGCGGGCTGGCGGAAGGTCTGGGGCTTCAGCCGCCGGTGACGACCATCTCGGCCTCCACCACCCCGGGGCACTCGATCCCGGGGACGGCGGCGACCTTCCGGACACCGCACGGTACCCGCGGTCCCAGAACCGCGCCCCGGTCAGGCCCGACGGCTCTCGCGGCCCACGCGGCGCGCGACGGCACGCACGCCGACGTACGCGAGGGTGAACAGCGCGATGCCGGCCATGGCCAGCAGCCAGTTGCGCAGGTAGTCGAGCGGCAGGACGGTGGGGTTGGCCACGCCGCCCGGACGCAGCAGCGGAGGAAGGGCGATGGCGGTCAGGGAGCCCGCGACGATCAGGGCTCCGCGCATTGCCCCGTGCAGGCGCAGGCCCGCCACCGCGACGAGGGCGGCGAGCGCCGTCACGACGGGCGCGACGAGCCCGTCGTGCACCACGACCGCTCCCCCGAGCCAGACGGCGATCCGCCACGGCTCGGGCTGCCGGAGGAGCAAGTACCCGCCCCATGCCGCGCACACCAGCCCGAATCCGCCCGTCACGTATCGGACGTTCATCACGCCGCCTCCAGCCGGCCGACCCACTTGGTCTGCAGGACACCGGGCCGGTTCGGGGCGATGATCCGCGCCGGGTAGCCATGGTCCAGGGACAGCACCTCGCCGTTCAGCCGCAGCGCGAGCAGCGTGAGCGGGTCCTGCGCGTACAGGCGTCCCATCTCCATCACCCGGTAGGCGCCCGCCGTTTCGAGGGAAACCACCCGGGCCCGCGCGTCTGAGCCGGCGCCCGCGCGCTCCAACAGGTCCCTTACCCGTACCCCTGTCCAGTGCGCGGATTTGCTCCATCCCTCGACGCAGGCGATGGGCAGGGTGACCTCGTGCTGTGGCATGGCGCGCAGCTCATCGAGGGTCAGGGTGTACGGGCGGGGCCCGACGACGGTCAGCCGCCAGTCGGCCAGCGAGGCCTCGGTGACGCGCGCCGCGGCGGCCGTCCGGTTCACGGGGAGTCCTTGGGCCCCGTGGGCGGGGCTGCGCGGGCCGAACAGTTCCAGCGGGCCGAGCGCGGTGACGGACTGTCCGACCGTGGTGAGCGTGACCGCTCCGACCGCGGCCGTGACGCCGAGGAGGAGCTGGCGCCGGTCCGGCCCATCGGCCTCGGGCAGGGCCCGGGTTCCGGGAGAACGCAGCGTGAAGTGGTCCCGGATCTTCGGCCATTGCACGGCAACGTGCAGGAGCAGCGATCCCAGCAGGAGCCAGGCGACCGCGTAGTGCACGGGAACGAAGCTGAAGGGCCACGGGTACCACTGGAAGGTGTTCAGCAGCCCGGTGAACAGCTCGAACAGTCCGGCCGCGACCAGGACCGCCACCGAGATCCGCTCCAGGGCGTGGAGGACCGATCGCACCGGAGGCCAGGCGAACAGCCGCGGGTAGACCGCCCACAACTTCGCGAGCAGCAGCGGGATCGCGGCGATCCCGGAGGCCACGTGCAGCCCCTGGGTGAGCCGATAACCCCAGTACGGGCCGCTCGGCAGCGAGTCAGCCAGCCAACCCGGCGGGTGCTGGAGGTAGTGGCTCAGCACACCGGTCGCGAAGCAGACGGCCATGGCCAGGCCGAGCCAGCGGCCGATGGCGGTCGCGGTACGGGCATCGTGCAGGCGCGCCTTGAAGGTGAGGGGCGGCCCGGAGGGCAGGGTGAGACGCATGCCCCCATCACACCCCCGACGAGGCCGAAGCAGGCTGCCGGAACACCTTACGAAAAACGGACATCGGAGACGGCACGGCCCATGGGAGAGCCGATCCCTGGAACGATTCCGCAGGTGAAAGCCCTTACCGCCCTCGCTCCTCGCACCGGGTCGGCGACCACCGCCCTCGCCCTTGCCGCACTCACGACGCTCCTCGCCCGCACCCTCATGTACGGGGGCTACTTCAGCGACCCCGTCGGGCTGTTCTGGTGGTACGCGGCCTGCTGGGTGCTCTTCACCGTGGCCCTGCTCGCCCTGCGCCGGGTCCCGGCCCGCCACGCCGCCTGGCTGATCGCCGCGGGGGCCGTCGCCGTCACGCTGACCGGGCTGGTGGGGCCGCCGCGGACCAGCACCGACGCGTACCGCTACGCCTGGGACGGCCGTGTCCAGGCGGCCGGCGTGTCGCCGTACGACCACACCCCACAGGATCCGGCGCTCGCGCGGCTGCGCGACCCCTGGCTCTTCCCCACGGGCGCCGCCTGCACCGGCCCGGATCTTTCGGCCGTCCCGTCCACCGACGGCACGCGCCACTGCACCCGCCTCAACAGGCCCGCCGTGCACACCATCTACCCGCCCGTCGCCGAGGCGTACTTCCTGGCCGTCGACCAGCTCTCCCCCGCCGGCTCCCGCCACAAGCCGCTCCAGATCGGCGCCGCCCTGATCTCCCTCGGGGTCACGGGCACGCTCCTCCTGATCCTGCGGCGGCGCGGCAGCGACCTCCGCAAGGCCACGTACTGGGCCTGGTGCCCGGCCGTCCCCGTCGAGGCCGTCAACAACGCCCACGCCGACGTCCTGGGCGTGCTGCTCGCGGTCACCGGACTCGGCCTCGTCGCCTCCCGGGCACTGCCCCGGCGGGCAGCGGGCGGCGTGCTGATCGGCGCCGCCATCGCCACGAAGCTGATGCCGGCCGTCGTCCTCCCCGGGGCGCTGTCAGGGGTCCGCCGCGTCCGCGACGCGGCCGCCGTACTGCTGCCCGCCGCTGCCTTCGTCGTAGTCGCCTACGTCCCGTACGTCCTCCTCTCGCACGGCTCGGTCTTCGGCTACCTCGGCGGGTACGTCGAGGAGGAGGGCTACGGCGACCCCTCGGCCGGGTCCCGCTACTCGCTCCTGCGCCTGGTCCTGCCCGACACCTGGGCCTTCCCCGTACTGCTCGCCGTCATCGCGGGCGTCTGCCTCTACGTGATGTGGCGCGGGGACCCGCGACGCCCCTGGAGCGGCGCCCTCCTGGTCACCGGCTGGGCCTTCGTCCTCCTCACGCCCGGCTACTCCTGGTACGCCCTGCTCCTGGTCGCCCTCGTGGCCCTGGACGGTCGCTGGGAATGGCTCGGCATCCCCCTCGCGGGCGCCGCCGTCTACGTCCTCGCCCCGACGCTCCACTTCCAGCCGGCGCTGAGCAACATCGCGTACGGCGCAGCAGCGGCCCTCGTCCTCGTGATGACCTGGGTCCGGCGGCGGGCGCGTGCACGACAGCGGCCGCGCCGTCGGCTCATGGGGTCCAGTACCGCGCCAACGCTCCCTCTCGGTACGGTGCCGGACTGACGCTCAGTTCACCCGCGAAGGGCCGGTCGAGGACGAAGACCAGGAGCAGGCTGAAGCCGATGAGGGCGGCGACCGATGCGACGAAGAGGAGCTGGATCCGCAGCTTGCGCATGCCGTACAGGAACGTGAGCGGGACCAGGACGATCGCGCCGCCGAAGGCCAGGGCCTGGAGCAGTGGGGGCAGCTGCTGCTCGGCCATGGTGAGGCGGGCCCGGCGCTGGGCGGCGACGTCGTTCAGGTGGTGGACGGCCTCCCCGTAGAAGACCTCCTCGCGGACGGTCTTCGGCTCGTACGCCTGCAGGACGTCGTAGACCGCCTGGAGCTTGCCGGCGTTGGCCTCGTAGCTCGGCTCCCCCGCGCGCATCCTGGGCCACTGGTGGTCCACGACCGAGTGGACGTAGCCGCTCAGCGCGGCGTCGACCTTGGCGCGGACCGGGGGCGGGAAGGCGGCGGCGTCCCGGGCGATGAGCGCGACATCGGTGGCCTCGGACGCCACGACGGTCTGCGTGCTGTCCAGCTGCGTCCAGAGCGTGACGATGACGAAGGCGAGGATGATCCCGTAGATCGCGCCGAACATCCCCAGCGTGACGCCGACCATGTCGTTGTGCTCACCCCTGGCCAGCGACGGGTATCTGCGGCGGAGCAGCACGCTGCCGGCGACGGCGACGGCGACGGTCCCGCCGACGGTGACCAGGGCCAGGGTGAAGGTGCTGAAGTGATTGAGCAGCCAGAGCGACATGTCCGGGAAGCCTAGGGGCGCGACGCGCGTCGGCGCCGCCACCGAGGGTGCCTGCCCCGGGTGGGCACGGGGCCGGGTGGGTGGCGGAACAGCGGCTCCGACGGATCAGACCGGAGTCGGCGGGCACCACCGAGTCCACACCATCGAGTGAGGGGAAGGCCGGCTCACCCGTCACCGGAGGCCCGCTCGGCGGTGCGGCGGAAGGCGCCCGGACCCACGGTGTCGTCCTGGCCGACGGTACAGGGGGTGTCCGGCGGCGTTCGGGGCGACGAGGTAGGCGTCGAGTTCCTAGCGGGCGCCTCCGGCCGGGCTCGTACGCCGGACGAGGGCGCCGTAACGAGGCCGTCGAGGAAACCGGCCGGGCCGAAGACCGTGTGCAGCAGAGCCGCGAGGTCGCCCAGGGCCACGGCCGCTCGGTGAAGGAGCGGTGGGGCGCCTGGCGTAGAGGGCCTGCACCAGCGGCACCCGCAGGCTCGGAGCGGGCGCCCGGGGCAACAGGATGCGGTCGGCGTCGGGGTACTCGATGAACAGCGGGGGCAGGCCGTCCACGGTGAGGTGGGCGCGCAGCTCGGGCCTGACGGTCCGTACGGCAGGCAAGCGGCGTGCGCCTCTCGGCTGGAACGACTACGCCATGGGCTACATCAAGGCCGACGACGTACCGGTCGAGACCGACACCTGCCGGGAGACGGGGACCGATCAGTCCGCCGCTCGGCTCACTGCGGCGGGCGCAGGGCGTTGCGGAGGATGGTGAGGACCGCGTCGCGGTTGGGGGGTGTGGATGCCGTCATCAAGGTCGCCGCACCGCCGCGGCAGACCGGCCCTGTCAAGGTCGCGGCCTTCGAGACCCGTGGGGCAACCACTGGTTCCGTGCGAAACCGGCCATGCGCACGGCCACGAGAACGGGGTGTCGGTATGAAGATCGCAGTCCTCGGTACCGGCGGCGGAGGCCGCGCGCACGCCGCCAGGCTGCTGGAGCTCGGCCACGAGGTCGTCGTGGGCGGACGCTCACCACAGGCGGCGGCGCCGAGGGACATCCCGCCTGGCACTGACGCGTACGCCGGCACGCCCCATGCCCTCTTGCCTCGAATCGCGCGGTTTTCGGCTGTCAGATGCTTGCCATGGCGGGGACTTGCCACCCGGTGGCCTTCACGCCGGCGCTGCTCGGTCGATAGACCCATGGCATGTTCTCCTCCTCTCAGTCCTCCGCCTTCCGGCGCAGGCGGCGGCAGCTGATCTCGACCGCCGCCGCGGTGCCCCTGCTGGCGTCGGGGCTCGCGGTTCTGCAAGCGCCCGCACTGGCCGCTCCGAGCAAGCCCACCGTTCCCGCCAAGGCTTCGGCGACCCACAAGGTCACCCTGGTCACCGGCGACGTCGTCACGGTCACCACGATGGCCGACGGCAAGCAGTCCGCCGAGGTCGACCGGCCGGACAGCGCCGTCGGCGGCGTGAAGATCCAGCAGATCAAGGGAGACCTGTTCGTCGTCCCGGACGAGGCCGCGCCGTTGCTGGGCACGGACAGGCTGGACCGCCGGCTGTTCAACGTCACCGACCTGATCGAGATGGGCTACGACGACGCGAAGTCGGCCACGGTCCCGCTGATCGCGACGTACGCCCGGACGAGGTCCGGCGCGGCCGTCG
The DNA here is from genome assembly GCF_055563995.1 of Streptomyces sp. NPDC029164. Taxonomy (NCBI): domain Bacteria; kingdom Bacillati; phylum Actinomycetota; class Actinomycetes; order Kitasatosporales; family Streptomycetaceae; genus Streptomyces; species Streptomyces sp. NPDC029164. The sequence goes on along the minus strand of NZ_JBVHWW010000001.1, from coordinate 171,829 downwards.
AGCCGACGGCCCCCCGGGGCAGCCGGCTGACCCGCAATCTCAAGGACATCGGCGGTGCCGTGCTCACCACCGAGAAGGGGCAGGCCCGTGCCTTCTGGAGCTCCATCGCGCCGCAGGACAGCACGGCGCTGGGCGCCGGTGTGGCCAAGCTGTGGCTCGACGGCAGGGTGAAGGCCGATCTGAAGGAGAGCGTGCCGTTGGTCGGCGCGCCCGCGGCCTGGGCGGCCGGCCACACCGGCAAGGGCGTCAAGGTCGCGGTGCTCGACACCGGCATCGACGTCAACCACCCCGACTTCGCCGGTTTGATCGACGGCACCGCCAGTTTCGTACCGGGTGAGGACGTCGCCGACGTCAACGGGCACGGCACGCACGTGGCCGGCACGATCGTCGGCTCGGGCGCCGCCTCCGGCGGCGACCACAAGGGTGTCGCTCCCGGCGCCGACCTGTACGTCGGCAAGGTGCTCGGCGGCGTGGAGGGCTACGGCCAGGACTCCTGGATCATGGCGGGCATGCAGTGGGCCGCCGAGTCCGGTGCGGACGTCGTCAACATGAGTCTCGGCGACTCGTACCCGACGGACGGCAGCGACCCGATGTCGCAGACGGTCGACGCGCTCTCCGCGCGGTACGGCACGCTGTTCGTGATAGCCGCCGGCAACTCGGGGCCGGAGAGCATCTCCGCCCCGGGCGCGGCCGCCTCGGCGCTGACCGTGGCCGCCACGGACAAGCAGGACCGGCTCGCGAGTTTCTCCAGCACCGGCCCGCTGACCCGCTCCGGCGGCATGAAGCCGGACATCGCGGCACCCGGCGTGGACATCACCGCGGCCCGCTCGTCCCGGATGACCGACGGCGGCGAGGGTTCCTACCGCACCATCAGCGGCACTTCGATGGCCACCCCGCACGTGGCCGGCGCGGCGGCGGTCCTGGCCCAGCAGCACCCGGACTGGACCGGCGCACAGCTCAAGGAACACCTGATGAGTACGGCGAAGGGCCTGGACGGCGGGTACTCGCCGTACGAGGTCGGTACCGGCCGTCTCGATGTGGCCGCTGCCGTGCGCACCACGGTCCGCGGCACCGGATCCCTCTTCTTCGGCAACTACACCTGGCCGCACGAGCCGAGTGACGTCGCCGTCACGAAGGCCCTGACCTTCACCAACACCGGCTCCGCCGACGTCACGCTGAACCTGGCGCTGACCGGCGGCGGGCCGTTCACGCTGGGAGCCGCCAAGGTGACCGTCCCGGCGGGCGGCACCGCCGCCGTCCCGGTGACCGGTGACCCGGGGGCCGCCCCGGCGGGCCGGCACGTCGGCTATGTGAGCGCCACGAACGCGGCCAGCGGGCAGCCGGTGACCCGCACCTCCGTGGCGCTCCTCAAGGAAGAGGAGCGCCACGACCTGAACATCAAGCTGGTGGGGAGGAACGGCAAGCCGGCCGCCGGCTGGGTCGGAATCAACCTCGCGGGCGACGTCTGGCCCTGGACGGTCCACGTCGACGGATCGACCACCATGCGCATGGCACCGGGTACGTACACCGTCGCGGCATACCTCGACGTGCCCGGCGAGAAGGGGGACCGCTCCGGTCTGGCCGTGCTCGTCGACCCGGAGACGGTGCTCAAGGGCGGCCCCGCCGACGTGGTGCTGGACGCGAGCAGGGCACGCCTGCTGCAGACCGAGGCGCCGGAGCGTACCGAGGACCGCCAGCGCAAGGTCGACTTCAACGTCCACTACAAGGGCCTCGACCCGTACCTGGACTACCGCAGCGCGTACGTGCTGCCGCCGACGTACGACGACGTCTACGTCGCACCGACGGAGGCGATGAGGCAGGGCGACTTCATGCTGATCACCCGTTGGCGCAAGGGTGAGCCGCAGCTCGGCCTCAGCACGCCGGGCGACCGGCTCCGGCTCGATGCGCGGGTCCAGGCGGGCAGCGCCCTGGGCACCGCGACGGACAGGCTGGACGTCGTCTACGCGGGCAACGGCGCGGCAGCCGCGTACGAGAAGGTCAAGGCGAAGGGCAGGGTGGTCGTCGTCGAACGCGGCGACGAGGTCGCGCCGCAGGAGCGCGCCGAGGCCGCGGTCGCGGCCGGCGCGAAGGCGCTGATCGTGGTCAACGACGGCGTCGGGACCTTGATGGAGTACGTCGGACAGTCGGCCATCCCGGTCGCCTCCGTGCACCGCGACGCGGGCAAGGCCCTTGTCTCGATGGCCAGGAGCGGCCACGACAAGCTGACCGTCAAGCAGACCGAGTACACGCCGTTCGTCTACGACCTGACCCGGGACTACCCCGGCCGGGTGCCGGACCGGGCCCTGGTCTACAAGCCGGGCAAGGGCGACCTCGCCCGGATCGACGCCCGCTACTACGCGGCGGCCGGCGGCCGGCTCGCGGAAGGCTACCGTTCCGATTTCACCCTCAGCCCGTCGTTCAACCTTCCCGAGGTCGAGTGGCACCCGGGCACCCGCACCGAGTGGGTGACTCCGGGCCAGGTCTGGAGGGAGTTCCACACGCAGGGCGTCGACGGACCACTGCCGTGGTCGATGGTGTCGGGCGACAACGCCTTCGCCAAGGGCAGCACCACCCGCCTGGACTGGTTCGCTCCGGCGACCCGGCCCGGCCAGAGCGAGTCCTTCGGCGTGTACAACTCCCGCTGGCAGAACCACATGACCTGGAACGTCCAGGCGTGGGCCTCCGCGAGCGACACCATGCGGCTCGGCGGCTACCTGCCGTGGGGTGAGACACCGTCCCGCCTCCAGGTCTTCCAGGGCGGCACGCTGATCCACGACAACCCGGTCAGCGGCGACATGCAATGGGTGGAGGTGCCGGCGGGCCACCTGCCCTACCGCACCGTCCTCGACGCGGAGCGGCCCGGTGACGTCTTCCGGCTGTCGACGCGCACCCACACAGAATGGACCTTCATGTCCGACACCGTCGACTCGGACTTCTTCGAGCCGTTCTCGGTGCTGAACTTGGACTACGAGCTGGAGTCGGACCTGCACGGCGACCTCCAGGCCGGCGCGAAGCAGCAGATCGCCCTCAAGCCGGTGTCCATGGACCGCGGCACCGTTCCCGGCACCGTGTCCGCGGTGACGCTGGACGTCTCGCACGACGACGGCGCCACCTGGCAGAAGGTGACCCTGGCCGAGGGCGCCGGCGGCTCCTGGGCGGGTTCGTTCACGACGGCCAAGAAGCCCGGTGGCTTCGTCTCCCTGCGCGCGAGCGCCGCGACGGACAGGGGCTTCGGCGTCAAGAACGAGATCATCCGGGCGTACGGCCTTCGATGAACCGTAGTGTCGGGCTCCGGGGCGGCGACTCCCCGGGGCCCCTCCCCCCACACCCACACCCACACCCACACCCACACCCGCTCCCGGTCCCGCTCCCGCTCCCGCTCCCGGCAGGGACTGTGCAAGGTCTGCCGCCATGGCGCATACTCTCCCCGCTGCGGCAAGCGGAGGAGGGTCGGTCGCCGATGCTGGATGTTCTTGGCCTCGATCCCGAAGACGAGCGCGTCTACCGGGCGCTGCTCGGACGGCCGAACTCCACTGCGGTCCTTCTCGCCGACCTGGCGGTCCTGTCGCAGGCCCTCGTCGACAAGGCATTGTCCCGCCTCGTCGAGTGGGGACTGGCGACCCGGTCGGCGGACGAACAGTTCACCGCGGCGCCGCCGGCGATGGCGCTCGGCGCGCTGATCAGCCAGCGCCGGGACGGGTTGCGCATGGCCGAGCATGCGCTGGTGACCTTCGCCGAGGAACACCGGGCCGCGATGACCGGGAACAGCATCAGCGATCTGATCGAGGTCGTCACGGGTGTCGACGCCATCCGCCACCGCTTCCTCCAGGTGCAGCAGGCGGCCCGTACGCAGGTCCGGAGCTTCATCACCGCTCCGTTCGTCGCGCTGTCGCCCGACGAGAACACGGCAGAACCCGTGGCCATCGGCCGTGGTGTTCAATTCCGGGCGGTACTGGACCGATCCGTGCTGGGAGAGCCGGGCATCATCGACGATGCGATCGATTCACTGCGCAAAGGCGTGCGGCTGCGTGTCGCCGACCAGCTGCCGATGAAACTCGTGCTGGCCGACGCCGACCTCGGCCTCGTCCCGCTCACGGTGACGCCGGACGGAGAGCCCGGCGCCGTGCTGCTGCACCGCAGCGGCCTGTTGGACGCGTTGGACGCGCTGTTCGAGACGGTGTGGCGGACCGCCCACCCGCTCGAACTCTCGGGCACGGGCGGGGAGGCCGAACCCACCGTCGAGCTCGGTGTGACGGGCCCGACCGACCTCGACCGGAGGATCCTCGCGCTCCTCCTGGCCGGCCTGACCGACCAGACGGCCGCGGCACAACTCGGCCTGTCGCCGCGGACGCTGCACCGGCGCCTGCGCCACCTCACGGACCTGGCCGGAGTCCGAACCCGGATGCAGCTCGGCGGTCACGCTGTCCGGCACGGCTGGGTGGGGCCGCTGTGACACGCTCGTACCGGAAGAGGAAGTCGCTGAAGCCGAACCCGGCGGGGCGGGGCTCCGCGAGGTTCCCGACCAAGGGGTCGACCCTGTGACCCTTCCCTCGTACAGGTCCCTGAGCAGCGCGGTGTCCCCCGGGTGGCCTCCGGTCAGCTCCTCGAAGGAGGCGACCGGGCGCTTGCGCAGCATCTGCCGGTAGGCGTTGTAGCGCGGGATTCCCCGCTCGCGGTCGCGCAGGATGTCGACGGTCCCGAGGTCGATGCGCTCGCCGGAGAGCCGGGCGAGGTCGCGCAGCGCGTCGGGGTGGTTGTGCAGGACGAGGGCGCCGGGGTGCTCGGTGCCGAAGGTGTAGAGCAGGTCGCTCATCCCGTACGCGTCGATGGCGCTGCGGGTGCTCGCGCCCTGCATGTCGTCGAAGCCGGTGACCTCGCGGGCGGCCCCCCGGGTGTGGTCGCGCACCGTCACCTCGTCGGGGATGAGCGGGTGCAGCCGGTAGGCGGAGACGAACTCCTCCGTCATCGAGTACGGCGCCGCGTGGTGGTCGGTCGGCGAGCCGAGGATGCCGCTGAGCATCTCGTCACTGCCGATCCGGCCGAACCGCTTGGAGACCCAACGGGGCTGCACGCCGTACCAGTTGGCGTCCATCGCACGCTTCAGCACGGGGGTGTCGAGGACGCCCGGGGTCCACTCCACCGTGTGGATCTTCGCCATCAGGGCGGTGTTGACGAGCCGCGCCGTGTGGAAGAGCCTCTCGTCGTCCCAGGTGGGGTGGTGGGAGCGGATCTGGTCGCAGATCGCGTTGTGTTCCTTCGCGAAGAGCGTGTGGAGCAGGGAGAGGCCGGTCCAGTAGTCGCTGTTCATCCCGGTGGCGTCGAGGCAGGCCAGGTCGGGGCGGGGGTCGGAGGGCAGCCGGCCGTCCCGGACGATGAGGTGTCCGTGCTCGGCGGTGCGCAGGGACCGGCAGCGGGCTTCGTCCGAGCCGTAGATCTGCGAGCCGTCCCACCAGTGCGTGACGGTGTTCTCGTACGTCGCCGGCGGGTCCGGGGTGGTGTGGGCGACCGGGTCGGGGCCGGTGCGGTTCACCCGCATCGGGCAGCCGCCGCCCAGTCGTCGCCGGCGGCGAGCGGGACGGTGAAGGGCTCGGCCTCCTCGTTGTCCCCGTGGTTGGCCCAACCGTGGTTCTGGAACTGGATCCAGCGGCGGCCAGCAGGTTGAGGGTGGGGGCGGGGGTGAAGCCGCCCGAGCGGGCGAGCAGTTGCCTGCTGATCTCGCGGGGGCTCGGCGTCATGAGGTCTTCGTCGGAGTCCGGGAAGACCATGTGCAGCGGCGCGTTGCGGTCGAGCCGGGTTCCGGCCCGGCCCATGTCGATGTCGTCCGGGTCGTAGCCGGAGCCGTCGTACGAGCGGTGGGGCGCGAGGCGGGGCGTGGCCCGGCGGGGGCGTTCGCCGCCCGCGCCGTAGGTGTCGTACAGGTTCTTGCGGCGCAGGTCGTCGCGGAGTACCCACAGGTTCAACATGGCGACGGGACCGGGGAGTTCCCACCGGTCGTGCGAGCGGTTGATCCGGTCGAAGGCGGCCGAGCCGAGGCGATCCAGGAGTCCGGGCGGGCCGTAGGGGGCGGGGGCGGGGCGTTCGGGCTGCGCGGGCAGGGTCGCCGGGCGCGCGGCGGTCCCCGCCGTTCGCGTCGCGCGGGTCGTGTCCTTCGCGTTCTTCGTGCCCGTGATGTCCGTGGTGTCGGTCATCGTGAGGTCCTCAGCGGTCGTAGAGCTGGAAGAGCCGGGTGTCGGTGACCCGGCCGCGGCGCGGGCAGGGCGTACGGGGAGACCGAGGAGCGCCCCTCCAGGCTCGGTACGACATCGTGACCTGGGTGGCCGGGTCCGCGGGCCGCTTCCCGTCGACGGGCGAGCCGACGGCGACGACGTGCGTGACCCGGTACAGCGCACAGAACTCCCGGTCCGCGGCCAGGTTCATCGCGGTGATCTCGCCCAGGCTGTGGCCGACCAGCGCGATCTCGGTGCCCGTGGGAATCGCCAGCCGCAGGGCCCGTGCGGTGGCCCTGGAATAGGGGGTGCTGGGCCTGGCCACCGCGTGGACGGCGCCGAGCAGGTCCTGCGGGCTGTCGTTGCGCACCCCGTCCGTGGACATTCCGGCGAGCTGGACCACGTACCGCGTCACCTCGTCGGGGCCCGACACCCGCTGGACGAGCAGGGTGCCGCCGGTGCCGACCGTCCCGATGTTGCGGAGGTACCCGCCGATGGTGCCGGAGGTGTCGAGGCGCTCCAGCAGCCCCGGCTCGGGGGCTTGGGCTCGGCGCGGCCGGGCCCGGGGAGCCGAGATACGCGCCCGCGCCGTCGGCGCCGGCGGCAGGCAGGCCGAGGCCCCGACGGGTGCCGAGGGGGAGGCGCACTGCGGGGTCCGACCCGGCAGGCGTCTGCCCCGCGCGCGGACCCGTGTGCCCGGTCGCCGACGTTGCCAGTGCCAGGAGACGAACGCGTGTCCGGCCCGACGGTCATCCGGTTGTCACGTTCGGTGGCCATCCCGTTTCCCACCGGCCCGAAGATCAGGACAGTGCGGCGCCGTGCGCGTCCAGCCGTTGCAGGAGCCGGGGCCGGTGCAGCACCGCGATGCCTTCGAGGAGGTCGGGGTGGCGAAGCAGCACGGCGGCTTCGCTGTCGAGGGCGCTGGGGTGGGTCAGCCGTTGCAGGCTGCCGGTCTCGGTGTGGTGCTCGGTGGCGGCCAGCGCCTGGTGGGCGCGTGTGGCCAGGGCGGGCTCGGCCAGGAGGCAGGCAGCCCAGCTGACGACGGTTTCGTCGACCCAGGTACGCCAGGCGGTTTCGGTGTCGTCGTCGTGCGGTTCGCATCCCGTGAGCCAGTCCAGCCGGTGAGATCCACTGGGGGCGAGCAGGTGGAGCAGCTGGACGTCCATGCTGGTCGGATAGCACAGGGAAGCTGCCAGCGTGGCGGCCTGCCGGGCCTGGGCCTCGGCCAGCGCGCGGCTGAGCGCGCCTGTCGGGGGTTGGTAAGCCGCCAGGAGCCAGCGGGCGGATGCGGCTATGAGCGCAGTCAGGTCGGAGGGCACGGGCGATCGGTCCTCGGGGGCATGCTCCCCGGGATCTGCTGACCGGCGGTGAGCTGTTCTGTACGGAGCCGCGTTGCCCCGCTCGTGAACGCCCAGTGTAGGCGGCCGACACATCCTGCGGGGTGACCTGCGTCACGCCACTACCCTGCTGGCGCGTGAGGACGGCCGCACGCACGCGGCCGTCCTCATGCGCCGGAGATCCCGGCTGCCGGGCCGGTCAGGACTTTCCGCGGCCGGTGACGAAGTCGCGGGCCCGGTCGACCAGACCGACACCCGGGGCGAGGAGCTTGTTCGCCGGCGGAGTGGACGGCGCGGAGGGGTGCGGGCGGGTCGGGGCCATGGTCTTGGCCCGCCGCACCTTGTCCCCGAGACCGTCGAGCGTCTCGGCAGAGCAGGTACGCCGCAGCATCGGGAAGAGGTTGTTCTCCTCGTCCTGGACGTGGGCGGCGACCTCGTCCATGAGCTGCTGCAGCACCGGGCTCATCTGCGCATCGCCGGTGTCCATCTTCTCCAGCTGCTTGAGGATCTTCTCGACCCGGCCGTGGTCCTCGATCTCCTTGTCCGCCAGCCGGTCACCGCCCTCAAGGTATTCGCGGACGGCCGGGTACAAGTACTGCTCCTCCGCGACCGAGTGCCGCACCAGCTCGATGGTGACCTCGTCGACCAGATCACGCAGTTCCTGTCCTCCGCCCGGCATGGCCTGGATCCGGCCGAAGATCTCCTCGACCTCCCGGTGGTCCGTCATCAGCTCCTCGAGCACGTTGCCGCCGTGTCCCATCACCCGTCCGCCTCTCACTGGTTGCTGTCAGGGCCGGGCCATCCCGTCCCGGCTGACAGTGATCCCCCACACGGCAGAGCATGAGTGCCCGGCGTACGCACCCCACCCGATCGGAGTGCCTTGCCGGTCCGAATGGCCCCAGCCCGGGCTCCCTCAGCGCGGCCTCCTGGCCCGCCACACCACTGCGGCCGTCGTGGCGGCGGCGAGCAGCAGGAGACCGCGGCGAAGCACTGGCTCTGCCAGAACTCCCCTGGCGAGCCGCCCTCCGTTCGTGGTGTCGGGCCGGCTCCCGGCGTTTGCCCCGGTGAGCTGGTCAGTGACGAGCAGGGCCTTGATACGCGCGGATTGGGCCGTCTCTGGCGTGTCCCTCGTGTCGTTCATGTCGTTCATGTCGTTCATGTCGTTCATGTCGTTCGTGACCATGTCCTCGTTCCTCTCCTGACCCGGGGCGCGTCGGCGGACGTCAAAGGTTCAGGATGATGGCGTAGGCAAGGAAGAACAGCGCGAAGACGAAGGCCAGCAGGCAGATCACCACGAGGGGGCCTTTGCCCCAGCCGCGTGTGAGGGGCCGGTACGGGCCCGCTCCGGAGCCGGTGCTGGATTCTCCGGGCGGTGTCTCGCCAGGTGGCACCCCGCCCTCCGGTCCGGGTCCGACAGCTCCCTGCCGGTCCGGTTCTGCGAAGTGTTCGGACATGAGTCTGCCCTCCTCGGCTCGAAGGCCGTGTCCTGCACGGCCGGGCGACCTCACGGAGCGCGGTGATCCGGTGGCCCCGGGGTCCTCGGCGCCTACCCGCAGCGGGTCTCCCCACTCCCTCCGGTGCGCAACTTCGCGTCCGCCGGGCGTCGACCACGGCATCGTCGGAGGGCCGTCCTGGACCACTGCATCCAGCGTCGGGGCGTATTCGGCGACGCTGGACGGACCCCGCGTGGGCTTGAAGCTCCCCCTGCCGGGCAGTCGCCCCGTGGAGCGGCGGCTTCCCGCGGAGGGCGCGGCCGCGAGGCACCGTACGAGAGGCGCAGAATGCCATGGACACCTCACATCCCCTTGCTGTGATCACCGGCGCCTCCAGCGGCATCGGTCTGGAGCTGGCCCGGGAGTTCGCCCGGCACGGATATGACCTGGCGGTCACCGCCGACGACGAACTCCTCGACGACGCGGTGGCCCGGCTCCGGCTGTACGGCACCCGAGTTCACGCGACCCGCCTCGATCTGGCGGCCTCCGGCGGTGTGGAGACCCTGCTCGCGGAGCTCCGCGCCCTCGGCAGGCCGGTGAGCGCCGCGGTTCTGAACGCGGGCATCGGCCGTGGTGGCGCCTTCCTGGAAACCGACCTCGCGGATCTGGCGCGCGTCATCGACGTCAATGTCTTCTCGACCGTGCACCTGACCCACCGGCTGCTGAGCGACATGGCCCGGCGTGGAGAGGGGCGGATACTCATCGTCGCGTCGGTGGCCGCCGAGATTCCGGGGCCGTACCACGCGGTCTACAACGCTTCCAAGGCCTTCCTGAAGTCCTTCGCGGAAGCCCTGCACACCGAGGTGAAGGGCTCCGGGGTGTCCGTCACCGCGTTGATGCCCGGTGCCACCGACACCCGGTTCTTCGTACGTGCCGGTCTGCTGGACACCCGTCTCGGGCGGGCGAGGAAGGACGATCCCGCACTGGTGGCACGCCAGGGCTACCGCGCGCTCATGGACCGTAGAACACGTAAGGTCGCGGGATCCCTGCGCACCCGCGCACAGCATGCGATGACCCGTCTCTTCCCCTCGCAGGCGCGCTCTGCACTGCACCGCCGGTGGGCGCAGCCGCACGGCAGCCGAAGCCACCTCTGACCGTCCTCGCACCTCACCTGATGTCCGTCCGCAACGGAAGCGGGCCGCGCAGGGACGGCGATTCCTTCAGGGTCTGCGCCAGTGGTCGTGGTCCAGGTGCGAACCGGCCATGGGACCCATGCGGAGCATGCCACCGTCCACCGCCCAGGACGCTCCGGTCACGTACGAGGCTCCCGGCCCGGCAAGGAAGGCAACGACCTCGGCCACCTCGCGGGCGTCTCCCGGCCGGCCGAGCGGCACGCCGGGCCTGCGCACCACCCGGACGTCCTCGTCCTCCTGGCCGGTCATGGGGGTGGCGATCTCGCCCGGCGCGACGGCGTTCACGGTGATGCCGTATTCAGCCAGCTCCAGAGCCATCACCTGGGTCAGCAGCCCGAGGCCGGCCTTGGCCGCGCAGTACGGGCCCGCGCCCACCCTCGGCTGGTGCTCGTGAACGGACGTGATGTTGACGATCCGACCCCCCCGGCCCTGACGGATCATCCTGCGTGCCGCGCGCTGGCCGCACAGCAGCGGTCCCACGAGGTCGACGTCCAGTACTTGCCGCACGGTGGCGAGGTCCAGGTCGAGGAACGGCGTCGCCGTACCGGTGCCCGCGTTGTTGACCAGGACGTCGATACCCGCGAGCTCGTCCGCCAGCCCGTCGATGACCTCCGCGGCGTCCGGCAACGCGGCAAGGTCGAGTCTGGACACCACCGCCCGCCGTCCGTAACCGCGGACCTCGTCGGCGGTGTCCCGCGCCCCCCGCTCGTCGGCGTGCCAGGTGATGCCGACGTCGATGCCGGCCTGGGCGAACCGTACGGCCACGGCCCGGCCGATACCGGAATCGGAGCCGGTGACCACTGCGGTCTGCGGCATGAAGCCCGCCGGGACGGTCATGCTCCTCACCTCACTTAGCGCTGCTTCGGCGCGGGCCGCCCGGCCCGCAGGCTCTGCCCTGTGCACTGCCCCTACCCGCCCGTACCCGGACAATCCCTCGGCTCGTTCCGACCCTCTTCCGCTGGGTTCGCGCCCGGATCGGGCCGGCTGGGCACGGTGTGGAGGTAGCGGCCTGCGGCGATCTCGGTAGGGACGGCGGAGACGGTCTCGTCCCGGGCGGCGAGCAGCGTGTCCTCCTGCTCGATGACGGCGACGCGGCCCCGGCGTGGAAGACGTGCGCGGGTCGGCCGCGACGTGGCCGCCACCCAGCACCGCCAAGTGCCGTGGCGGACACTCCAGGCGCCTGCCCTCTTCGCCCCTCGGCCGCCTCTCGGTCCAGACGTCCGACGATCCTCGCTCGTACGTCGGCGCAACGGACGTGCTCTCGTGGCCGGACGCCCCGCGTACCGGCGGCGGCCGCCGTGCGGCGTTGCGCACGGCGGCCGTCCACTGTTCCTACTGCTGCTTCGTCCACCGCCCAGCCCGGGGTGGTGTCGGGCAGCGGTCAGACCTGTCCACGCCATTGGCCGGTGGCCGTGCCGCGTTCTTCGATGAAGTGTTTGAAGCGCTTCAGGTCGCCCTTGACCTGCCTGTCGACGAAGCCGAGCTTGTCACCGATGTTCTCCGCCATGCCGTCCGGGTCGAAGTCCATCATCAGCGTGACCTCGGTGTGGGCCGGGTCGATCCGCCGGAAGGTGACCAGCCCCGACTGCTCGGTCTCACCGCCGACGGTGACCCAGGCGACCTTCTGGTCCGGGACCTGTTCGGTGATCTCCGCATCGAACTCCCGCTCCACCCCGGCGATCTTCGTCACCCAGTGCGTGAGCGTGTCCGTACGCTGCTCGATCCGCTGCACACCGTCCATGAATTCCGGGAACGACTCGAACTGCGTCCACTGGTTGTAGGCCGTCGTCACCGGCACGTCGACCTCGATCGATTCCTTCACCTGCGACATCAGAGAAGTCCTTTCGGCTGCTGTTCCGCGGCCGTGACCCGCGGCGGTCGCTTCATCCCTCCCCCACGCCCACGCACCTGCCCGGGCTCCGCCGCGGCAACCACTCGCGGGGACCCAAGCGGGCGGCGTGTCGGCAGCAGCCGGCCCAGCCCGAGTGGCGGCATCTCCGAAACGGTCCGGGGCGAAGGCCCAAGGCTGCCTGCCGGGATGCGGCCCCGTCGCAGCCGGAAGGCCGGACCGCACCCCGGTACAGGGCCCCTACCCGCCTCAGTCCATCCCATCCCGCCACCCGGTGCAGGCGGCCGGAGCGCGCAGCAGGTTCGTGGACGAGCCCGGTGGGCGAAGGAGCGGCTTCCTCTTCGCCCGCCGGTTGCGGGTCAGGCGGAGAGGGCTTCGAGGAGATCGCCGACCTGCGGATCGGGGAGCGAGCGGGCGACATCGGCCTGGGCGACGATCCCGACGAGGGTGTGGCCGTCGATGACCGGGAGGCGGCGGACCTGGTGTTCACGCATGGTCCGAAGGATCTCCTCCGCCTCGTCGTCGGCGCCGATCGTGACCGCTTCTCCCTGTGCCAGCTCGCCCGCCTTCACCTGCGCGGGGTCCTTGCCCGCGGCGAGGACCTTCACCACGATGTCCCGGTCGGTGAGCATCCCCTTGAGCTTCTGGTCCTCTCCGCAGATGGGCAGCGCGCCGACCCCGTGCGAGGCCATCTTCTTCGCCGCCTCCAGCACCGTCTCCCGCGCGCCGATGCAGGTGGCGTCCGGCGTCATGATCTCCCGGGCGGTAGTCATGATGATCCTCCTTGAGCCTCGGATGACTTGTCTGTGGTCGTATGGGCGCCTGCCCGGCCCGGCCGTCCATACACGAGTCGGAGGAGCGCGGTGCCGGATCACGAACGCTTCAGCTCTCCTCGCGCAGTGCGGTGAGGAGGTGCCGCGCTTTCCCGAGGGAGCGCGGCCGCGGGGGGTCCTGCCAGGGATTCTCCTTGAGGAGCCGGTCGGCGGTGGTGAGCGTCCAGTGGCGTGCGCCGAGTTCGGGGTCGTCGAGATCCGCCCAGGAGAGCGGGGCCGCGACGGGAGCCCCGGGGCGGGCGCGGACGGCGTAGGGCGCGACGGCGGTCTGGGCGTAGGCGTTGCGCTGGATGTCCAGGTACAGCCGGCCCCGGCGGGCCTGTTTCCTCGGCTCGGTGGTGAACCGGTCCGGGTTGCGCGCCGCGAGGACGTCGGCGGCACCGCGGGCGAAGGAGCGTACGTCGTCGAAGGGGGACCTGCGGTCGAGGGCCACGACGACATGGAGACCTCGCGAGCCGGTCGTCATCACTTGAGAGGGCAGCTCCAGCTCGTCCAGCAGCTCGTGCAGTGCGTGTGCGGCCGCGCGCACCAGGGCGAAGTCCTCTCCGGGCGGGTCGAGGTCGAACACCATCCGGTCGGGATGGTCGGGCCTGTCGGACTTCGAGAGGAAGCGGTGCGGGGTGACGCAGGCCTGGTCGGCGAGGTGGAGCAGGGAGGCGGTGTCGTCGCATATCGGGTAGGTGACCGTGCCGCCTTCCTTGGGGAGCTCGGCGCGGTGGAACCAGTCCGGGTAGTGGTCGGGCACGTTCTTCTGCATGAAGGCCGGGCCGTCGATCCCGTCCGGATGCCGCTCCAGCATCAGGGGACGGCCGCGCAGGTGTGGCAGCATCCGCCGGGCCACCGTGCGGTAGTAGGCGACGAGGTCCGCCTTGGTGATGCCGTCGTCCGGGAAGAGGATCTTCTCCGGGCGGCTGATCGTGACGGTGCGCCGGCCGGCCCGTAGGCGCAGGGGCTGCGGGGGTGGCTGTTTCTCGGTCATCGGCTGTTCCCCTCGGGTCGTTCGCGGACCACCTCGCGAGCGGATTTGTCCTCGCGCAGGCCGAGGTAGCGGGGGTGGCGGAGCAGGCCGGCGGTGGTCCATTCGGTGAAGGCGACCTCGGCCACCATCTCGGGGCGAACCCAGTGCGCGGTCCGTTCCCGTACCTCGCCGGCCGGGAACGGTGCCTGGTCCTCTTCGAGCGCGTCGAGACGCCTCCGCAGGGTGCGCAGGGTGGCCGTGTCGTAGCCCGTGCCGGCCTTTCCGGCGTAGCGCAGTCTGCCGTGCTCGTAGTAGCCCAGCAGCAGGGCCCCGAAGCCGACCCGTTGGCCGGCCGGCTCGGTGAACCCGCAGATGACGAACTCCTGGCCGGCGGAGCATTTCAGCTTGAGCCAGTCGGTGGTCCGGCGGTGGACGTACCTCGCCTGGGCCCGCTTGGCGATCAGGCCTTCCCAGCCCTGGGCGCACGCCCGCTCCAGGAGGGCGGGCTCGAAGCGGTTGCGGTGCGGAGTGAAGCGCAGCGGCGCGCGGAAGCCGAGGGTGTCCCTGAGCAGGGTCTTGCGGGTGCGCAGGGGCAGTTGGGTGGTGTCGTGGCCGTCCAGACGCAGGAGGTCGAAGAGGTAGTAGGTGACCCGGATGCGCCCGGCCGCCCGGACGGCTGCGGCACCGGTGAGCTGCATGCGCTGCTGGAGGAGCGCGAAATCGGTTCGGCCTCCGCGCAGGGCGACCAGCTCCCCGTCCACGGTGAAGTCACGACAGTCTTGCGCGGCCAGCGCCTCGGCGACCTCCGGATAGGTGGCGTTCAGCGGCTTTCCGTTGCGGGAGAGCAGCTTCACCTCGCCGTCCCGGCGCGTGGCGAGCGCACGGATGCCGTCGAGTTTGCGCTCGAGGATCCAGCCCTCGTCGAAGTCCCGGGCACTGAGAGTGGCGAGCATCGGAGTGTCCGGCGTCCCGCTCGCGGAACGCAGCAGACGCCGCTGACCTTCCGGTAGCCGGTCCAGGGAGGCCGTCACCGCCGCTCACCCGCCGGCGCCGCGGCTGCGACCTGCCCGAGCGTGCCGCCGGTCCGCGCCGACCGTGCCCGACGGGGGGCGGGTGTGCCGGCGGAAGCGGCCCGTTCGCCGGCGTGCTTGGCCAACAGCCGTGCCTCCCGCCCCTCGTCCTGCGGGGTGCGGATCCGGGTGGGGGGGTAACCGCCGTGCAGTTGCCGGCCGGCGAGCCGGAAGGAGGCGCGCCCCTGCCGCAGGGCATCGGCGCGCGGGACCCCGTGGCCGGAGCGGTCGGTGGACAGGTTGCGGTACGTTCCCCCGCCCCGCACGATCACCGTGCCGCGGCCGTATTCGCCGGGCGGGATCACGCCTTCGAAGTCGCGGTACTCCAGCGGGTGGTCTCGCGTCGGCGTGGCGAAGCGCTTGTCGTGCGGATCGCGGGACGGGTCCTCGGGCACCGCGAAGGCCGGGGTCGTCGTCATGGCGTCCTCCTCCCACCGGATGCGCCGGCCCCCGCTCGGCGGGAGGCCGCTCTCCCCGGGCGCCTACTCCAGCACGGTGGCCGCCACGGACAGGTCCGCCACCAGACCCGCGAAGGCCGCTTCCCTGTCGTCGGCCCGCAGGACCGCGGAGGGGTGAACCGTGGCCAGCAGCTGGCCGGGGACGGCTCCGGGTTCCTCACCGAAGGGGTCCGGCATCGGCAGCAGGACACCACGCCGCTCGCCCACCCGGAACGAGGACCCGAGCAGCGCCTTGCCCGCCGTTCCCCCCAACACCACCAGCACGTCGGGGGCGACCAGTCTCAGTTCCTCCGCCAGCCAGGGCTTGCACGCGGTCATCTCCCGCAGGCTCGGTGCCTTGTGGATGCGGCGCTTGCCGCGCGGGGCCGGTGTGAACTTGAAGTGCTTGACCACGTTGGTGACGTAGGCGTTCTCGTCACCCAGCCCGGCCTCGTCGAGCGCCCGGCGCAGCAACTGCCCCGCAGGGCCGACGAAGGGCTCTCCCTTCACGTCCTCCTGGTCTCCGGGCTGCTCCCCGACCAGCATCAGCCGCGAACGGGCCGGGCCCTTGCCGAAGACCGTCTGCGTGGCGTCCCGGAACAACGGGCACCCGTGGCAGTCGGCCGCGGCCCGGCGCAGAGCCGCCAGGCCTCCGCGCGAGGGCAGGTAGGGAGTCGCGTCGTAACCCTGGCCGCTGTCCGAGGCCGAAGAGGCACTCGTGTCCGCCTCCATGACCACCGCCTCTACCTCGTGGATCCCGTTCGGACCCTTTGATCGGTTCCGTGGTCGCACCGCCCGAACGGCAGTCGGCTTCTGCCCGAGCGGCTCGGCCCGAAACCGGCGGCCGGCCGCCGCCCCGGGTGAGCGTCACGCGGCCGGGCCCGCTCCGGACGGGCGCGCACGTCCTCGTACTACGAGGCCGCCGCCGACGGGCGCGAGGAAGGCAACAGCCGGCTGCGCCTCTGACCGCGGTGGGATGGTCAGCCGTCGACCGGCGGCATCCGCGGTTCCAGCCGGTTGACGGCGATCATCTGCTCCGCCGCCAGCAGCGCGCCGTGGGCGCTGCGCTGGCCCATCACGACGCAGAGGGCATACACCGCCTCCTCCAGTTCGCCGCGCGCCCCCGCGTCGTCGGGAGCCGCCAGCGTGCGGCGGCGGGTGGCACGCAGGTGATTCACGTGCCGCCGCAGGACATCCGGGTCCGGGGACGACCAGGAACCGGCCGGAACGCCCGGCAGGGTCCGGGCCCGGGCGAGGCAACGGCGCAGTGCGTCCTCGACGGCGGGCGCGACGGGTCCACCGGTCCGCGCGGCGAGAACGGCTTCGGCCGTCTCGCTGAGGCCGGCTCCCGCCACCATGGCCGCCTCCGCCAGGATCCGGCGGGCCTTGGCCGCGGTGCAGGGGGCGAGGGCCATGAGCACACCGGCGGCACGGGCGACGGCGGCCCGGGCCTCCTGAGGTCCCGGCGCTCCGCCCTCCGGGACGGGAGGCGCTGCGGACGTCCTGGCCCGCTGCTGTGCCGGTTGGTCCATCCGTCCGCTCCTTCGCATCGGTCTCCTCCTGATTCGTGGAGTCCTGCTGTGTAGCAGGCGGAAACCGGCGCCGATTGGCGAACACGCCCCTGCACGGCCACGATCGCCCGATCCGGGTCCCGTAGCGGTTCCCCGGTTGACGTCTCGCGTTCCCTCTCGCGTCCGTCACCGCGCCCGTCACCGGGCGGGCGGGACTCTGATCGAGGCGTCGACGGGCGTCGCCCGGGGTTGACGGCGCGCGCAGGGGTAGACGCCAGGCATGAACGAGACGAATCACTGGAAACCTGGCGAGACCGTCCCCCAGAGCGGCATCTACGCCTGCGACTGCGGCCGGGAGCACCTCTGGAGCAAGAGCACCGATGTGCGCGGGCACCGGTTCCCGCCCCTGCCCTACGACTGCTCGGGGCAGGCCTGGACCCTGCGTACGCAGGCCCACCCCGACGCGGACTGACGACCGACGCCGTGCGGTTGCGTACCAGTGACCCCCACGCCCCCGGATGGCGCCGGGTGGGGCACGGTCGCGGATTCCGTTATTTGGACACGGACGGCCAGCGGCTGTCCGCGGCGGACCAGGGCCGGGTCCGCGCGCTCGTGATCCCCCCGGCATGGCGGGACGTCTGGGTCTGCCCTTGGCCGAACGGCCACATCCAGGCGGTGGGAACGGACGCCGCCGGCCGGCGCCAGTACCTCTACCATCCGGCTTTCCGCGCTCAGCGGGACGCCGCCAAACACGAGCACGTCCAGCGCGTCGCCCGCTCACTCCCACGCCTGCGCGAGCACGTGACGAGCGATCTCCGCGGACGCGGCCTGACCCGCGCCCGCGTTCTGGCCTGCATGACCCGGCTGCTAGACCTGGGTTTCCTGCGGATCGGCGGCGAACGCTACGCCCGGGACAACGGGAGCTACGGGCTCACGACCCTGCTGCGGGAACACGCGTCCTGCCGGAGCGGTGAGGTCCGGCTGGACTTCCCCGCCAAGTCCGGCAGGACCGTGACCCGCACGCTGATGGACGAGCAGGCCCATGCCGTGGTCCGGGCGCTGCTCCGGCGCAAGGACCCCGGGCCGAGACTCTTCGCCTACTGGGGGCACGGGGCATGGCACGAGGTCCACGCCGAGGACCTCAACGCCTACCTGCGGGACGGGGCGCGGCAGGACGTCACGGCGAAGGACTTCCGGACCTGGTACGCCACCGTCCTGGCCGCGGTCGCCCTGGCCGTGTCCGAGAACACCGCCGGCTCCTCCCCCGCGCGGCGCGGCAGGGTCGTGGCCCGCGCCGTGCGCGAGGTCAGCGACTACCTGGGGAACACTCCAGCCGTCTGCCGGGCGTCCTACATAGACCCCCGCGTCATCGAGCTCTACGAGGACGGCAAGACCATCGCTCCCGCCCTCGGCAAGCTGGGCGAGGGCGCTCTGTTCGGGCAGCCGTCCACGCAGGGTGGGATCGAGCGGGCCGTCCTGAACCTCCTACGCACCGACCCGGCGTGACGGCCGGCCCCTCACCGGCAGGGAAGGAGGAAACAGAGCGCCCGGGCGGGTGAGCCCCCATGGGAAACGGGTGACCTCGGTTTGTCGCCGGTGTGCGCCGGGCGATGTCGGGTACGCGCGCCCCATGGCTTCCTCCAAGATTTCCGTGGCCCCGTGGAGCGACAGCACACTCGGCCTCTTGGCACACGGCTATGCCTGGCTGCCCAACCGGATGCGCGACACCGGCGACGGCACGGTCAGGACCCGGCTGCTGGGCCGGCCCACCATCGCACTGCGCGGCCCCGACGCGGTCGCCTTCTTCTACGACGAGAAGCACGTCGTACGGGCCGCGGCCCTGCCGGACCCCGTATTGGACACCCTGTTCGGGCAAGCCGCCGTGCACACCCTCGACGGGGACGCGCACCGGGTCCGCAAGGCCATGTTCATCGCCCTCCTCAAGGACGACACCGGCGTCGCCGCACTGCGCCGGCACGTCAGCCGGCGGTGGCGCGAAGCGGTGGCCGGCCGGCGGCACGACCGCGTGGTGCTCTTCGACGAAGCGGCCAGGGTGCTCGCCCTCGCAGTCTGCGACTGGGCGGGCGTGCGGCTCTCCGACGCGGCGGTCGCCGGGCTGGCCAGGGACTGCACGGCCATGGTCGACGGCTTCGCCTCGCCGGGCCCCCGCCACCTGCGCGCCCGTCGGGCCCGTCGCCGCCAGGAGGCCGCCATGGCCACCCTGGTCGCGGAGGTCCGCCGGGCTCCGGAAGCGGACGCGAAGGACTCGGCCCTGGAGACGGTGGCGTGGCACCGGGACGCGGGCGGGAACCTCCTGGACCTCCACACCGCGGCCGTGGAACTGCTGAACATCATCAGGCCGACCGTCGCGGTCGCCTGGTTCGCCGCGTTCGCCGCCCACGCCCTGCACCGCTGGCCCCACCACCGGGACCTGCTGCGCTCCGACACCGAGGGGGCCTACGCCACGGCGTTCGCACACGAAGTACGGCGCTTCTACCCCTTCGCCCCCTTCGTGGGCGGACTCGCGGCGCAGGACCTGACCTGGCACGGCGACGGCATCGCGAAGGACTCGCTCGTCCTGCTCGACCTGTACGGCCAGAACCACGACCCCGGCCTGTGGGAGCATCCGTACCGCTTCGACCCGCACCGTTTCACCGCCGCCGAGGGCCCCCCGGATTCCCTGGACAACCTCATCCCGCAGGGCGGCGGAGACCCGGCCCGCGGTCACCGCTGCCCGGGGGAGGACATCACCGTGACGGCACTCGCGGCCATCGCCGGGGAACTCGCGCGCCTGGACTACAGCGTCCCCGACCAGGACTTGACCATCCCTCTGTCCCGCATCCCGACGCGGCCGCGCAGCGGTTTCGAGCTGTGCCCGGCCTGACGGTCCCCGGCCCTGACCGTGCCCGTGCCCGTGCCCGGAGCCTCCTGGCACGAGCGCCATCCGACGGCGCAGGGTCCGCGCGCCCCGCGCACCCACAGGAATGCCGGCCAGTCGGCCGGGTAATCGCATGGGTGACACACGTCTTGGCGAGGTGAGACGCCATGGAATGCGACTTCCACATCACCGAGCGGCAGTACGGGCCGACCGTGCACCTGGCTCCGGCCGGCGAGCTCGGCTGGGATGCCGGCCCGGTGTGGGACGGGGTTGAGTCCAGGATCGCTGACTCCGTCGATGTGGTCGTGTGCGACATGGCGCTGGTCCGGTTCATGGACGTGACCGGCCTCACCCGCCTGATCGCCTTCGCCGATACCCTCCGTGCCCGGGGAACGACCCTGTTCGTCATCAATGTCCGAACCCAACCGGCTCATGTCATGGACCTCTTGGACGACCTCACGGAGCGCAGCAGCGCTTTCCCCGGCGTCCCGGCCGAGGTGGCGACCGCCGCCCTGCGCCGGACGCTCACCGAGCGCGCCGGCGCCATCCGGAACCGCGCCGCCGACGACGGGCAGAGGACGCTACGGCCACGGGCCGCACAGCGTTCCGTCTGAGAAGGGATGCGCGATGAAGCACTCCGGCAGCGTGGACATCGATGTCTCGGCGCTGGAGGCGGCCCTGCGCGAAGGGGTCCACGGCGAGGTGCGGTTCGACCCGGGCAGCCGGGCGGCGTATTCCACGGACGCGTCCACCTACCGGCAGGTGCCCATCTGCGTCGTGGAGCCGGGCATCGTGCTCGACGAGCTGAACCGGCAACTGGCCACCGGCGGGCTGCGATTCGGCCCCAAGCCGGCGACCCACACCCACTGCTCCCTGGGCGGCATGACCGGCAACGACTCGTGCGGGGGCTCGGCGCAGGCCTACGGCAAGACCGTGGACGACGTACGGCGCCTGGAGATTCTGACCTACGACGGCCTGCGCTGCTGGGTCGGGCCCACGCGACGCGGCTTCCCGCGGATTGCGCGCCGGGTGTCGGGCTACAACCTGGACTCGCTGCTGCCGGAGCGGGGATTCGACCCGGCCCGCGCCTTCGTGGGCAGCGAGGGCACCCTCGTGGCGGTGCTGC
The DNA here is from genome assembly GCF_055563995.1 of Streptomyces sp. NPDC029164. Classification (NCBI taxonomy): domain Bacteria; kingdom Bacillati; phylum Actinomycetota; class Actinomycetes; order Kitasatosporales; family Streptomycetaceae; genus Streptomyces; species Streptomyces sp. NPDC029164. The sequence goes on along the minus strand of NZ_JBVHWW010000001.1, from coordinate 150,998 downwards.
GGGCGGTGCTCGATCTGGTGCCGGTGCCCGCCCAGGAGGCGATGGGGGTGCTCGGGTACGAGGACATCTGTGCCGCCGCCGACGACGTCCCCCGTCTGCTGGCGCACAGTGACCCGGAACTCCTCGAAGCCCTGGACGGGCGGATGGCCCAGCTGATGAGGGAGGAAGGCGCGTACCTCTCGTCGCTCGACGCGCTCCCGGACGGTGAGAGCCGGCTGTTGTTGCAGTTCACCGGTGACAGCCGCGAGGACGTCGACCGGCAGGCCCACGACCTGCTCCGGGTACTTCGGCTTCGAGGGCGGCCACCAGGGCCTGTCGATGACGATCGCCGAAGAAGGCGTCCTGCCCGCCGTGCGGAAGACGGCTCCGAGCGCCCTGGTGATCGCCGACGGGTTCAGCTGCCGTACACCAGGTCGACCAGGCTGCCACCGGCCGACGGGCCCTGCACCGGGCCGAAGCTCTGGCCCTCGGCCTCGACGGGCCGATCCCCTCCCACCACCCCGAGAAGCCCGCCTCCCGCCCCGAAGCCTCTCGACAGGACGCCGTGCTGCTCACGTCGGCCGTGCGCGCGGCCGCCCTCTCGGCGGCGGCCGGCCACCACCTGCTGCGCCGCCGGAACGCCCACGGGCGGACCGACTGACCCGACTGCACGAGCACGAGAAGGAGCATCATGTCGATCAAGGTCGCCGACTTCATCCTCCAGCGCCTGCGCGAGTGGGACGTGGAGCACGTCTTCGCCTATCCAGGTGACGGGATCAACGGTCTGTTGGCCGCGTGGGGCCGCGCGGACGACAAGCCCCGGTTCGTCCAGTCGCGCCACGAGGAGATGTCCGCCTTCGAGGCGGTCGGCTACGCCAAGTTCTCCGGCCGGGTCGGCGTATGCGCCGCCACCTCCGGACCGGGCGCCATCCACCTCCTCAACGGCCTGTACGACGCCAAGCTCGACCACGTTCCGGTAGTGGCGATCGTGGGGCAGACCAACCGCAGCGCCATGGGCGGCTCCTACCAGCAGGAGGTCGACCTGCTCAGCCTCTACAAGGACGTGGCCTCCGACTTCTGCGAGATGGTCACCGTTCCCGAACAGCTGCCGAACGTCATCGACCGGGCCGTGCGCACGGCGTACGCCAAGCGCACCGTGACCGCGGTCATCGTCCCCGCCGATGTCCAGGAACTGGACTACTCCCCGCCGACGCACGCCTTCAAGATGGTCCCCTCCAGCCTCGGCACCCCCTCCTACGCGCCGGTGCCCGCCGGCGCCGACCTCGCGCGGGCCGCCGCCGTCCTCAACGAGGGCGAGAAGGTCGCCGTCCTGATCGGCCAGGGCGCACGCCACGCGAGGGCCGAGGTCGAAGCACTGGCGGACGTGCTGGGCGCCGGGGTGGCCAAGGCCCTGCTCGGCAAGGACGCCCTGCCGGACGACCTGCCGTACGTCACCGGCTCGATCGGGCTCCTGGGCACCCGCCCCTCCTACGAGATGATGCGGGACTGCGACACGCTCCTGGTGGTGGGTTCCAGCTTCCCGTACACCCAGTTCCTCCCGGAGTTCGACCAGGCCCGCGCCGTGCAGATCGACATCGACCCCTTCATGGTCGGCCTGCGCTACCCGTTCGAGGTGAATCTCGTGGGGGACACGAAGGAGACGCTGACGGCCTTGCTCCCGCAGCTGAAGCGCAAGAAGCACGGGGCCTGGCGCAAGAAGATCGAGAAGGACACGGCGCGGTGGTGGAAGGTCATGGAACGGCGTGCCGGGGTCGACGCCGACCCGGTCAATCCCGAGTACGTCGTGCACGCCCTCGACGCGCTGCTGCCCGATGACGTGATGCTCGCGGCCGATTCCGGTTCTGCGGCGAACTGGTACGCCCGGCACCTGCGGATGCGCGGGACCATGCGCGGCTCGCTGTCCGGAACCCTGGCCACCATGGGGCCCGGGGTGCCGTACGCCATCGGCGCCAAGTTCGCACATCCCGACCGCCCGGCGGTGGCCATCGTCGGCGACGGCGCCATGCAGATGAACGGCATGGCCGAGCTCATCACGGCTGCCAAGTACTGCCGGGACTGGCAGGATCCGCGGCTGGTCGTGGCCGTGCTGAACAACCAGGACCTCAACCAGGTCACCTGGGAGATGCGGGCCCTGTCCGGCGCCCCCCAGTTCCTGCCCTCGCAGGCACTGCCCGACGTTCCCTACGCCGACTTCGCGCGGTCCATCGGGCTGGACGGCGTGCGGGTGGAGGAACCTGGCGGTGTGGAGTCCGCCTGGAAGCAGGCCCTGGCCGCCGACCGGCCCTTCGTCATCGACTTCCGCACCGACCCCGCCGTCCCGCCGATCCCGCCGCACGCCGACCTGGACCAGATCGAGGCCACCGCCGCCTCGATCCTCAAGGGGGACAGCGACCGCGCCGGGATGGTCCGCCAGGGCCTGAAGGCCAAGATCCAGGAGATCCTCCCGGGGCGCGGCCACACCCGCCACGGGGACGAAGGAGCCTGATGGGCACCGGCCCCGTCCGTCGGCGAGGAGCCGTCGGTGGACGGGGTCGACGCCGCCGCCTACACGGTCCCCACCGACGCGCCGGAGGGAGACGGCACCCTGGCGGGGGACTCGACGACCCTCGTCGGCGGCGGGTGCTGCGCCGGCGGCCCTGCGCGCGGCCCGGCGACGCGGCGGCGTACGCCGCTGACGGGCGCGGCTCAGGGCCGCCGCTCGGGTTCCGGCCGGGATTCAGTGGCCGAGGGCGCGCTTGAGTTCGGCCTTGTCCATCTTCGAACGGCCCTCGATGTTCCTCTGCTTCGCCTCGTTGTACAGCTGGTCCTTGGTGGGGCCCTGCGAGCCGCTGTGGGAGCGCCGGCCCCCGCGCTCGGAGGAGGACATGTCGTCGAGGGAGGACCGGCTCGCGGTCTTCGACTCCCCGGCGCGGGCCCGTTCCTTGTTGACGGTGCGCGCGGCTATCTCCTCGGCACGCTTGGTGCTCTCGCCGCGCTGCTCGGCGCTCTCCTTGATGTGCTCGTACTGACGTTCACGCTTGGGGCTGGAACCGCGGGGCATGACCACTCCTCGACTCGTCACGTACCGGCACGGTGGCGGATCCACCGGACCCACACGGCGCCTGCCCGAACCGGGACCGCTCACACCGGCTCCGGCGCCTCAGCCCGCCGCCGGCCAAGACGTCCACCTCCACCCCAAGGACGCTCGCGCTGAGGACACTCTGGAGCCCCGCGGTGTCGCGGCAGCGGTCGCCGCCGTCCGGGCGAGCGAGCGGCCGGCGCAGGGGCCGATCACGTGGTTTCGGGCGGGCCGGTCGCGTGCCTCCCCCTGGAGCGTCCCCCGGAGGGCCATGCTCCGCGCAGGGGAACCTGATGCGCGGAGGGTGCGGTGCTGCTGAAGAGGACACGGGTCCGCGCCGCGCGGCGTGCGGGCCGGGCGGCACGCCGTTCGTTTCGCGGATTGGATGAGCGCCTGCCGCTCGCCGAGGCGGCGCGGACCACTGTGCGCAAGGCGTTTCCGGACCACTGGTCGTTCCTTCTCGGGGAGATCGCCCTCTACAGCCTGCTCGTCCTGCTCCTGACCGGCACCTGGCTCACCTTCTTCTTCCAGCCGTCGATGCAGGACACCGTCTACGCAGGTCCTTACGCCCCGCTGCGCGGACTGCGGGTCTCCGAGGCGTACGCGTCCACCCTGCGCATCAGCTTCGAAGTGCGCGGCGGCCTGCTGATCCGCCAGATGCACCACTGGGCGGCGCTGGTGTTCGTGTTCGCGATCGGCGCCCATCTGCTGCGCGTGTTCCTCACGGGCGCGTTCCGCCGGCCGAGGGAGGCGAACTGGGTGGTCGGGGTGACCATGCTGCTGCTGGCACTCGTGGAGGGCTTCGCCGGTTACTCCCTGCCGGACGACCTGCTGTCGGGTACGGGGCTGCGGACCGCCCAGGGGATCATGCTGTCCGTGCCCGTGGCCGGAACGTACCTGTCCTTCTTCGCCTTCGGCGGCGAGTACCCGGGCCAGGACATCGTCGCGCGCCTGTACCCGGTCCACATCCTCCTGGTACCCGGCCTGCTCGTGGGGCTGGTCTCCCTGCACCTGCTGCTGGTGGTGCACCTGAAGCACACTCAGTGGGCGGGTCCCGGACGCACCGGCCGCAACGTCGTGGGTGAGCCGTTCTTTCCGCACTACATTGCGAAGTCCGCCGGGCTGTTCTTCCTCACCACCGCCGTCCTCGCCGCCGTCGGCGCGCTCGCCCAGATCAACCCGGTCTGGGCGTACGGCCCTTACCGGACGGACGTAGTGTCAACGGGTGCGCAGCCGGACTGGTACGTCGGCTTCCTGGAGGGTGCGCTGCGCCTGATGCCCGGGGTGGAGACCCGGCTGTGGGGGCACACCCTCATGTGGAATCCGCTGGTGGCCGGCATCCTGCTTCCCGGTCTGCTCTTCGCGGGCCTGTACGGGTACCCGTTCTTCGAGCGGTGGATCACCGGCCGCCACGGCGAACGTCATGTGTGCGACCGGCCCCGGAACCGCCCCGCCCGGACGGCCCTGGGGAGCGCCGCCCTCACCTTCTACGCCGTGCTGCTCCTGGCCGGGGCGCAGGACATCGCCGCCTTCATCACCGAGATTTCGGTGCAGGCCATCACCTGGACCCTGCGCTGCGCGGTCGTGCTCCTGCCCCCTCTCGCGTTCTGGCTCACCCGGCGCCTGTGCCTCGGGCTTCAGGCCCGCGATGCCGAGCAGTTGGTGCACGGCACGGAGAGCGGTGAGGTGCGCGAGAGGGTGGAAGGCGGCTTCGAGGCCCTGCACGTACCGCTGCCCGCCGAGCAGCGCCACGTCAACGCCGTGTACGAGGTGAACGCCCCGCTGCCCCGGCAGTCGGCCGGAACCGCCTCGGCGCGCGGGACGTGGCCGGCCCGCCTGCGCGGCGCCCTCAGCCGCTGGTACTACGCGGGCCGGTTGCGCTCACCGCTCAGCGCGGAGGACCGCCTGCGGGCGAAGGACATGATCGCCGGACCGGACGAGCCCCTCCGGGAGCCGGCGGACCGGACCTGACACGTCCGGGCTCAGCCGTCCGCACGGCGTGGGCGGAAGACGAACCCGAACACTCCGGGTGCGAGGACGCCGAAGCCGATCAGGACCAGCCACAGCCCCTGCACGACTCCGAGACCGATCAGCGCGGCTCCCACCGCCGTGACCACAGGGGCGTAGCTGCGCGCGGGGAAGAAGAAGCGGCGGTCGCCGCCTCCGGCGACTTCCGCCGCCCCGTCGTCCTCGGGCCGCCGCCCGTCGCGTGAGAACTGCCGCCACATGAAGGCGGCGACGAGGGCGGACATCAGCAGCGAGACCATGAGTGCGGAGATGCCCGCCGGATCGTCGGACAGCGCCGCGTAGATGCCTCCGGTCAACGCGAAGAACACCGCGACTCCGGTGAACAGCCAGGCTTCCGCCCTCATCGCGGCCTCACCTCCGGATGGTGCAGGTCGAACGCGGGCGAGTCCGAGCGGATACGGGGCAGCGCGTGGAAGTTGTGCCGGGGCGGCGGACAGCCGGTCGCCCATTCCAGGGAACGTCCCCACCCCCACGGGTCGTCCGACGTGACACGGACGCCGTTGCGGACCGTGCGCCAGACGTTGTAGAGGAAGGGCAGGGTCGAGAGCCCCAGCAGGAACGCCCCGATCGTGGAGAGCGTGTTCAGGAGGGTGAATCCGTCGGCCGCGAGGTAGTCGGCGTAGCGTCGGGGCATTCCCTGCTCCCCCAGCCAGTGCTGGACGAGAAAGGTGAGCTGGAAGCCGACGAACAGCGTCCAGAAATGGATCTTCCCCAGGCGTTCGTCGAGCAGCCGGCCGGTGAACTTGGGCCACCAGAAGTAGAAGCCGGCGAACGTGGCGAAGAGGATCGTGCCGAACAGCACGTAGTGGAGGTGTGCCACGACGAAATAGCTGTCGGTGAGGTGGAAGTCCATCGGCGGGGAGGCGACGAGCACCCCGGTCAGCCCGCCCAGCAGGAACGTGACGAGGAAGCCGATGCACCACAGCATCGGCGTCTCGAACGACAGCGAGCCGTTCCACATCGTCCCGATCCAGTTGAAGAACTTCACCCCGGTCGGCACGGCGATCAGGAACGAGAGCAGCGAGAAGAACGGCAGCAGCACCGCCCCCGTGGCGAACATGTGGTGCGCCCACACCGTCGCCGACAGCCCCGTGATCGCCATCGTCGCGCCGACCAGGGCGACGTACCCGAAAATCGGCTTCCTGCTGAACACCGGCACGATCTCACTGACCACTCCGAAGAACGGCAGGGCGACGATGTAGACCTCCGGGTGACCGAAGAACCAGAACAGGTGCTGCCACAGCAAAGCCCCGCCGTTCGCGGCGTCGAAGACGTGCGCGCCGAACTTCCGGTCCGCCTCCAGGGCCAGGAGGGCGGCTGTGAGCACGGGGAAGGCGAGCAGCGCCAGGATGGACGTGAACAGCACGTTCCAGGTGAAGATCGGCATCCGGAAGAGGGTCATGCCCGGTGCGCGCAGGCACACGATGGTGGTGATGAAGTTGACCGACCCCAGGATGGTGCTCAGGCCGGACACCGCCAGCCCCATGATCCAGAGGTCCGCGCCGACGCCCGGGGAGAAGACGGCTCCGTTGAGGGGCGCGTATGCGAACCAGCCGAAGGCGGCCGAGCCGTTCGCCGTCAGGAATCCGCTGACCACCATGAGCCCACCGAACAGGTACACCCAGTAGGTGAAGGCGTTCAGGCGCGGGAACGCGACGTCGGGGGCGCCGATCTGCAGGGGCATCACGGCGTTGGCGAAGCCCGTGAAGGTGGGGGTGGCGAACAGCAGCATCATGATCGTGCCGTGTACCGTGAACAGCTGGTTGTACTGCTCGGCCGAGACGATCTGCAACCCGGGACGTGCCAGCTCCGCCCGCATCAGCAGTGCCAGCACCCCTGCGAACAGGAAGAATCCGAACGCGGTGACGAGGTACATGTAGCCGATCACCTTGTGGTCGGTGGTCGACAGCACCTGCTGCACGCGGGCACCGACGGCGGCCCTGCGGTGCGCCTCATCGGCCGCGGCCGTCCCGGCGGACCCCGAGGACGCCACGCTCTCCTCGACCGACACCATGGGCCTCCCCGCAGGACGCACTCCGGCCGCGCCATCGCGGCCTCTCCCCAACCCTGGCAGCCCGCGCCCCCGCCCGGCGGTAGGCCCCCGGCGCGCCGTCCGCACCGGTGTCCGGGGGCGGGCAATCGGGTGAGGAAGCCCGGCGTCGTCGAAGGAAGGCAGCGCGGCGGGTCCGGTCCACGCGGGCGCAGGCCGAACGCCGTCACCTACCGGGTCGGTGAAGCCCTGCAGGCAGGGGCACCGACTACCAGGACGGGACGGTCGTCGAGCGCGACGGTCAGGTCTGCCGGTGGCCCCAGCCCAGGCGCCGCCGCACCGAGGGCGAGGTCCGGCGTACCGAGAGGGGCCCGCGCCGTGCAGCGATGAGCCCGTCTCGGTCCGCACCGGGTCAAACGGCGGGCGGGAACCTGTCCCGGGCCCGGTGCCCGGCCAGGGCGGCGGCGAAGGCCGCGACGAACGACGCGCCGTCGTTCCCCAGGCCGATGCCGGGGCCGTCCGTGCCGATGCCGGCGGTCTCGCACGCGGACGAGGTGCGTCGGTCGCTCCGTGACCTGAGGTCATGCCGGAAGGCTCACTCAGCCGGCCGGAATGTGGACGCACATGACGCAGATGTCGTCGCGCCGCTCCCCCCGCTCGTGAGCCAAGGCGTGCGCGAGGGCCTCGGGTTGGCAGGTCCGGCTCAGCCGCAGGGCGTGCTCCGTCAGCCGGGCGAGGCCGGTGTCGATGTCCTCCCCGGGTTCCTCGACCAGTCCGTCGGTGTAGAAGAGGATTCGGTCGTCCGGTTCGAGAGTGATGACGGCCTGCTCGTATACCAGCCCGGCCACGGCTCCGAGCAGCGTGCCGGCAGGCTGCGGCAGGAAGGTCGCTCTTCCCCGACGGATGAGCAGGGGTGGCAGGTGGCCTGCGCGCGCCCAGGTCAGGCGTCGCCGGGCGGGCTGATAGCGCGCCATGACCATGGTGGCGGTGGCCCCGCCGTCATGGGGGCCCGGGTGGGTGCTGCGCAGCAGGAGGGTGTTGAGCCGGTGCAGGACGTTCGGGAGGGAGGAGCCGGTGACGGCCATGCCCTTGGCGGTGAACCGGAGCTGCGCCATGGTGGCGACAGCGTCCAGCCCGTGTCCCGCGACGTCGCCGACGACCAGCAGGGCATCCTGGTCCGGCAGTTCGATGGCGCTGTACCAGTCCCCGCCCACATTGACGCCGCTGTCGGCCGGCAAGTACGCGACTTCGACCGCGAGTCCGGGAAGGCGCAGCGACTGCTCGGGGCTCGGCAAGAGGGTTTCCTGGAGCCGCTCCGCGAGGATCCGCTCGGCCTGGAGTTTGGTCTTGTGGGTGAGTACGGCCCGCTCGCTGTCCCGCAGCGCTCGCTCGGCCTCGCGCAGGCTGGTCATGTCCTGGAAGAATCCGTGGACCTCGAGGGGTGTGCCGTCGGCGTCCACCCGCGCTTCGGCGACGATCCGCAGGTGCCGCACCCCGGCGGCGGTGTTGATGCGGAATCCCTGGTCGACGGCCTTTCCCTTCGTCAGCAGGCGCTCCACGGCGGCGCCCAGGAGGGCGATGTCGTCCGGGATCAGATGACGGGGCAGTTCGTCGAGGCCCATGGGCCCCAGTTCGGGATCCCGGTAAAAGATCCTGTAGACCTGCTCCGACCACGTGATCGCGTCCGTGACCAGGTCCCAGTCCGCCCAGCCGAGATTGCCGAGGCGCTGCATGTCGTCGAGGCGGCGGGTTTCGCGGTCGCTGGCGTCGTGGCGCATCCAGGTGACGACGAGGCGGTCCCCCAGACGTGCCGCCCGCACCGAGTACAGGGACTCGTGGGGTATTCCTCCGGCGCTCTCCCGGTACGTGAAGGGCTCCCCTTCGTACACCGTTCCCGTCGCCAGTGTCTCCAGGTAGCCCTCCCACAGGGGCGTGCCCTCGACGGTCGGGTACGTCTCCAGGACCGTCCTGCCGATGAGTTCCTCGCCCTCTCGCCCCGCCACGTCCACCGAGCCCGGGGCCGCGGCTTCGACACGGAAGTCTTCCACGTCGCCGGCCGCCGAGCGCACGGGCGCAAGGAGCACAGCGGGCCCGGGCAGGGCATCCAGCACCTGTTGAACGGAGGCGACGTCCTCGGGCGCGACGGCCGCCACACGTCCCGAGTCGAGCCCTCTCAACGCGGTGGCAACGAGCTGCACGGCCTGCAGCAGTGTCTGGCGCGCGATCGCGTCGAAGCCTCCCTGCACGGTGCTGAAGAAGCCGATGGCCGCAGGCGCGCAACCGTGCCCCGGCTGTACTACCGGCAGCCAGGCCCCCGAGGGCCACTTCCCGGGATCGCCGCCGATGAGGACGTGACGCTGAGCGTCACGGGCGGGATGCTCCAGCCACAGCGCCCGGCCGGTGTCCAGGGCTTCGAGGGCCGCGAGGCCCGGTAGCGGAGCGGCATGGCTCCACTGGGTGACGATCCGGTTGTCGACGCCGGCCGAGCCCAGCAGTTCCAGCCCGTTCCCCGGCGCCCTGGCATAGATCATCACCGCGTCCACACCCATGGGGCCGGCAAGTACGGTCCGCAGGAGTCCAGCCGCCTCGTCCGCGCTCCGTACCGCCTTGAGCCCCGTTGCCAGGCCGGACAGGAGCGTCCTGCCGCGGGAAACGTAAGGGGCAGCGCGGAAACTCGACCGCGCCTCGGGAACGACCTCGACCGACGGGGCCCCCTGATCGGCTACGGCCCCGCCAAGCGTGGACCAGCATTCCTCCATGAGGGATCGACGGCGTACTCGAGCCCTCAGGAGCAGCCTGTCGTACGCCTGCGCCGCCGAGACGTGCTCCTGGGCCATGACGACCCCCTTGGCCCGCTCCACGACGGCTGCCTCGGAAGCCCGGGCCGTGACGTCTCCGGCCTCGGACCGCCGCTCGTTCACGGCCGTCGTCAAGGCCAACGCCTCCGGCGCGGCATCACCCGGCCGGTCGGAGCCCTTCGTCATGAATCGAGCATGGCACGGATGAGCAGGGCGGGCGCCCGATTCAGCCCGGCAGTTCGGCTGCCGGGGCGGCCCGTCGAAGGACGAGCAGACCGGCGCGTCGCGCGGAAGCGGATGCGCGGCCGGGGAAAGTCTTGACCGGCCCGGCAGCCGGGATATGCGGGAGCTGGGGGCGGCCGCGCACATCCGGGCCGCCCCACTGATCGGTCACGAGCGGTGCAGCGCGGCTCCGTACTGAACGGCTCACCCCCGGGTGAGTTCGTTTCCGAGGACCGATCGCGCGAGTTCGCCGACCTGCCCGCGCTCGGAGGCGCATCGGTGCGCTGCTCCTGGCGGCCACCAGCTCCCGACAGGGCGCACTCAGCCGCGCGCCGGCCGAGGCCCCAGGAGGCAGGCGGCAGGCCGCCGTGCTCGCGGCTTCCCCGTGCTATCCAGCATGGACGTCCAGCTGTTCCACCTCCTCGCCCCCAGCGGATCCCACCGGCTCGACGGCTCACCGGCTCCGAGCCGCACGACGACGACACCGAAACCACTGGCGTACCTGGGTCGACGAAACCGTCATCAGCTGGGCAGCCTGCCTCCTCGCCGAGCGCATACGTCTGTACGGGCTGGCCTTCCGTCGGCGGCGTGGGCACGTGCCTGTCCGGCCGCCGGTGGGTACTGGCCGGAGGCCATGAGGCTCGTCGGGACGGCGCCGCGACATCACGCGGCGGTCGCCCCTCCGGCCGACGGGGCGGCCGATGGGGGGAGTCACGGGCGTGGGTATCGATGTTTTTCCTCGTCGCGGACGTGCTCTTTCGGAGTCTGCCAGGAATCCTCGCGGCTCTGCAGCAGAGGATTCTGCGCGCTCGGCGGGGGCGGGGCAGCGGCCCGGCGCCGCCGTCGGCTGCCGTACCAGAACGCGCCGATAAGCAGGCCGACCAAGACCACTCCGACAACGATGAGAAACAGTGATGGCTGTGCCTCTGCAGCTTGGGTCTCGAATGCAGTCATGCCCGGCCCCTACCCGCGATCAGCCGCCCTATTTGCCATGGGCCGACAGGTGCGACCGCTCGTTGACATCACGGAGCACTCTGACCGGCCAGAATGCGGAGCGCACCCTCACCGTCACGCTTTCGCATGGTGCCCGCACCTTCCGCCAACCGGCGTCGAATCGATCGCTGACTGTTTCGACGGGCGCGGCGGCCGGAGGTGACGCTGGGTTTCCGAGGGAACCGTCATCGCGCGACGGCGCTGCCGCTCCCCCAGCGGCGAGGCCGATTGCGCCACCGCACGAACGTGTGGGGCGCAGGCAGCCGGGCGTACTCCTCCAGCGCTCCTGCTCGGTCCCGTGGCGCATGAACGTCCAGCGCAGGGGGCACACGTGGGCTTGCGGCGCGGATAAAGCCGGTCGTGAGGGGAACCGGCCAGGACAAGAGGTGGGGGACCATGGCACCGAACCGGCGACGACTGAACGGAACTGTCGCTTCCGGCAGCGAAGCCCGGACGGCCCCAGGCCACAGCCCCTGGGGCCCCTGGGTGCGCTTCCCGACGGCGGGCCGACACTGGAGGCATGGACCCGAACGAAGCTCTGCGTCGGATCGCCTTCCTCCTCGAATGGCGCGGCGCGTCCCCGTATCGGGTGCGGGCCTTCCACACGGCAGCCGACGCCGCCCGCGACCTGCAACCGGGGCCGGTGGACGCCGACCAAGCCAGACAACTGCGCGGGGTGGGCCCGGTCACCGCCGAGGTGATCTCCCAGGCATCGACCGGAGCGGTGCCGAGCTACCTCGCCCGTCTGGAGGCCGAAGCCGACCCGGGCGCCCGAGCCGGCTGGGACCTGGCGGCTGCGAGCACCGGGGACTGCCACCTGCACTCCGACTGGTCGGATGGCGGCAGCCCGCTCGAGGACATGGCCGAGGCGGCCCGCGCCTTGGGTCATCAATGGGCCGTTCTGACGGATCATTCGCCGCGGCTGACGATCGCCCACGGCCTGAGCCCGGATCGGCTCAAGTGCCAACTACAGGCCGTGGCCGCCGTGAATTCCAGCATGGGCCCAACCTTCCGGCTGCTCACCGGCATTGAGTGCGACATCCTCGAGGACGGCTCACTCGACCAGGAGGAAGACCTGCTCGGCCGGCTCGACATCGTCGTGGCATCCGTCCACTCCAAGCTCCGCTCGGAACCCGAGCCCATGACCGCCCGCCTGCTGGCTGCGGTGCGCAACCCGCGCGTCGACGTCCTGGGGCACTGCACAGGGCGGATCATCACCGGTCGGGGGCGCCCGCAGTCCCGCTTCGACGCCGAGACGGTGTTCGCCGCGTGCGCAGAGTCCGGTACCGCGGTAGAGATCAACTGCCGGCCCGAACGACGGGACCCCCCGGATGACCTCCTCGTGCAGGCCGCCACCGCGGGCTGCCGGTTCGCCGTGGACACCGACGCCCACGCCCCGGAACAGCTGCACTGGCAGAGCTCCGGTTACGCACGGGCGGCGCGGATCGGCCTGGGCGCGGACCGGCTGATCACGACCTGGCCGCTCGGCCGGCTGCTGACAACCAGAAGCGGCAGTCAGTGATCTACCCGCCTTCCGCCCTGTACGTCGGCCCGGCTCGGGGCAGCCGCCTCCGCCTGGCGGGTGAGACGCCCCGTGCAGCCGAGCACCGTTCGGGGGTTCGAACCGCTGTGAACGGCCCCCGAGGGATGCGTCTGAGCTCGTACAGGACCGCGCGGAGCCGGCGACAGCCGACGCGGGGTGGGCCGGAGGGAGTCCGGCCCACCACGGCATCAACACCGGGAAGTCGCGCCCCCGCCATTGGCGTGCGCGCGGACCGGTCAGTCCTGAGAGATCGCCTCGAGCAGGTCGCCGACCTTCGTGTCCGGCAGAGCGCGGGCGACGTCGGCCAGGGCGACGATGCCGACCAAGGTGTGTCCGTCGATGACGGGGAGGCGGCGGACCTGGTGCCGGCCCATCGTGCGCAGGATTTCCGCGGCGTCATCGTCGGCGCCGATGGTGACGGCTTCGCCCTGGGCGAGGTCGCCCGCCTTCACCTGGCCGGGATCCTTGCCCGCGGCGAGGACCTTCACGACGATGTCCCGGTCGGTGAGCACACCCTTGAGCTTCTCGTCCGTACCGCAGATCGGCAGCGAGCCGACCTTCAGCTGGGCCATCTTCTTCGCGGCCTCGAGCACCGTCTCCTGGGCGCCGACGCACGTCGCGTCCGCGGTCATGATGTCGCGAGCCTTCGTCATCTGCCTTACTCCTTCGTCCTCGTCTGCGGGTGCGGGCCGGCCTGAGCGCGCCGACCGGCCACGGGACCTATGGGTGCCCCCTGCCCCCGCTCGGTAACGGCATTCACCCCACAACCACCCCAGCCACGTCCACCGGAGCGCGGAATGCGGTACGCCGGCGCGCTTCCGCCGGGTCCTCGAAGCGCGGGTGCCGGGTTCTGGGGCCCGTGCGGACTTCGCCGCTGGTTGGTTGCCCTCCGCCTCACGCAGCCGTGGTGATACTGCGGCCCGGACTGTTGCGGCTGTGGCCGGCGGGCGGGCCGGCGGGCGGGCGGGCGGGCGGGCGGGTACAGCCTGGGGGCCGAGTGGCCCCGGACGGGTGACGCGGGCCTTCGTACGGCGGGTCGCGCGCCGCGCCGGGTCGGCTGCGTCAGGCTGGCCCGGACGGCGGGCCACGCCCGCCCTACGGAAAGGATCCCTTCGTGCTGGAGCGCAAGCGCCGGAAGAACACGACCGATGTCACCTTCGTACTTCCCGAGAGCAGTCCGCCGGGACCGGTCAGCGTGGTGGGCACGTTCAACGAATGGCGTCCGGGCGTCCACGTTCTCGAACCGCGGACCGACGGCACGCGATCCGTGACCGTGGCCCTGCCCGCGGAGGCCACCCACAGCTTCCGCTACCTGGCGGCCGGGGACTACTGGTTCGACGAGGAGAACTGCGACGGTTTCGAAGAAGGCAACAGCCGCCTGCACACCTGACCGCGGAACGGTGCGCCCCCCAGTCGATCCCGCTCGCGATCGGCCATTCACTCACGGTGCCCGCCCCTGCGGTTTCCGGAGCCCGCCCTTCTGCCCGGCCGACGCCTCCGCACATCCGAGCTGCACACGCCGAGGGCATAGCGGTCGGGAAGGAGGGCAGGCGGCGAGTATGGCCAAGGAATCAGAGCCGACTCCTGACCGCCTCGCCGAGCCGTGGGGACGCCGTACTCCCTACGGACGTGCCGGAACGTGGCCGGAGCGCGTCGACCGTTACGTCATCGGGGAGGCCCCTGTCGACCGCTGGGTCGCGACGGCATCGAACCTCCACTCCAACGGGGACGCCATGGAGCTGGCCGTCCGGGACGGCAGGCTCGTCGGAGTCCGGGGTGTGGGCCGCGACAGGGTCAACCGCGGCCGCCTCGACCCCAAGGACCTCTACGGTTGGCAGGCCATCGCCTCACCGGACCGCCTGACTCGTCCTCTGGTCCGCGAGGACGGAGCCCTGCGGGAAACCGACTGGGACACCGCGATGACCCGGATCACCGAACGTACCCGCGCGCTCCTGGACGGGCCGGGGCCCTCCTCGATCGGGTTCTACACCAGCGGTCAGCTCTTCCTGGAGGAGTACTACGCGCTGGCGCTCATCGCGCGCGGAGGTCTGGGGACCAAGCACCTCGACGGGAACACCCGGCTGTGCACGGCCACGGCGGCCGAGGCGCTCAAAGAGTCCTTCGGCTGCGACGGCCAGCCCGGCTCCTACACCGACATCGACCACGCCGACACGCTCGCGCTCTTCGGCCACAACATGGCCGAGACCCAGGGCGTGCTGTGGAGCCGTGTCCTGGACCGCATCGCCGGACCCGAACCGCCCGTCCTCCTCTGCGTGGATCCCCGGCCCGGTCCCGTTTCCGAAGTCGCGACCCTGCACCTCCAACCGAGGCCCGGCACCAACCTCGCCCTCATGAACGGAATCCTCCACGAGGTGATCGCGAACGGGTGGACCGACCCCTCGTACATCGACGCGCACGTCGTCGGCTTCGATGATCTGGAACGCCAGGTGGCCGGCTTCCCGGCCGAGGCCGCCGCCGAGGCCACGGGGGTGCCCACCGAACAGATCCGGGCCGCTGCCCGACTGCTCGGCCAGGCGGACCGGCTCCTGTCCACCGTCCTGCAGGGCTTCTACCAGTCCCACCAGGCCACCGCGGCCGCGGTCCAGGTCAACAACCTGCACCTGATCCGCGGCATGCTCGGACAGCCAGGCTGCGGC
Organism: Streptomyces sp. NPDC029164; assembly: GCF_055563995.1. NCBI lineage: Bacteria > Bacillati > Actinomycetota > Actinomycetes > Kitasatosporales > Streptomycetaceae > Streptomyces > Streptomyces sp. NPDC029164. The sequence continues at coordinate 135,709 of NZ_JBVHWW010000001.1, read as the reverse complement.
GTGCTGCAGATGAACGGGCAGCCCACCGCCCAGAACACCCGCGAATGCGGCGCCGACGGGGACCTCCCCGGTTTCCGCAATTGGGCCAACCCCCGTCACGTCGAGGACCTCGCCGAGATCTGGAACCTCCCCGCCGACCGCATCCCGCACGACGGCCCGCCCACCCACCTCATGCAGATGGTGCGCCTCGCCGAGGAAGGCTCCCTGCGCATGCTGTGGATCTCCGGCACCAACCCCGCCGTGTCCCTCCCCGAACTGGACCGCATCCGCGCCCTGCTCGGGCAGGACCGGCTCTTCCTCGTCGTGCAGGACCTCTTCCCGACAGAGACGACCGAGTTCGCCGACGTAGTGCTGCCCGCCGCGGGGTGGGGCGAGAAGACCGGCACCTTCACCAACGCCGACCGCACCGTCCACCTCTCGCTCAAAGCGGTCGACCCCCCCGGCGAGGCACGCCCCGACCTCGACATCTTCCTGGACTTCGCCCGACGCATGGACCTGCGCGACGGCTCGAACGCCCCGCTCGTCCCGTGGCAGGGCCCCGAGGAGGTGTTCGAGGCGTGGAAGGAATGCAGCCGCGGCCGCCCCTGCGACTACAGCGGCCTGAGCTACGCCCGACTGCGGGAGCGCGGCGGCATCCAGTGGCCCTGCACCGCCGAACACCCCGACGGCACCGAACGCCTCTACACCGGCGGCGACTTCCGCAGCCGGCCTGACGACTGCGAGACCTACGGCCGCGACCTCCTCACCGGGACCCCACACGACGAGGACGGGTACCGATCGCTGAACCCGGACGGCAAGGCCGTCCTGCGCACGGCTCCCTTCGTACCGCCGCCCGAGCAGCCCGACGCCGAATACCCCCTCTGGCTCACCACCGGCCGCACCCTCTACCAGTTCCACACCCGCACGCGCACCGGCCGCGTGCCCGAACTGCGTTCGGCGGCACCCGAGATGTGGATCGAAGTCTCCGCCGCGGACGCGGCAGCCGCCGGCATCGAGGAGGGGGACCTCGCCGAGGTGACCACCCGGCGGGGAAGTGTCCGGGCGCGGGCGCGGATCACGGGGATCCCGGAAGGCGTCCTCTTCCTGCCCTTCCACTACGGATACTGGGACGCGCCCGGCTGCGACGGCCACCACCGGGCTGCCAACGAGCTCACTCCCACCACCTGGGGCCCCGCCTCCAAGCAGCCGCTCTTCAAAACCGGAACGGCCCGGATCGACCTGGCCACCCACCTCGCCGGCCCCGCCTCTGCTCCCACGACCACCGCCTCCGCACCGGTGCACGGCGCCTCCGCGGCCGGTGAGGACCGCGTGAGGAAGGCACCGCCATGACCTCGACCGCGCCGCACGGCACCACAACGGTGCTCCGCCCTCTCGGGACCCCTGTGCCCGTCGGCTTCCTGGGACTGGCCGGCGGCGCACTGGTGATCGCCGCGTTCCAGCTCGGCTGGATACCGCCCCACGAACGTCACGCGGTGGCACTCGTCCTGCTGGCCTTCGCCTTCCCGCTCCAGCTCATCGCGGCGCTCCTCGGCTTCCGCGGCCGCGACACGGCCTTCGCCACCGCCATGACCGTCCTCGCGGGGAGCTGGCTGGTCCAGGGCGTCCTCCTCGCGGCCGGACCCGCGCCGGAGGCCCGGCACACGCTCGGGCTCTTCCTCCTCATTGCCGCCGTGGCCCTGCTCGTCCCTCTCGCCGCCTCGGGAGGCAGCAAGCTGGCCGCGTCCGCCGTCATCGGCTGCGCGGCCGTACGCCTGACCCTGGCCGCGATCGATCAGCTCACCCGGTCACCCGCCTGGGAGGACGCGGCCGGGGCAACCGGGCTGGCCCTCACGGCTTCGGCGCTCTACGCCGCCGCCGCGTTCGCCCTTGAGGACACCCGCGGCCGACCCGTACTGCCCGTCGGGCGACACGGACCCGGCAGTCGAGCCATGGACCAGGGGGCGGAGGCAGGGGTTCGTCCTCTGCTCTGAGAGAACCGGCCGAATGGTGCGCCCGCAACGGGTTCGGCCTCCTCGTAGCGGCCGCCGACGACGAGTTGAACCCGGCCGCCGCCGCACCCTGTCCGACCCCGAGGGTCGGCCGTGGGCACCCGGCTGACCGGCGGGCGGGGCCCGTTCCTTGTTGACGGTGCGCGCGGCGATCTCCTCGGCACCCTGGGTGCTCTCGCCACGCTGCTCGGCGCCTCAGCCGGCCGCCCCGTCGACGCGGAGGCGCACCTGCTCCTCCAGGCGGGCGAGGCTGCCGTCGAGGGCATCGTTGGCCGCCTGCTCCCCGGGATCGGTCTCCCCGGTGAGGAACGAGAGGTGGACCGTCACTTCGCTGGGACCCCCCTCATGGCCGGCCACCTGGAGCCACCCGGTGTAGCCGCCGCTCTCCCGGCTCCCCCACTCCAGCCGCATCTGGTCCGCCCTGGCGCGCAGAACGGCCGCCTTGTCCTCCTCGGCGCCGTCCTCGCGCACGCGCACGGCAGGCAGCTCGGCGGCCTGCACGTGCAGTTCGCGCGGGAGCCACTGGTCCATCTGCCCGACGTTGGACGCCTGGTCGAAGACGTGCTCCGGCAGCGCGGGCATCGTGCGGGACCGCTCGTACTCGGTCATCGATCGTCACACCTCTCGTCCGTTCCGCATCGTCCGTACCGGCTTCTGCCCGCCCCGGCCGCGGTCACGCGCACGCACGGGGCCGGACCGTTCGTCCTGGTGAACCGAGGCGGACCCGGCAGACCCGGCAGGCCCGCAACCGCGTCAGGACCCTCCTCACCCCTGGTCCGGGCGCGGGGGACGGTGTCGCCTCCCCGGTCCGGCATTTCCGGGGCGCGGGCACCGGTCCGCCCGGCCGGAACCGTGGGATGGTGAGAGGGATGGACCAGCCTGGTTCCGTCGTATCGAGGCTTCGGCGCCCCCGCCCGCCGGACGGGCCCCCTCGCGGCCTTAACGCGCCGGACATGTCCACGGCGCCCGCCGTGCACCCGGACCAAGGCCCTTCCGGGTCTGCTGTTCAAGGCTGCCGCCCCCTAGGTGGGGAAGCCTCCGTGACCTCCTGTCTCGCCCGGACCCAGTTCCTGGGCACCTACGCCGTACTGACCCTGTGTCCCGATCCCCACGCCCGCCAGGCCGTGGGATGCCGTCGCCGACTCGCGCCCGCCCTGGCTCTGCTCCCGCCGCGCGTCACCTGCCTCCTGCTGGATCTCGGGTACCTCCCTGCCACCGACACCGCCGATGTCCTGCCGGCCGTGAAGGCCTGGGCCACCAGGCGCTCGGTGTCCCTGGTCCGGATCGGGGCCGACGGCGCCCCCGGTTCTGCGCCCGTCCACGTCGTCCTCCTCCCGCCCACACCGGAGGGACCCTCGCTCCCGCACACCCTCGCGGCACGGGTGCTCCTGCAACGGGCGACCGGGGTCTGCCTCGCCCGCAGGGCGGATCCCCCGTGCCGCGGCAGCTGACCGCCCCGGTCGCGGCCGGGGGGAACGGTCATGTGGTCAATGGCGCAACCCCTGTGCCCCATGGAGGAAGATGGGGGTGACGGGCTGCCCCAGGAGGTGAAGCGCCGTGGATCCTGTCCACCCCGACGACGCACCTGCCGGGCGGAGCGCTCCGCTCCCCCGGGGCGGGGAGCACGGCAGGCTGCACAGCCTGTTCCGCGGCGCGGTCGACGGCGTTGCCGCTCACGATGCGCCCGCCGCCCTGTGCCGGGCCTGCGTGGACCTGATGGACATCACCGGCGCATCTGTGTCGCTGTCCGGCGAGGACCTCGAGATCCGCACCCTCTGGTGGTCGAGCGACGAGGTCGCGGGCCGTCTCGCCGAAGCCCAGTACACCCTCGGCGACGGGCCCTGCGTCACCGCACTCACCGACCTCGCCCCCGTCCTGGCCGCCGACCTCACCGGCGGGCCGGACGCCGCCCGCTGGCCCGTCTTCGCCCAGCAAGCCGTCGAACTGGGCGTACGGGCGGTGTTCTCGCTGCCGCTGCAGAACAGCGCCGTCGCGATCGGCACCCTCGACCTCTACCGCGACCGCACCGGCCCCCTCTCCGAGAAGGACCGCTCCTTCTCCTTCCCCGCCGCCGACGCGATCACCACCGCACTGCTCGCCCTTCAGGCCCAAGACGACGGAAACGGCCTGGGCGGCTCCTGGCTGGACGAGGCGGAGACCGATCACGAGGAGGTCCACCAGGCAACCGGAATGATCATGGTTCACCTGGGGGTTGACCCCCACCACGCGCTGGCCCGCCTGAGGGCCCACGCCTATGCCCACGGACAAACCGTGACCGAGGCGGCTTTCGACGTCATCGCCGGGAGAATCAGGTTCCATGACTAGGCCCGCCCCCACCCCATGGGCCGGAGCAGGGAAGCGGTGAAACCGGCATGAACACCCGCGAGCAGCAGCTCACCGAAGCGTTCGTTGCGCTCAGTGACACCCTCGCCGACGACGTGGACGCCCTCGTCCTCCTGGACCGGCTCACCCGGCACAGCGTCGCCCTGACCGGTATCGACGCCGCGGGCGTCATGCTGGTCAACGCCCGCGGGCACCTGCGCCCCGCCATCGCCACCGAGCACACGGTCGAACTCACCGAGATGTGGCAGGCGCAGATCCGGCAGGGCCCGTGCGTCGACGCCTTCGACCAGGGCATCCAGGTCCACTCCATCGACCTCGAAGGCGACCGGGACCGTTGGCCGGAGTTCGTCCCCCTCGCGCTCGCCGCCGGCTATCAGAGCGCCCACGCGGTGCCCCTGATCGCCCGGAGCCAGACCATCGGCGCCCTCAACCTCCTCGCCCAGAGGCCCACAGCGCTCGACGGGTCCCAGACACACCTGCTGCGCGCCCTCGCCGACATCGCCACCATCGCCCTGATGACCTGGAGAAAAGAAGGCCTCCGGTCCGACGACATCGCCACCCGCACCCAGGCCGTGCTGTCCGGCAAGGCCGTCTTCGACACCGCCACCGGGATGCTCGCCGCCACCGCCGACATCACCCCCGCTCTGGCAGCCCGGCATCTCACCGCCTTCGCCGACCGTCGTCGGCAGCGCCCCACCGAGATCGCCGCCGACGTCGTCCAGCGGCGCATCACGCCCCAGACCGTGCTCGACGAACTCTCGTGACCCCGGCCGGAGCGGACGCCAAGGCCTCACTGCCGCGGGCGGCTTCGATTCCGGCGGCGCGGTGGAAGGTGACCGAGTCACGCAGGGTGTTGCGCAGGAGCCGGGTGGGTGCCGCGCGGGGCGCACCGGACACGTCTCCAGTCGGGCGCAGACCATCGATGAGGTCCAGGAGCCGACGGGGCTCGGCCTGCCAGTTGTAGGCGAAGAACGCGATGCCCCGACCGTGCAGATGGCGGGTGAAATCGAGCAGGCCGTGCACACCGGCGGCATCGAGGAACGTCAGATGTTGCATGTCGCAGGCCACGACGGCGACGACACCGTCGTCGTCCAAGGCTGTCCGTACGTCGTCAAGAGCCGATCCGCTGTCCGAGTCGAGCTCGCCGACCGGCGCGAGATAAACGGTCGGCCCGTACTGCCTCATCAGCACGCGGAAGTCCATGTCCTCTCACCTCGCCGCGTTCGGCCGGCTTGGTGCGCGCGTGTCCGGCTCCGCTCCCGGGGAGGGCCCAAGTCGATGGTCCCGAATCGATGGTCCCGCCACCCCGCATCCTTGCGCAAGCTCGTACCCGAGATCCGGGCGTCGCCGCCACTCGCCTCCCTTCCATGGGCCGCGGACACCGATTCTCCGCATCCGGACGGGAAGCGGCCTCGACAGGGAACGGCCGGCCCGCGGGGATGTCACCCGCCCGGCTCGGGCGGCTTTGTCCGCGGCCCGGCGTCAGCCACGTCCTGGTCGGCACGTACGTCCTGGTGGTGGTTCGTTACCACTCCGCCTCGTCGGTGTCCGGGAGGACGTGCACGGCCGCCTCTTCCGCAGACGCCGCCCCCGCGTCGATGCCGACGTCGTGCGCGAGGACGTTGTTGCGGTGGGGGGTGGCGGTGGCGGGGGCCAGCCGCCCGGCGCGCTCTCCGCCCGCCTGCGGGTCGACGGGCTCGCCCTCTCCGTCCGTCAGGTCCCCGATGCCGTCGCCCGTCGGGGGCGCCTGCTCGGGTTGTTCCCGGGCAAGGCGGTCGTCGAGGCTCTCGCCCCTGCGCTGTCCCTCGGCCGTGGTGTCGTCCCGTTCGCTCGCGTAGGGCCGCTCGGGCGGCGAGTACCCCTGGTCGAGCTGTTCGTCCATGTCCGGTTCCCCGAGGCTGTCGTCCATGTCGGGCTGGAGTTCGGAGGGCTCGTCCCCGGGCTGGGGCTGGTAGACCCCGTCTCCGCGGCCATCGTTCTCGCTCATGGCGCGTCCTCTCGTCGTCGCGGCACCGTCCGGCGGAACCGCCGCTCTCCCGGCGCCTCCCCGGAATCGCCCGGATCACACGCCGCGCGATTCCGGGCGGTTGCCGGATGGATGCCGTCAAGACGGGGAGGAGAGTTCGGCGCGGACCAGGGCCGCCGCCAGCCTGGGCAGGTCCTCGGTGCTCACGAGACGCGCCAGGCCCTCGGGGGTCCGTGGGAACCCGAGTACGGCAGCGGCGCGGCGGGCCCGGCGGTCGAAGGCGGGGCGCAGCTCGGGCCACACGCCCTGGGCCTCGCGGCAGAAGATGTCGGCGCCCACGGGTCCGATCCGCGGAACCTCCCGGAGCAGTTCGCGGATGCGGCCGGGGTCCCCGTGGGCCGCGCTGCGCAGTCTGCGCAGGTCTCCGCCGTACCGGTCGAGGACGAGTTCGGCGCTCTTTCCCAGTGCCGTCGCCGTACCTTCGTCGTAGCGGCGGTAGTGGGCGCGGCCCAGCGCGTCCACCCTGTCCTGCCAGGAGGACGCCGCCATCGCCCGGGGCGTGCGCCACCCCGCGGCGTACACCTCCCGGGCAGCGGCCACCGCGATGTCGGCCTTGATCCGGACCGAGCACAGCAGGCACAGCGTCAGGAGTTGGTACAGCGGCATGGGCGTGTTCCCCATCCGGATGCCCGCCTCCTCGGCATGGGTCCGCCCATGCTCCGCCAGCAGCTCCTCCACGGCGGCGCGCCGCGTCATGAGGGACCTCCCTTTCGTCCGGCCGGTGACGATTCCGGGCCGTGTCCGACGCTGTCGATCCGTCGGACGACGTCCGTGGCCTCGACCCCCTCACCGCCCTGTTCATCCATGGCGTCTCATCGCGGCCGCTGCCCGTTACCCGACGGGCGAAACGCACCATGACGCCGGCCGGCCGCGCGGTGGCGATGCGCGCGCTGTGGCATGCGGAAACCGGCGCCATGGGCAGGGCGCGGCCCGTGTGTCGAGCCCTGTTGACGGGAAGACGCCGTTACGGGCCTGCGGATCGGCCCAGGAGGGAGCGGTGCCATGTGCGGCAGGGAATCGACCTGTCGGACAGAAATGGCCATCTCGCCGGGGCGGAGGCGCGAGTCACCCTCCTCAAGCGGGCGGCACGCGCCCACCGCGGCACCGTCGCCGGGCCGCGCCTGGCGGCCCTCACCGAGGAAGTCCAACGGCAGGCTGCTCTCGCTCTCGCCCCTGAGCGACGTCCTCGAACTGGAAGATCCGCGCCTGGACACCGAGGCCGTGTGCCGGCTGCTGGCACGTGCCGAAGGATCGAAGTGAGGAGACCATCGTGCACAGGACCGGAGATCACCGCGACGAGGCAGGACAGCACGGCCACGGAGCAAGTCCCAGGCTGCCCGACAACGGGGCGATGGTCGACGAGCACGGACGTCCGCCCGGAGTCGCCTCCCGCACGGGAACCGGCTCCGTCGCCCCGCCGGCCAGCCCCGATCGCATCGAACGAGCCTTGGAAGACGACCCCTCCCAGAACGAGGAAGACGCCGACCCCGCTTAGGTCGTGCCCGTGAGAGCGATCCACGCCGAGGCGTATCGAGGCGAGCGCGGTGCGGGTGGCATGGCCTGCTGGCCGCCGCGACCCTGACCCCGCGCGACCTCCCGGACGTCTCACCGCGGCGAGTGGTGCGGCTCGGGATCCTCGCCCTGCTCGCGGGCGTGGTGGTCCTGATGGCCGCGCTCGACGCGGACGCCGGCGCGGCGGTCGTCACCGTCCCAGCGTCCCGTCCACCACCGCACCGTGCGTGGCCTGTGGGTGGACCACCGCCCGGTCACGCCGACGCCGCGGCGTACGCGGCATGCGCCGGCAAGGACTGCCGACCATCGCCGAATGGAAGTACGCCGCCCGCGGATGGTCTCGACGGCGCCACCTACACCTGGGGGACTCGGCCACCATGCGGGGCCGGTCCATGGCCAACACCTGGCACGGCCGGTTCCCCTACGAGTACCTGAAGCGAGACGCGGCTTCACCTCCGGCCACGGCCCGGGAAGCCGATCCGTGCGCGAGCCGGCCCCCAGGCCCCCCGCTGCGTGCCGCCGCCGGTCTCAGACGGCCGCGGTGTGGCCCGCCGGTACCTCTTCGCCGGGGGCCACCGGCCCGGGCGGGGTGCCGTCGCCGAACGGCCGTCCGCCGAGCGCCGCGCGGCGGTGCGGCTCCAGCCAACCCGACAGGTCCGGGCCCCCTGGCACGATGCCGGTGGGGTTGATGTCGTCGTGCACCAGGTAGTAGTGCCGCTTGATGTGGTCGAAGTCGACGGTGTCGCCAAAGCCTGGTGTCTGGAACAGGTCCCGCGCGTACGCCCACAACACGGGCATCTCGCTCAGCTTGTGCCGGTTGCACTTGAAGTGACCGTGGTAGACGGCGTCGAAGCGGACGAGCGTGGTGAACAGGCGCACGTCGGCTTCGGTGATCGTGTCGCCGACGAGGTACCGGGATCCCCCGAGCCGCTGCGAGAGCCAGTCCAGCCGCGCGAAGAGGCGCTCGTGGGCCGAGGCGTACGCCTCCTGTGACCCGGCGAACCCGGCCCGGTAGACGCCGTTGTTCACGTCCTCGTAGACCACGCTGTTCACGGCGTCGATCTCCGACCGCAGAGCGGCCGGGTAGAGATCGGGCGCCCGGGCCCGGTGGTAGGGCCCCCACTCCAGCGACATGTCGATCGTGATCTGGGTGAAATCGTTGGTCACGACCTCGCCCGACGGTACGTCCACCATCGCCGGCACCGTGATGCCACGGTCGTAGCCCGGATCGCGAGCGAGATACGCGTCGCGCAGCCGTTCGATGCCAAGTACCGGGTCGCGGCCGCCCGGGTCGAGGTGGAAGGACCAGCTGCGCTCGTCGTGCTCCGGGCCGGCCACGGCCATGCCGAGGGCGTTCTCCAGCCCCAGGAGACGGCGTACGATGACCGCCCGGCTCGCCCACGGACACGCACGGCTGACCACCAGTCGGTAGCGGCCCGGCTCCACGGGGAACCCGTCACGCCCGTCCGCGGTGATGCGGGTGGTGATGTACCGGCTGTCGCGGGTGTACTCCCTGCCCCGGTTCACGTAGCTCACGCCCTCGCGACTACCCGGAAACGGGGGCCGCAAGCGACCGACGCCACTCACAGAGCGCCGCGGTGTCCCGCCGGCGGGCGTCGACCCGTCACCGCCGCTCACCCGCCGGTGCCGCGGGTGCGACCTGCCCGAGCGTGCGGCCGGTCCGCGCCGACCGCGCCCGACGGGGGTGGGGGGGGGTGGCGGCTGTGCCGGCGGCAGCGGCCCGTTCGCCGGCGTGCTTGACCAGCAGCCCTGCCTCCCGCCCCTCGTCCTGTGCCGTGCGGACCCGGGTCAGGGAGTAACCGCCGTGCAGTCCGCGGTGATCCCTTGGAAGGTGCCCCGATGCGTTCCGCGGAAGTGGACCCGCACCACCACCTTGTCGACCCGTGCCTGCGCCGCCGGTGCGCCGGTTGTGGGTCGCGGCGGCCGGCGGCCCGTACCCCCGGGACGCCGCGGGATCGGTCGCGAAGGGCACCACCTGGGCGGTGGCGGAGTCCCGGCTCTCTGAGGCCGCGTGTTCGGGCGCTGAATGCAGAACCGATCCATCCGGCCGCTGGTGACGACTTCGGGCCAGGCGTGACGCCAAGTCTTGACGACACCCGGCTCGGTCGGTTGACTCACGCGGTGTCCCGTCCGGTGGTATAGACCTCGGAGGAAACTCGTGAACAAGGCACGGCCCTGGACCAGATACGCCCTGCTCGCCTGTGCGGGCCTGCTCGCCGGCCTGCTCCCCCTCGGTGCTGCCACGGCATCCCCGGCGGGCCCGGCAGCCGACCCGCCCCCGACCGCCGTCGACCGCTTCGAGGGTGAGATTCCGTTCGCGGGCCCGCCCGCCGAGGGGATCTTCACCTGGGGCAGCGACGCCGACGACCAGCCCCGGCTCGCCCTGGAGGAACGCGCCGACGCCCCGGAGGGCGCGAAGGCGCTGCGCGGCTCGTACGACATCAGCGGCTGGGGCGGCTTCAGCCACGACTTCGCCTTCGACCGGCCCGCCCAGGACTGGAGCACCCGCAAGGGCATCCGGTTCTGGTGGTACGGGCAGAACACGGCGCCGCTGCCGCCCGGTTCGGGCCCCCGCGTGCACTTCGAGCTCAAGGACGGCGGCGCGAACGGCGAGGCGTCCGAGCTCTGGACGACCTCGTTCACCGACGACTGGCAGGGCTGGCACCTCGTCGAGATCCCGTTCTCCCGGTTCGAGTACCGCACCGACTACCAGCCCGTCGGCGGCATCGACCAGGTGCTGGGACTGCGCGAGATGTGGGGCTACGCCGTCACCTTCCCGGTGGGCCGGCCGGGCGGGTTCCTGATGGACGCGGTCGAGCTCTACGGCGCGGCCGACCCGGCACTACGGGCCACGGTCCTCACCGACTCCGCCGTTCACCCTGTGAAGGAAGGCGCTTCGGCCGGCATCCGCGTCTCCGTGGCGACCACCGGCTCCGCGCCCCTGTCCGAGCCGGTCACGGTCGAGTACGCCACGCGCGGCGGCACCGCCACTCCGGGCGCCGACTACCGCCCGGTGACCGGCACCCTCACCTTCCCCGCCGGAACCCCCTCCGGCACCTCCCGTACCATCACCGTCACCACGGACCGGGACGGCGACGCCGAGAGCGCCGAGACGGTACCGCTCGCACTGACCGTGACCGGTGCGCGGCCACCCGCCGAGGACCCGCAGGTCGTCATCGACGCGCATGGTCTGCCCTATCTCGACGCCGAGCTGCCGGTGAAGCGGCGGGTGGCCGATCTGCTGGCCCGGATGACGCCGCAGGAGAAGGCCGGGCAGATGACCCAGGCCGAACGCAACGCGCTCAAGGCCCCCGGGGACATCGCCGGGTACGGGCTCGGCTCGCTGCTCTCCGGCGGCGGCTCGGTCCCGAACCCGAACACACCGGAGTCCTGGGCGAAGATGATCGACGGGTACCAGCTGCGCTCCCGGGCGGCCCGCCTGCAGATCCCGCTGATCTACGGCGTGGACGCGGTGCACGGCCACAACAACGTCATCGGGACCACGATCATGCCCCACAACATCGGGCTGGGCGCGACCCGCGACCCGAAGCTGGTGGAGCGGACCGGCGCGGTGACCGCCGCCGAGGTCCGGGCGACCGGCGTCCCGTGGGACTTCGCACCCTGTCTGTGCGTGACGCGCGACGAGCGCTGGGGGCGCTCGTACGAGGCGTTCGGCGAGGACCCGGCGCTGGTCACCGCGATGGAGACGGTCATCCGCGGGATGCAGGGCGCGCCGGACGGAAGGGACCTGTCCCGTCCGGACAAGGTACTGGCCACCGCCAAGCACTACGCGGGTGACGGCGGCACCGGGTTCGGCTCGTCGAGCACCGGCTCGTACACGATCGACCAGGGCATCACCCGGGTGACCCGGCAGGAGCTGGAGGCGGTGCACCTCGCGCCGTTCCGGGAGGCGGTCGAGCGCGGGGTGGGCTCGGTCATGCCCTCGTACTCCTCGGTGGACATCATCGGCGATGACGCGGGCCCGGTGAAGATGCACGCCCACGCCGAGCTGATCAACGGCGTCCTGAAGGACCGGATGGGCTTCGAGGGCTTCGTCGTCAGCGACTGGCAGGCCATCGACCAGATCCCGGGGGACTACGCGAGCGACGTGCGGACCTCGGTGAACGCCGGCCTCGACATGATCATGGTGCCGACCGCGTACGGGGAGTTCCACGCGACCCTCGTCTCCGAGGCGGCGGCCGGCCGCATCCCCATGGCCCGGATCGACGACGCCGTATCCCGGATCCTGGAGCAGAAGTTCAAGCTGGGCCTGTTCGAGAAGCCGTACGCCGACACCTCCGGGCTCGCCCGCGTCGGCTCGCCGGAGCACAGGGCCGTGGCCCGCGAGGCGGCGGCGAAGTCGCAGGTGCTGCTGAAGAACGAGGGCGGGCTGCTCCCGCTGAAGCCCTCGCAGAGGGTGTACGTCGCCGGATCCAACGCCGATGACCTCGGCAACCAGGCCGGCGGCTGGACGGTGACCTGGCAGGGCGCCTCCGGGGACGTCACCGAGGGCACGACGGTCCTGGAGGCGATGCGGAAGGCCGCCGCCACCCCGGACTCCGTCACCTACTCCAAGGACGCCTCCGCCCCGCCGGCGGGCCACGACGTGGGCGTGGTGGTCGTCGGCGAGACCCCGTACGCGGAGGGCGTGGGCGATGTCGGCAACGGCCACGACCTGGAACTGTCGACGGCCGACCAGGCGGCGATCGACACCGTGTGCGCCGCCATGAGGTGCGTGGTGCTGGTGGTCTCGGGTCGTCCGCAGCTCATCGGCGACCGCCTGGACCGCATGGGGGCGCTTGTGGCCTCCTGGCTGCCCGGCACCGAGGGGGACGGCGTCGCCGATGTCCTGTACGGCAAGCGCCCCTTCACCGGACAGCTCCCGGTGACATGGCCCCGCTCCCAGCAGCAGCTGCCAGTCAACGTCGGCGACGCGGCCTACGATCCGCAGTTCCCGTACGGCTGGGGCCTGACCACTCCGGGTTCGCCGCCGGCCGGGGGCGAACCGGCCCTGCGGGCGCTCGCCGCCGCGGCGAAGGTCCTGGAGAAGGCCGGCGCGGGCCGGTCCGAGGCGGCCCGGGCGCTGGCGGCCAAGGCCCGCTCGATCGTCCAGCAGAAGATGGGGACGCACCCCACCGCGGCGGCGGCGAAGCCCTTCGCCGAAGCGGACCACCTGGTGCTCACCGGAGCGCTGACGGACGCGTTCGGGAAGTTCACCGCGGCCTACAGGGCCGCCGCTGCCCGCTGATCCGTGCTGTTCCGCTGATCCATGCCGGTACGGCCGGGGGTGGCGGATACGTCCGCCGCCCCGGCCTCCGGGCTCAGCCGGTCAGTGTCCACTTCTGGTTGGCGTTGCCCGTGCACCACCAGATCAGGACGGGGGTCGCGTCGGCCGGGTCCTGGTTGCGCACGTCCACACACTTGTCGGCCGTGATGTTGACCAGGTCGCGGGTGGTCGCGTTGTAGTCGAACCGCTGCGCGCCGGTCCCGTTGCACTGCCACAGCTGGACCTTCGTGCCCGGCTCGGTCGAAGCGCCGTTCACATCCAGGCATTTGCCGAGCGCGCGGACGGTCCCGTCACCGGGGAGGGTCCAGCGCTGGGCCGGGGTTCCGTTGCACGTGTAGAGCTGGACCGGGGTGCCGTCGGCGGTCTGCGAGCCGGCCACGTCGAGGCACTTTCCGGCGAGGCCGACGAAGGCGCCGGTGGTCCCTCCGCCGCTGCCACCGTCCCAGGCCGTGACGCGGACGTGGTCGACGACCAAGTGGTTCGGGAAGGCGGTGGAGCCGTCCGGGTTGCCCGGCCAGTCCCCGCCGACCGCGAGGTTGAGGATCAGGAAGAACGGCTTGTCGAACACCCACTGTCGGCCGCCCAGGTCCGCCGGGGTGCGCCGCTGAAAGACCTGCCCGTCCACGGACCAGGTGATCGAGTCCGGGGCCCAGTCGACGGCGAAGGTGTGGAAGTCGTCGGCGAACGCCCGCCCGCCGGAGAGGGTGTACGCGGCTCCGATGCCGCCGCCACCCGAGTAGCCGGGGCCATGGAGCGTGCCGTGCACGGTGCCGGGCTCGTAGCCGACGTTCTCCATCACGTCGATCTCTCCGCTGTTGGGCCAGCCGACCTGGCCGATGTCGTGGCCGAGCATCCAGAAGGCCGGCCACATGCCCTGTCCGCGCGGCACCTTCATGCGGGCCTCCACGTGCCCGTACGTCTGGGTGAAGCGGCCCGCGGTGTTCAGCCGGGCGGAGGTGTACTCGCACCGGCCGTACCAGCACTGGTGGTTGCCCGGGTTCTCGCGGCGCGCGGTGATGACCAGGTGCCCACCGCCGTCCAGCGCGGCGTTGGCGGCGCCGGGGGTGTAGTACTGCCGTTCGTGGTTGTTGACGTTGTCCCCGGTCTCCGTCTGCCACCTGCCCGGGTCAACCGCCGCGCCCGCCGGGCCGTCGAAGTTGTCCTCGAACGTGACCGCCTGCGCGGCGACGGCCGGACCGGACGGTGGGGCGGCTTCGGCGGCGGGGAGCGTCCAGCCGAGCGTCACGGCCGTCAGGGCGGCGGCCGCGACGGCCGCCCGGCCCAGGACGCGGCGGCGGGTGTGTAAGAACACGGACATGGGGGCCTCAATCTCTGCTGGTCCAGACCTGCGCTGGCCGGAGTGAACCGCAAGGCCGTGTACCTGTCAACCTCCGGGAAACCCGGCAGGAATCCGGCACCGCTCCGCACGCACGCCGGTCACCATGCCACTGGCCGCGCCCCCATCTGGGTCGGCCCTCCTCCAGGTCGTCCTCGGGCAGGACGAACACGCTGCGGGCGGGCGTCTGTGACAAGTCGGATGCCTCGTGTGTGACAACCAGGCTGCCTCGACCGTCCCCATTCGCCGGCTCAGCTGGTCCCGCTGGTGACAACTCCTGAGCTTCGGCTCAGCAGACGAAGAACTTGCTGGTCTCCTACTCTCCCGAAGAAACTCGGCATCTTCTGGTTACGCCCGCAGGGCGGGGATACGCAGGGTGGTCAGTTGGCCGGCTCGCGCCATCGTGCGCCGTCGCTCCGGACCTCGGCGATGCTCGGGTGGCGCACCGCGTCCGATCTGTCAGCGGCGAGGTGGGCGGGGAACTGGGTCCCTACGGTCCGGTCGGGCCATGCGCAGGCATCGTGGTGAGGGAGTGCCTCATCCAGCCGGCCCCGGCGGCCCGGGGTGCACGGCCAGTTCGCCGGGCGCTTGCCGACCTGTGCCAGCACGTCGTCCCATCGGACCCGCCGCCCTCCCACCGTGATAACGACAGGCCGGGGGCTCGCGGTGTGCCGGCAGGTGGATCGGCATTTCTCGGTAGCGTGACCCTCTGACGCACGCGGTGTCCAGGTGTCCTGCCGGTCCGTGCTGGGTTTCCGACGGAGAGTGATGAGGCTGCCATGAGTGAACTGACGAAGCCCGAGGTCGACGTTCCCGAGGGTGACGCTCCTACTGAGCTGACCGTCCGGGACCTGGTCGTCGGGGACGGGGCCGAGGTGAAGGCGGGCATGGTGGTCAAGGTCCACTATGTCGGGGTGACCTTCGAGTCCGGGAAGGAGTTCGACGCCTCCTGGGACCGGGGCCAGCCGTACAAGTTCGCCCTGGGCAGCGGCAAGGTCATCAAGGGCTGGGACCGGGGGGTGAGGGGGATGAAGGTCGGCGGTCGGCGCGAGATCATCGTCCCCCCGCGTCTCGGCTACGGCAATCAGTCGCCCTCGCCGCTGATCCCGGCGGGCTCGACCCTGGTCTTCGTGGTGGACCTGGTTGACTCGTATTCCAGTGCAGCCGGGTGGAGCAGCGCCCGGTGACCCTGGCCTCTCCTCCCCTTGGACACGCCGCGCCCTAGGTCGGCGGCCCGGCGCCTGCCCCGTTGGCGGCGCGGGTACGGGAAGAGCCGTGGCGAGCGTTCGGCCCCGTCCTCGACCCAGCCGAAGGCCAGGACCGGCAGGCCGAGCAGCGGGAGAGCCACCAGCGGCGTGAACCATTGGCTGGCCAGCAGCCACCGGAAGTTCGCGTGGACGAAGGGGACGCTCCAGAGCGGGTCGATCAGCGGGATGGCGACCACCAGGGCGACCTGGTGCCAGAGGCAGACGCTGACAGCGCGTGCGTTGGAGATGGTGGTGAAGCGGTAGCCCTGGGCCTGCGGTTTGTCGATGATCTGTAAGAGCGCGTCGATGGTCTGGATCCGGTCGCCACCCGCGTGGTGCAGCAGGATCAGCTCTCCCGCACCGGGCCCTGGACGGCATCGCCGCCTTGACGATCTCCTCGAAGCCGGGACGCTCACCGGGTAGAGGCGTCGGAGGAGTACGGCGGGCGGAACAGCGCCCTGTGGACGCCCGCCACGCCGGCCAGCGCCGGCTGCGTCTGCCGATGCCCCCGTCCTCAGCACCGCGCCGACCCCGTCCGGGCCGCCGGGAACCCTGTTCGACGACTTCCACTACAGCGGCACCGACGACCCCGCGCTCACCGCCAACGGCTGGGGGGTCCGCAACGGCGCGGGCAGCCCGGGGATCAAGGACACCTGGTCCGGCACCCGCGCCGGCTTCCCCTCCGACACGACCGCCAGGGAGGCCGGGTGCTGCGACTGCACGCCTCCACCGACGGCACCCCGCAGGGCACCAGGCAGGTCGAGGTGCAGCGCACCGGCACCGACCTCTTCACGGGGACCTACGCCGCCCGGGTCCACTTCAGCGACAAGCCGCCGAGCGGTCGCGACGGCGACCACGTCGTGCCGACCCCCTTCCCGATTTCCCCCTCGGACTCCTCGGCGAACCACAGCGAACTCGACCACGCGTACCTGCCGAACGGCGGGTGGGGCTCGGTGGGGCCGCAATTCGACAACGTCACCTGGTACGAGGCCGATCCGCCGGACCGGGTCAGCTACAAGGCCGGTGAGGCCGTTCCCCAGGCGGAGGTCCAGAAGACGGTGGACGGCTTCTACCGTGCCGGTACCCACTACATCAACACGGTGCCGAGGTCCTGACTCCGGTCCGGGGTTCCGGCGGCCGAGAATCGTTTCTCCGATCGGCCGCCCGCTACTCCGGAAGCGGCAGAAGCCCGCCGCTGCCGTGCCGTTCATCCTCCTGCCGCGATCCGAGTCGGACGAACAGCCTTCAGCCCGAGCCATCAACTACCTCAGCCGGCCCGGTGGTCCGGGGCGGGGGTGGTCCGGGCATTGGGTACGCTCTCGGTTGACTTCGGGGCGCCGGCAGGTGCTGAATCGCCGCAATCAGAGATGGATCCCATGGGCAGCGCACCTTCCGCCGACTTCTTCCAGCCACTCAAGGCGGACGACCCGGCCGTCGTGGGCGGCTACCGCCTGGCGGCCGTGCTGGGCGCGGGCGGCATGGGCAAGGTCTACCTCTCCTACACACCGGGCGGCCGGCCCATCGCCATCAAGGTGATCCGGCCCGAATTCAGCGAGGACCCCGAGTTCCGGCGGCGCTTCCAGCAGGAGGTGCGGGCCGCGGAGCGGGTCCAGGGGCTCTACACCGCACCGGTCATCGACTCGGACACCGAGGGCCCGCAGCCCTGGCTGGCCACGGCCTACGTACCCGGCCCCTCGCTCGCCCACGCCGTCGCCCGGCACGGCGCGCTGCCGGTGCGCAGCGTGCTGCTGTTGACCGTCGGGGTCGCCGAGGCGCTGCACGTCATCCACGGCGCGGGCATCGTCCACCGGGACCTGAAGCCCGCCAACGTGCTGCTCGCCTCCGACGGCCCGCGCGTCATCGACTTCGGTATCGCCCGGGCCGCCGACTCCACCGCTCTGACCAGTACCGGCGTCAGCGTCGGCACCCCCGCCTTCATGGCGCCCGAACAGGCTTCGGCCGGCACGGTCACCCCGGCCACCGACGTCTTCGCCCTCGGGCAGATCGCGGCCTTCACCGCGATCGGCGCCTCCGTCTTCGGCGACGGGCCCTCGCACGCGGTGCTCTACCGGATCGTGCACGAGGACCCCGACCTCAGCGCCCTGCCCGCGGAGTTGCGGCCGGTGGTGACCCGCTGCCTCAGCCGCGACCCGGCCGACCGCCCGACCCTGACGGAGGTCATCGAGCTGTGCAACGCGGCTTCGGAGGCTCCGCTTCGCCAGGGCGAGGACTGGCTGCCGCAGGCCGTCGCCGGTTCCATCACCGAGCGGCTGCGGCTGCCCGCGCCGGCGCCCACTCCGCCGCCGCAGCCGCAGCCGCCGACGGCCGCTCCGACGCCGACTCCGACGCCGACTCCGACCGAGGTTTCGCCGCAGTCGCCGGCCCCGGATGCGCCCGCGGCACCCGCCGCGGCGCCCGGATACACGCCGACCGGTGTGGCCGCCGCGCCGACGCAGACAGCTTCGGCGCAGGGGGCTCCGGGGGCCGTGCCGCCGGGTTACCCGACGCCGCCCCCGTACGCGCAGGCTTCGTACCCTCAGCCTCAGTACAACCAGCCGCAGTACAACCAGCCCCCGTACAACCAACCCCAGTACACGCAGCCCTCGTACGCCCCGGGCCACCACACGCAGCCGCCGTTCCACACCCAGGGCTTCGCGCCCGTTCCGCCCGCTTCCGCGCGCCCCAAGCGGACGGGGCTGATCGTCATCGGGGCGGTGGCGGCGGCGGTCATCGGCCTCGCGGTCATCGGGTCCCTGCTGCCGGACGGCTCCGGCAAGGGCGGGGGCGACAAGGCGTCGTCGGGCGGCGGCAGCACCTCACAGCAGCGGCCCGACCCGCAGCCGGTCTCGTACCAGGGCATCGACGTGCCCCAGAACCACCAGCTGATGTTCGCCGACAACCCGCCGCGCCCGGCCGAGGAACCGACCGGCGCCGGGGTGCTCTACGGGCACGCCGACCTCTTCTACTACCGCGACACCCTGTTCGGGGACGAGAAGTTCGGTAGCACGAACGGCAAGCTCGTCCTGCTGAACAACTCCGAGAAGGGCTCCCTGGA
This sequence comes from Streptomyces sp. NPDC029164, assembly GCF_055563995.1. Classification (NCBI taxonomy): domain Bacteria; kingdom Bacillati; phylum Actinomycetota; class Actinomycetes; order Kitasatosporales; family Streptomycetaceae; genus Streptomyces; species Streptomyces sp. NPDC029164. The sequence goes on along the minus strand of NZ_JBVHWW010000001.1, from coordinate 116,894 downwards.
GACCTGCCGCGCCGTGACCCGCTTCACCGAGAAGGTCGGCCTCGACCAGCTCACGGACGGGTCGCAGGTCTGCGTGCTGAGCAAGGCCGGCCACATCGCGCTGGCGACCTTCCGCGGCAGGTCCGGCGCGAAGAACGAGACCTCCTTCATCACCGTCGACCTGACGGTCTGGCGCAATGCCGAGGCAGCGGCGAAGAACTGAGGCGGCGTCAACGCCGCGTGTGCCCAAACCCCTTGTGTGGGCTGGACGGCGAGCGCGGTCCTTGCAGGGGCGGTCGAACTCGTCGACGATGCTTTCAGACCCCGGCCTTCCGGATCCACCGGGCCCGGCTCGGGCAGGGGAGAACAGGGGAGACAGTGACAACGAACAGCAATCGGAAGAAGCGCCCGATGGTCGCGGCGGCCATCATCCCGCTCTTCGTGCTCGCCGGGATGCTACTGGGTCCCGCGGCGACCGCCTCGGCGGCCGCTCCGCCCGCCCGGCAGGCTCCTGCCGCCGCGGCGCTGCCGCAGGGTGGTCTCCTTGCCGGCGGCGGCGTGGCCACCGGTCTCCAGGCACCGGTGTCGTCCCGGGTCCAGGCCACCACCGGGAACAAGAAGGGCAAGAAGAAGAGCAAGAAGAAGGGCGGCCTGTTCAAGAAGCTCTTGATCGTCTTGGTCGTGGTCATCGTGCTGCTCGTCGTCCTGTACGGGGTCCGCCGGGCTCTGCGCCGCAGGTCCGCGTAGAAAACGGCACGGGGCCGGTGGTCATCGCCCGGCCCGCACCCGCCGGCGGCGTACGCCGGCACCACCGCCTCCGGAGTCCGGCGGCGGCGGCGGTCAGGACGACGGCGAGGCTTGTCGGTACGCAAACGAGCACGTTGATGGACGACGGCCCACGCTGCCCGCCATCCTTGAGCGCCTACCACCGGCTGAGCGGTGTCCCGGTGCTGTGCAACACCAGCGCGAAGTCGTCCACGTGGACGGCGACAACCGCATCGTCGCCCTGGGCGCGGACCCGTCCGAGCCGGTGCCCGGTTCGGACCAGGAACGCAGGCCGCAGGCGGTCGGGGCCTGAGGCCGCGGGCCCGGCGGCTCAGGGCCCGATCTCGAACTCGGGCGCCTTCAGGCTGTTCAGGCACGCGGTCTTCGGCGCGGCCGGGTCGTCGAAGAACGAGACGGTGATCTCCTGGGCGCACTTCGAGGTGGCGAACACCACGTGCGGCTCGTACGGGACCGTGACGACCTTCGCCTTGCTCAGCGTACGGGCGACGTAGGGCCCGTTGTCCGCCCCGGTCTGGGAGTCGAACCCGCCCGACAGGGCGAGGGTCGGGATGTCTCCGCGCGTGGCGTCCCGGATCGAGGGCGGCGCCGCGGGGACGTCCCAGGCGGCGCAGTCCGGACGGAGGAAGGTGAGCTGCGGAGCCTGGGCCTGTACCGAGCGGGGGTACGACGGGAAGGTCTCCTGTGCGCCCCGGAGCGCCTGCGCCTGGCTCTCGTACGGTGTCCACTCGCTGCAGAAGACGCCGTAGGCGAGCCCGTGCGCGACCCGTCCCATGGCCTGGGGGCTGAGCTTGCCGCCCGCCCACTGCTGGGCGATCCGCTGCGGTTTGCCGTGTGCCAGCTCGTCGAGGGCGGCCGGAACCTGGGGCGCCACGTGGGTGGCGGAGGTCATCCAGTTCACCAGGGCCCCGCCGTCCAGCACGACCTTCACCGGCTTGTCGCTGCCGGGGAGTGTGACGGTGGTGGTGACCGGCTTGGCTTCGAGTTCGCGGACGAGCCTGTCGAAGGTGGCCGACAGGTTCGGATGACGCTTGTTGCACGCGGGCTGCTCCGCGCAGGCCTTGAACAGGCCGTCGAAGCCCTGCCGGGCGCTGCTCCAGGTCGCGGCCGACCCGGACGTGGACGGCGGCAGTATGCCGTCGAGGCCCACCGAGCGCAGCCCCTCGGGGTGCAGGCGCATGGAGACCAGCGCCAGGTGGGTGCCGTAGGAGATCCCGAACAGGTTCCACTGCTTGAGGCCCAGCGCGGTGCGCAGGTCCTCGTAGTCGGCGGCGCTCTCGGTGTCGTTGTAGGCGCTGAGGTCGATCCCGCGGGCCGCCAGTTGGTCGCGGCAGGCCTTCGTGGCCTCGACGTGCAGGCGTTCGGTGGACGGAGCGTCGTAGACGAGGCCGACCGCTCGCGCGTTGAACTCGTCGATGTTGGGGCAGAGAAGCGTCGGGTCGGCCGAGTACGTACCGCGCTGGGACATGAAGATCACGTCACGGTCGCGGTTCAGGCCGCCGTCGATCGCCATCTTCGCCTCGCCCACGGCGTCGTCTCCGGGTCCGCCCGCCAGCCACACGATGGGGTCGGGTTTCGGGGTGTCGGACACGGCGGGCACGATCGCGACGCCGAGCCTGATCATCTTGCCCGTCGACTCGGCGCGGTTCTCGGGCACGGTGAGCGTGCCGCAGCGGGCCCCTTCCAGCTCCTCGATCGGTTCCGGGGTCTTCGGGCAGGGTCCCGGCTCGAAGCGGGCGTCGCCCACCGTCCGCGCGACCGTACCGATCGGCGCTCCGGGGCCGGTACTGGCGTCGGTGCGGGAGTGAGCCCCGGCGGGCGCGGCGAGCAGGCCGGTGACGAGGACACCGGTCGCCAGGGCGGCCGACGTGGTGTGGAGTCGTCGTACGGTGCGGCGGCGGGGCGCTTGCGGGCGGGTCATCTGGCCTCCCGGTCACTTCGGGATGATCGTGAACGGTGCGGGCTCGACGTCGTCCACGCACGCCGTGTCGGGCGCGGTCGGGCGAGCGAAGAACGAGGCCAGCACGCGCTGCGCGCAAGGGGACTGCGGGACCACCCAGTGGCCGATTCCGGGAACCTGCACGGCGGTCGAACGGGACAGGTCGCGGGCCACGCCCTTCGCCCAACTCGCCCCGGTCTTCACGTCGAACGTGCCGGAGATGAGGAGCGCCGGCACCGAGCTGACGGTGGCCACCCGCTGGACGGACGCGCGGTCCGGAACGTTCCACTCCCGGCACACCGGGTACTGGAAGGGCAGTTGCGGCGCCTGGGCCAAGACCGTGTCCGGCCACCCGGGGAAGGCCTTGCGCCCCGCCTTCAGCACGTCGGATTCCGAGTACCCCGGAGCCCACTCGGCGCACGCTATCGAGTTCGTCAGACCGTGGGCGAACTCCCCGGTCTTCTGGACCGAGCCGGCCGCTCGGGCCTGTGCGAAGCGCTCCGGGTTTCCGCGGCTGAGTTCGTCGAGCGCCGCCGGGATGTCCTTGGGCCGCGGGGTGAAGGCGACGATCAGGTTCAGCAGCGCGCCCCCGTCGAGGACGACCTTGACCGGCTTTCCGCCGCTCGGCGGCGTGACGTTCAGCGTCAGGGGGTTTGCCTCCAGCTTGCGCACCTGCTCCGTCAGCATGCGCGGCAGGTCCGGGTACCGGTCCTTGCAGGCGGGCTGCGCCGCGCACGCGTCGAAGATGTTGCGGATCCCCTCGGCGGTGCTGGTCCACGTCCACGGCAGGGTCACGACCTGGGGAGGTGTGATCGAGTCGATCGCCACGGCGCGGATTCCCTCGGGGTGCAGGCGCAGGTACGTGAGGGCCAGGTTGCTGCCGTAGGAGTACCCGTAGACGTTCCACCGGGGGATGCCCAGTGCCTTGCGCAGGTCGGCGAAGTCCGCGGCGTTCTCGGTGCTGTTGTAGGCGCTCGGATCGACGCCGTCGGCCGTCAGGCGGGCCCGGCAGTCCTTCACCGCCTTCAGCATGAGCTGCTGCGCCTGCGTCGAGTCGTAGCCCAGGCCCACGGCCTGCTCGTTGAAGCGGTCGACTTCCGGGCAGGCGAGGTTGGGCTGGTCGTAGAGGTTGCCGCGCTGGGCCATGAGGATCAGCTCGCGGTCCTTGTTCAGGCCGGAATCGATGAGGAAGGGGATGTCGTCGAACGTGTCGGCGCCCGGGCCGCCCGCCATGAACACCAGGGGGTCCTGGGCCGGCTTCGCCGGGTTGACGGCCGGGATGACCGCCACGGCCAGCTTGATGGTCCGGCCGCCGGGGCGGGAGCGGTTCTCGGGGACCTCCAGGAAGCCGCACCGTGCGCTGCCGAGCGCTTCGATGGGTTCGGGCGTCTTCGGACAGGGACCGGGCACGAACCGGGACGGGGCCGCGGTACCGGACCGGCCGGCGGACTGGGCGGGTGGTGACGCGGCGCTGCCCGGTGCGGGACCGAACGCTGTCAGGCAGACCAGAGCGGCTGCGGCCATCGCCGCGTGGATGCTGTGCTTCGGCATGTGATCCCGTTCCTCTGCCGACATCGGCGGCGGCCCCACCGGGCCGGGCCGCAGCGGTATGGACGGAACGCTCGCTCCCGACGCTACTCGGTGGAACGTACGCGCGCACTCGGAGCGACGAGAGGGGCGGCCGGCCGTCGGTCAGGCGGCCCCGTGTCCTGCCGCGGTTCGCCCCATCGTCAGGGCCAGGCGTCGTACCCGGCGCCAGTTCATCGGGGGCGCGGCGTGCGGGACGCCGGGCCGGTGGCGGGGCACGCGCACGCGCAGGGCGCCGGGCTCCAGACGGCAGCGGACCGGAGTGGGCAGTGTGAGGGCCTCGCCGTCGACGCCGACCGGGATGACGGGCGCGTCGGCGTCGACGACGACCTCGCGGGCGGTGGCCTCGGTCAGCCCGCGGCCCTGCCCACCGCGCAACAGGAGTTCCGTGGCTTCGGCGGCGTTGCCGACGCCGACGCACAGCACTCCCAGCTCGCCGGAGTCCAGCCGCCCTCGGCGTCCCAGTCCGGCCGAATCGCCCCGCTCGTACGGGTTGTTGCTCACGAGGACGGCCTGGGGGACGTCCTTGGTCAGCGAACCGGCACGGACGGTCAGCCGTGCGCCACTGTGATGGGTCAGCAGGTCCGGCAGCATCTCCAGGATGGTACGGGCCTTGTCGTCGCGGTAGGCGGGACTCTGCACGACTTCCGCGTACACGCCGAACGAGGCGTTGTTGAGGAAGACGCGGTCCGCGCTCCGGTCCGCGGGCTCTCCCGCCTGGAGGCAGCCCACGTCGATGCGCAGTTCGACGCCGTCGGTCAGGGCCTCCAGGCACGTGGAGGGGTCCTGCCGGTCCAGGCCGAGATCCATGGCGAAATGGTTGCGGGTCCCGGCGCTGATCACCACGAAGGGAAGGTCGTGCTCCACGGCCACACCGGCGACCAGGGCCTGCGTGCCGTCGCCGCCCGCGACGCCGAGCAGGTCGGCGCCGTCCCGTACGGCCTTCCGCGCCAGCTCGGCCACGTCCTGCCGCCGGGCCGGATCCAGTACGACGACCTCGGCGCCCAGGGCCCGCGCCCGCTCCGCCAGCCGGAACTTCTCGACCTTCCCGCCGCCCGAGCGCGGATTCATGATCAGGAACGGCCGCTGGGGCCGGCCCGCGGAGTGCTCCGGCATGCCGGGCGGGGTGTCGTCGACCAGCGCGGCCCGGCCCGCGGACACGGCCAGCGCCCACAGCGCGAGTGAGACCAGCACGACCCAGAGCAGCCCGGCAGCCGTGTACAGGATCAGGACTCCGAGCGGCGCGGCGACCGCGAGCAGTGCGGCCAGCGCCCTGATCCAGCCGGTGTGGGTGAGCAGCCACCACCCGCCGGCCGCCGTGAGCACCAGCCCCGCCCACCCCACGCCCATGAGCACGAGGCTGCCGAGCCCGGCGAAGACCACCAGCACCGCGAACGCCGCTGCGCCCGCCGCCAAGGCCAGTCGCGCGGCCCAGCGTCTGCTCATGGGGCAACCTCCCACCGCTCCACGGCTGCCGGACGGGACATTCGGCCTCCTCTTCAGGCTACGGGCGCTCACCCTGCGCAGCACGTCCGCCCGGGGCGCCCTCGCGCAGACCCGGGGAGGCGGCCGCGGCCTTCTCGTACCAGCGGCCGTACCGCTCGGCGAGGGGTACGGCCGAGACGCCGTGCAGGAGGACGCTGAGGCCGACGGTGATCGCGACCACGCGCCCCAGGAGGTCCACCCCCGGAACGTGTTCCTCCACCACGAGCAGCGCCAGCACCACGGACGCGAGGCCGCGTGGCCCGAACCAGCCGATGTACGCCACCGTGCGGGGCCGCAGTCCGCTCCCGGCGAGGGAGAGGATCACCGGCAGCATCCGGACGACGGTGAGGCTCAGCACCGCGTACAGGCAGATCCGCCAGCTCAGGTGCGCGAGGGTGGGGCCGAGCAGCACCGCCCCGAAGACGAGGAGGCTGATCGCCGCCAGGAGTCCGCCGAGGGTCTCGGTGAACTCGGCCGTGCGTTCGACGTCTCCCTGCTCGTCGCCGACCGGGAATTGGCGCAGGGCGAACCCGCAGGCGAAGCCTGCCACCCAGGCGGCGATGAACCCGCTGCCGTCCGTCACGAAGGCGAGTTCGTACGCCGCTGCCGCGACGGCCGGCGGGTAGATCTGCCACCACTCCCCCGCGACCCACCCCCGGGCCCGTGACCACTGCAGCAGCCGGCCTCCCAGCCAGCCGGTCAGCAGACCGATGGCGGTGCTCAGCACCAGGGCGCGCCAGAAGACTCCCGCGACGCCTTCCTGCGCGTAGTGCGTGCCGGGGATGGCCGCGAGGAAGAGGATGAAGAAGGGCAGCACCATGCCGTCGTTCAGGCCGCTCTCGACGTTCAGCCCGTCCCGTACGAGCGCCGGTACCCGGGGGTGGGTCATGGCGGTCTTGCCGAGGGCGGCGTCGGTCGGGGCGAGGATGGCTCCGACCAGTGCGAGCTCCCACATGGTCAGCCCCGGCAGCAGGGACCAGGCGAGGAGCCAGCCCGCGCCGATGCTCAGGGGCAGTCCGATGCCCAGCAGCCGCCCGGGCAGGAAGCCGCCGGTCCGGAGGTCCCGTCTGCGCACGTGCAGGGCGTCGGTGAACAGCACGAGCGTCAGCGTGGTCTCGAGGAGCGCCACGATCGGTGCGGCGTCGTGCCCCAGGCTGACGATGTCCAGCACGGCGGGCCCGAGCAGAACGCCGGCGCCGACGAACACGATCGCCGACGACAGGGGCGTGGTGGACAGCCGGCGCGAGCCCAGCGCGTACGCGGCCGTGACGGTCGCCGCCGCCGCGACGGTCCAGGCGCCACCGCTCATGACCAGCCCTCCAGATCCACCCGCCGGCCCCACCGTGACCTCGTTCCTACAGGTCGACGGAGCGTGACGGGCCGACGTCGGCAGGGACACGCCGCGTGGCGGGCCTCGCGGGGCGCTAGAAGGCCGAGTGGGCGAACCAGTGGGTGAGCAGGTCCTGGTCGCCGAGCAGCCGGAAGGCGTCGCTGCGGCGGTCGAGGCGGCCGTAGAGGAGGAGCAGGAGGTCTGCGGCGGTTCCCCGGACGGCGGCGTCCCCCGCGATGGGCCCGGCCTGGCCGGTCACGAGGGCGAAGCCGTCGGGGCGCAGGCCGACCAGCCAGTCGCCTTCACCATCTGTGCAGCTGAAGCGGATGGTCCGGTCAGGGGCGCGTAGTTGGGCGGTCAGCGGGGCGAAGGAGGACGCGAACGGCAGGTTGGTCAGGAACTCGTCGATGCCGTCGACCGCCAGTGGGCGGTCGATGTGCGGCGTGAGCCCGAGCGCGAGTTGGGCGTCGACGCGGTGGACGAGGGTCTCGAAGAGCATGCGCCGGACCCAGAACCGGGCGTGCTGGTCGACTCCCCAGGCCCACATCGGGGCGTCCGGGTCGGTGGCGGCGAACACCTCGGCGGCCTCCGCCGCGCTCGCGGCCAGCCAGTCGGGCAGGCCGTCGGGCCGCTCGGGCAGCCGCAGGTCCACCTCACGGCTGGTCGGCGGCTGCTGGACGCGTCGGCGCAACAGCTCGCTGAACCAGCGGTGCACGCTGCCGACGTGCCGCGTGAGGTCCTCAAGGGTCCAGCCGGGACAGGTCGGCACCGGGGTGGAGAGGTCGGCCGCCTTGACCGCGGCGACGAACGCGGCGGTCTCGGCTGCGACGGCCGCTCCGTGCTGGGCGGAGTTCATGTCCGTGCCCTTCCTCTGGTGCGCTGCCCGGGCGGCGTGATGCTTAACGGGGTGGATGGTTCATATCCTCAAGTATTAATCGACGGTAATTCTCAACCGTTGAGGATGTCAACTTTCCGCGCGCGCGGCCCGTCAGCGCAGTTGGCGGCGGACCAGGTCGTGGAAGAGGCCGGCCGTGTCGGCGAGCAGTTCCGCCGGTGGGCCCTGCTGGACGACGCGGCCGTCCTTCATCGCGATCACGCGGTCGGCGTCCATGATCGTGCTGAGCCGGTGGGCGATCACGATGCGGGTGGCGTGCAGGGCGCGGGTGGATTCGATGACCACGCGCTGGGCCTCGTTGTCCAGCGCGCTGGTGGCCTCGTCGAAGAACAGGACGCGCGGCTTGCGGATGAGGGCCTGGGCGATCATCAGCCGTTGGCGCTGGCCGCCCGAGACGGTGCCGCCGCCGTCGGACAGCATGGTGTGCATGCCCATTGGCATGGCCTTGATGTCCTCGGCCAGACCCGCCATCGCGGCGGCCTCCCACGCCTCCTCCGGCGAGAACGTCCCGGCGCCGCAGATGCAGTCGAGGATCGAGCCGGTGAAGGGCTGGGCGTTCTGCAGGACGACACCGCACTGGCGGCGCACGGCCGCCTGGTCGAGCGCGGCCAGGTCCTGGCCGTCGTAGAACACGCTGCCGGACAGGGGCTTGTCGAAGCCGATGAGCAGCCGCAGCAGTGTCGACTTGCCGCAGCCACTGGCGCCGACGATCGCCACGAACTCCCCCGGCCGGATGCGGAAGCCGACGTCGTCGAGGACGAGCGGGCCGTCGTCGGCGTAGCGGTACGACAGGTTCCTGGCCTCTATGGCGCCGGTCAGCTCCCCCGGCCGGGTACTGGAGCCGCCCACCTCGGGAACCTCCCGCAGGACCGGCTTGATCTGCTCGAACATCGGCAGTACGGCGGCCGCCGAGATCAGCGCACCGGTCAGCTGCGTGACCGACGACAGCAGCATCGTCAGCGCGGTGCTGAAGGTCAGGAATTCGCCGGCGGACATGGCGCCGCGGGCGGGTCCGGCCAGCAGGACGAACATCACCAGCGTGCACAGCGGCAGGTAGACGGCCCCCAGGACCGTGATGACGTTCTGGATCCGGCCGGTGCGCTGGTGCAGGTCGCGGGTACGGGCGAACTCCCGTGCCCAGGCCGCGTACGCGAAGCTCTCGGCGGCGGCCACGCGCAGCTTGGGCAGGCCGCGCAGCGTCTGGAAGGCCTGGTTGTTGAGCCGGTGGCCGAGCTTGATCAGCCGGCGCTCGTAGCGCAGCTGCCACAGCCCCAGGCCCAGGAAGACCCCGGCGATGACGACCAGCATCGCGAGCGCGGCCATCGCCAGCGGCACGCTGTAGACGAGCAGCAGGACGAGGTTCATCGCGCCGACCGCGCCCGCCTGGACGCAGACCGGGCCGATGCCGGACAGCACGCGGCGCATCGCGCTGATGCCCATCGCCGCGCCGGCCAGTTCGCCGGTGGAGCGGCCGGCGAAGAACGTCGCCGGCAGCCGCAGCAGCCGGTCCCAGACGGCCGGCTGCAAGGTGGCCTCGATGCGGCCCTCCATGCGCAGGAGGGAGGTGTTCTGCAGCAGCATGAACGCGGCCGAGACGATCGCGGTCGCGATCAGGGCCAGCCCGGTCTGCACGATGAGGCCGTTCTCGGCCTGCGGGACGTACCGGCCGAGGACCTGTCCGGTGGCGATCGGCACCAGCGCGCCGAGGACCACCGCGACCAACCCGCCCAGGAGGAGGCTGCGCAGCTCGGGGAAGGTGCCGCGCACGCTGAAGCGGAGCAGGGCCACCAGGCCCACCGGCCCGTCGGGCAGGGGGCGGTAGAGCATGATGCCGTGCGGTTCGAAGGCGGCCTCGTTGGTCTTCGAGACGCGCTCGCGCGTGCCGGTGGCGGGGTCGACCGCCTCGTAGCCGCCGCGCCGCCACAGCAGGGCGACGGGCGTGCCGTCCTTCTCCCGCCGGCCGACGAGCGGGCCGCTGTTCTCCCGCCACCAGCGCCCGCCGAGTCTGACCACGCGGGTGCGGATGCGCGAGGCGAGCGCGATGCGTTCGACGGGATCCAGCTGCTCGGACGCGGCGCCGGCCCCGCCCGGCTCGGACAGGGTGATCCGGGCCGCGGCGGCGACCGTGCGGCACACGGCGAAGGTCGCGTCGGCGCTCCCGCTCCGGTGGGGGTGCCGGCCGGAGCGGACGATGGACGCGAGCAGGGTGCGGTCCGCCTGGGTGCGCGCCGCCCGACCCGCCTCGATGCCGGCGGCCGTGCGGTCCTCGTGCGTGCGCTCGAGCTGTTCGATCCAGCCGTCGAGGGCGTACAGCAGCCGGTGCTGCTGGTCGACCATGCCCTGCCACATCGCGGCGTCGACGAGGAGGGTGCCCACCGCCTCCGCCTCGTACACGGCCCCGTACTGGACGCTGCCCGGGGTGAGCTGCATCCACAGGATGTCGTCGTCGGCCCCACCGTGCCCGGTGGTGGCGCTGCCGTCGAGGGGTGCCTGGCAGAGCACGCGCAAACCACGGCCGACGCCGCGCGCGAAGGCGTCCTCCAAGGGGCTCAGCCGTCCTGCGCCGGCGGTCCCGTACGGCACTTGGTCGGCGTACCACGCTCCGCCGTCGAACTGACCGGCCTGGAACTGACCGGCCCGGAACTGGTCGGCTTGGAACTGGTCGCCGTACTCCGGGCGGTACAGCTCCCGCAGTTCGATGCGGCGCAGCCAACACCCCTCCAGGGGACGGCCGACCAGGGTGTGATCGGGGCCCTCGGCCGGGCCCAGCAGCAATGTGCCCGGCTCCAGCCGGCCCAGGAAGTGCCAGTGACCGGCCTGCGCCGCGTCGACGGCGAACAGGTCCAGCTCGCCCTGTACGACGAGCCACAGGACGAGCGGGCCCTCCAGGGCCAGGCTGCGCAGGCCCGTGCAGTCGACGGGCGAGCCCAGTCCGCCCAGGGCCGCGACGACCGGGTCCGGGTTCCCGCCCGGCTGACCGGCGCCGTCGCCGGCGAAGCCGACGGTGCCGTGGTGTGCCTGCGTCACCTCAGTGCTCCTTGACCAGCGCGGCGTACGGGCCCTGGGCGGCGAGCAGCCGCTCGTGCCGCCCGCGTTCCACGACCGTGCCCCGATCCAGTACGACGATCTCGTCGCTGTCCCGCACGGTGCTCAGCCGGTGTGCGATGACCACGCAGGCGCAGCCACGACGGCGCAGGTTGTCGATGATGACCTGCTCGGTCACCGCGTCCAGGGCGCTGGTCACCTCGTCGAGGACCATGACGCTGGGGCGGCGCACCAGCGCCCGTGCGATCTCCAGCCGTTGGCGCTGGCCGCCGGAGAAGTTGCGGCCGTCCTGCTCGACGCGGCTGTGGATGCCGCCGGGGCGGCGGGCGACCACGTCGTGCACGGCGGCGTCCTCGAGGGCGGCGATGACGGCCTCGTCCGGGATGGAGGGGTCCCACAGGGTGACGTTGTCGCGGACGGTGCCCTCGAAGAGGAAGACGTCCTGGTCGACGAAGGAGACGGAAGCGGCCAGCGCGCCGCGCGGGATGTCCGCCAGCCGCATCCCGTCGATGCGGACGGCCCCCTCCCAGGGGGTGTAGAGGCCGGAGATCAGCCGGGAGACGGTGGACTTGCCACTGCCGGAGCCGCCGACGAGCGCGACCTGCTGACCGGGGCCGACCGAGAGCGAGAAGTCCTTGAGCAGCGGGGCGTCCAGTGGGCTGTAGCCGAAGGTGACGTGGTCCAGTTGTACGTGGCCCTTGAGGCGGCGGGTGCCGCCGGCGGGCTCGCGCCGCGCGTGGACCGGCGCGACGGGAAAGTTCTCGACGTCCTTGAGCCGGGCGACGTCGGCCGCGAAGTCCTGGATCCGGCCGGCGACGCCGCCCAGCCGGGAGATCGGCGCGGTGAAGCTGGTCACGAGGGCCTGGAAGGCGACGAGCAGGCCCACGGTGAGGTGTCCCTCGGCCGCCCGCAGGCCGCCGATCATCAGGATCAGCGCGCTGTTGAACGCCGCCAGCGTGGGCGCGACGATCGCCAGCCACGCGCTGGGCACGCCGAGCCGCTGCTGCACGTCGAGGGTGACGGCGTGCTGTCCGGCCCAGCGGCGGAAGAAGCCGTTCTCGGCGCCCGTGGCCTTCATGGTCTCGATGAGCTGGAGACCGCTGTAGGAGGTGTTGGTCAGCCGGGCGCTCTCGGCGCGCAGTTTCTGGGTGCCGGTGGCCCTCAGCCCGATCACGATCCGCATCGCCAGGACGTTGAGCAGCGCCACGGCCACGCCGACGAGGGTGAGCTGCGGATCGTACGTCCACAGCAGCACCGCGTAGAGCACGACCACCACGGCGTCCACGCCCGCGGCGGCCAGGTCGCGGGCGAGGGTCTCGGCGACCGCGTCGTTGGACTGCAGGCGCTGGACCAGGTCGGCCGGGTTGCGCTGGGAGTAGAAGGTGACCGGAAGCCGGAGCAGGTGCCGGAAGAAGCGGGCACTGCCGAGGGTGGAGGAGATGATGCGCCCGCGCAGCAGATTGGCCTGTTGCAGCGCGGTGAGCGTCGCGGTGAGGACGAGGGCGACGGCCATCGCGGCGAACAGGGCCCCCAGCAGGGACGTCTGCTCCCCGATGAGGAACATGTCGATGTACGTACGGCTGAGCGCCGGCACCGACGCCCCGACGGCGACCAGGAGCAGGCTGGAGAGCACGGCGGCGGCCATGGTGCCCGAAGTGCCGCGCAGGCGGGCCGGCATGGCGCCCAGGACGCCCGGCTTGCGGCCGCCGCGGCGGAAGCCCTCGCCGGGCTCGAAGGTGAGGACGACACCGGTGAAGCTGGTGTCGAACTCGTCCATGGGGACGAACCGGCGGCCCTTGCCGGGGTCGTTGACGTACACGCCGCGGCGGCCGAGCCGGCGGCCCGTGCCGTCGTAGACGACGTAGTGGTTGAACTCCCAGAAGAGGACGGCCGGCGCGCTCACCTCGGCGAGCGCGGCCAGGTCCATCTGCATGCCCTTGGCCGTCAGCCCGTAGCCGCGGGCGGCCTTGAGGAGGTTGCTGGCGCGGGAGCCGTCGCGGGAGACGCCGCAGGCGATGCGCAGTTCCTCGAGGGGGACGAAGCGGCCGTAGTGGCCGAGCACCATGGCCAGGGCGGCGGCGCCGCACTCCACGGCCTCCATCTGCAGCACGGTGGGGGTGCGTACGGGGCGGGGCGTCCGGCCCCTGGGGGCCGCGGGGGCGGGCGCGGTCCTGCGGCGGGTGCCGCCCCTGGGCTCGGGGGGGGGGGGGGGGGGGGAGGGGGGGGGGGGGGGGGGGGGGGGGGGGGGGGGGGGCGCGGTCGTGGTAGCAGCCAGCCGAAGGGGCGAAAGGCGGAGAGGGGGACAGAGCAAGTGAGCG
>NZ_JBVHWW010000001.1:0-103523 GCF_055563995.1 Streptomyces sp. NPDC029164 | reverse complement strand
GTGTGTCTGGTCCTTGGGGTTTGTGGTTTTGGTTGTGTTTCTGCTTCGGTTCCCTCCCCCCCCCTCCCTCCCCCCCCCCCCCCCCCCGGGGGGAGGGAGCTGCGGGGGTGCCCCCGTCCGCGGCGCGGTCATGGCAGCAGCCAGTCGACGGGGCGCCGGGCGGCGAGGTGGACGGCGCCGGTGAGCGGGGTCCGCGAGTCGAGGGCGTACGGGGGCCCGTCCGCGGAGGACCACCGGTAGCCGGACTTGGTGGAGGGCGATCGTTCGAGCCGTACGAGCACGGCGACCGGGTTGCCGTGGCCGGCGAACTGTTCGGCGAGCCCGTCGTCGCCGAGGAAGCCGCCGATCTGCGCCGGTGTCTGGGGTGTGCGGCCGACCGCCTGGACGCGGCCGCGCAGCGTGCCGAACTGCTGTTGCGGGACGGACTGGACGCTGAGGTCGACCGCGGCGCCCACGGGGATCGCCGAGCCGTTGCCGCCCGGTACGTACAGAACGGCCACCAGCGGGTCCTCCGGATTCTTCACACGTTCCACGGTCGCCACGTCCGCCCCCGTGGCGACGACCGAGCCGACCTTGGCCACCAGTGCCGTCAGCCGGCCGCCGGTCACCACGCGCACGGGGCGGTCGCCTTGTTCCGTACGGACGTTGAGCAGGGGCGCGCCGGCGTCCAGCAGCTGGCCCTCCTCGGCGAGGACTCCGGTCACCTGTCCCGCGACCGGGGTCTGCAGTACGTAACTGCCCTCGGCCTGGGTGAGGATGCCGGGTGCGCTCAGCTTGGAGGAGACGGTGCCCGTGAAGGCCCAGAAGCCGGCGGCGGCCATGACGACGACCGTGACGGCCAGGACGAGGCGTCCCTGCGGGCGCGCGAACCGGACGGGCACATCCAGTTCTTCGGGCGATTGCAGCTTGGAAAGAGCCTTTTGACGAAACTGCACGGATCATTCCTTCCACTGCATTCGCATCGATCGGGCACGCGGGCAGCCAGGAACCCCGGAGCCGTGGGGGACGCTCCGGGGTTCCTGGGGATATCCGGATCAGAGACCGGCGCGCCCGGTGTTCACCGAAACGCCGGTGAGGCCCGTGACGAGACCGGGGACGTGGGACACGATGCCCTGTGCGGCCTGGACGGTGTGGAGGGAGCCGACGACGCCCACGACGCCGCTGACATCGCTGGTCACGGCGCCGGCCAGACCGCCGGAGACGCTGATGATGCCACCGGAGACGGCGTCCAGCTCGGTGTCGGCGATCTCACGGGTCTCGATGTCGTTACGCATGACGCGCACCTTTCATTGGGGGGAGGAATTCACAGTTGCGGCGCCGGACGAGCCAAAACTCGGCCGTCTTTTCCGACTGCCGCAATGCGCAAGATGAAAGCACGCGAACGGGCTGCCCAGCCAATCCCGTTGACCCCCCATCACGGCCGGATGATCACCTCCGACGACTGACGTGCAGCTTGATTCACCGAATGGTGACGGCTTCTTCACAAGATCGAGTAACAGATAGGGGCCGCCTTCTGCCGACACGGAACCAAACAGGACAAGCCCCCACCAAAGCGCGGGGGCACATCCCTCACATCGTGGAGCGGAGGAGGCGGGCGGAAGCGCTCGCGAACACGATGTGCAGATTTTCGGAAGGCGCGCGGGGTGACCGGCCCCTCACGCCTGGTGTGCGTGCGGAAGGGCGTGCGCTCCAAGAGGATCGATTCGCCCTGCACCGGCCTGGATCTCGTTCATCCGCACCGGGGACCCCAACCATCCGACGATGCCGTGCTGGGAGCGACAGACCAGCGGTCCCGCACCACCATGCGCTTCGACACCGTCACCACGGCCGTTTCCCGTCTCACGCCGTACTGAGGGGACCGGCGATGGGCTGCTCCGTCCAGATCGTCTTCCCGGTGCCGGTGAACCGGCAGCCCCAGCGGTCGGTGAGCTGGGCGACGAGGAACAGGCCGCGCCCGCCCTCGTCCGTCTCCCGTGCCCGGCGCAGGCGCGGCTGCGTGCTGCTGGGGTCGGACACCTCGCAGACGAGTACCCGGTCCCGGATCAGCCGGAGCCCGACCGGGCCGCCCGCGTAGCGGATCGCGTTCGTGACGAGCTCGCTGACGACGAGCTCGGTCACGAAGCTCAGTTCGTCCAGCTGCCAGCCGGACAGCCGGCCCACCACCAGTTCGCGGGCGTGCGCGACGAGGGACAGGTCGGCTTCGAACTCCCACTCGGCGACCCGGTCGGACGGGAGGGCGTGGGTGCGGGCGAGCAGCAGGGCGACGTCGTCGGCGGGCTCCTGGGGCAGCACCTCGTCGAACACGCTCTGGCTGACCTCGCCCAGGGGCCGGCTCGATCCGGCGCCGACGAGCGAGCTGCGCAGTCTCGCCATCCCTTCCTCGATGTCGTCGCCGCGGCGGGCCACGAGTCCGTCCGTGAAGAACGCCAGTGTGCTGTCGGGCCGTACCCCGAACTCCGTCACCTCGAAGGGCATTCCGCCGACGCCGAGCGGCGGTCCCGGCACCATGTCCAGGAAGTGCGGCTCCTCCCCCGGGGGCAGCACGGCCGGCGGCGGATGTCCCGCGGTGGCGACGGCGCACCGCCTCGTCACCGGGTCGTAGACGGCGTACAGGCACGTCGCTCCGAGCACCGCGGGTTCCGTGCGGGACGCGCCGGTCATCTGCTCGTTGGAGAAGCCGAGCACCAGGTCGTCCAGGTGCGTGAGCAGCTCGCCGGGATCCAGGTCGAGGTCGGCCAGGGTCTGCACCGCGGTCCGCAGCCGTGCCATGGCCGCGGTGGCCTCGAGTCCGTGGCCGACGACGTCCCCGACGACGAACGCCACGCGCAGCGAGGGCAGCGGGATGACGTCGAACCAGTCCCCGCCGACCCCGGCGCCGCCGCCCGCCGGCTGGTAGATCCCCGCCGTGTCCGCGGCCGCCGTGTTCAGGACGGACTGCGGCAGCAGGCTTCGCTGCAGGGCCACCACCGACCGGTGTTCCTTCGTGTAGCGGCGCGCGTTGTCCACGCCGAGTGCGGCTCTGGAGGCGACGTCCTGGAGGAGGACCGCGTCCTCCTCGCCGAAGGCGGAGGGCAGCTGGCTGCGCCAGACCGTGACGCAGCCGAGGATCAGACCGCGTGCGTACAGGGGCACCGCGACGGTGGAGTGCGCCCCGCTCGGGACGAACAGGCGCAGGGTCTCGGTGTCCACCCCGAGCGCGGCGCGCAGGACGTCGACGTCGGACACGAGCACGGGCCGTCCCGCCATGAGCGGGCGCATCACGTCGGTGTCCGGTACGGGAGGGAGCGCCTCGCCGACCGGCAGGAGGTCTTCCGCGGAGACCCCCGGGCTCTGCGCGGCGGCGGTCCGGCGCAGGCGGACCTCACGGCTGGTGTCGAGCCGCAGCGGTTCGTCGCCCACCAGCACCGGCTCGGCGAGGTCCACGGTCGCGAGATCGGCGAAGTCGGGGACGAGCAGGTTCACGAGGACCTGGGCCATGTCCGTCACGTCCAGGGACGCCCCGATGCTCGCGGCGGCGGTGAGGGACAGCCGCTTGCGGCGTCGCTCCGCGTCGGGTTCGCCCGCGTCCTCCGCGGTCTCCGCCGGGCTGACCAGGACGAGCCACTGTGCTTCGGCGTCGCGATCGCCCGGAGTGCGGGCCGCGAGCCGGACGACCGTGCAGACCAGGGGCACTTTGGTGCCCACGTGCTCGCCAGCGGGAAGGGTCACCAGGCGCCGGGCCGGTCCCGCCTCCGCTCCGGCGCGCGGCAGCATCCCCAGCAAGGGGGCACAGGTCTCACCCGGCGGGCAGTCGATCAGCTTCGCAGCCCATTCCGAACGGGCGACGACCACGCCTGCGTCGTCCAGTACGACCGCTGCCGTCTCGGTCACGGGCACCGAGGCCGGGCTCGGGCCACGATGCTCCGGTTCACGCATGTCGCCTCCACGCACCGCAACCTTCAGTATCGACCCCGAGGGCAGACCCGGCGACCCGCGGCGGGCTCGCGGGGGCCGTGCCGGCCGTCACCATCGCGCGAGATCTCCGCCCCTCGGCGGTCGGGGGCGACGGCAGGCCGGTGGACGCGCGGCCGCCGGCCTGCCGCCGGGCGGCTACGGCACCGGCTGCTGCTGGGTGACGCAGTGGATGCCGCCGCCACCGGCGCCGAGCCGGTCGATGTTGAGCCGTTCCACGACGCGGCCGGGGAACAGGCGGGTCAGCGTGGCGCGCGCCGCGGCGTCGGCCTGGGTGTCGCCGAACTGACCGCTGATGACCGCGCCGTTGCACACGTAGTAGTTGGCGTAGGACGCGAGGAAGTCCCGGTTGGTGGAGCGGATCTTGTCGTAGTCGGGGCCCTGGAGCCTCTCCACGGTCATCCGGGCGCCGCCCGCGGTCGTGGCGGCGGACAGGATCTGGTACTGCTGGCGCGCGTCCTTGGCGTAGACGTCGTTGTCCGAGGCCGGCGGCATCTGGACGAGGGCCTTCCCGGGAGCGAGGAATCGGGAGGTCGCGTCGACGTGGTCGTCGGTGATGTCCTGGCCGACCACGCCGTCGAACCAGATCACCTTGGAGGCGCCGTAGGCGGTGCGCAGCGCCGCCTCGATCTGGCTCTGCGACATGGTGGGGTTGCGGTTGCGGTTCACCAGGCTGCTGCGGGTGGCCATCAGGGTGCCCGCGCCGTCCTGCTCGACCGCGCCGCCCTCGCCCACCAGGCCGGCGGCGGTGAAGGGGACGCCGAGGTAGGCGGCGATCCGGCCGGCGACCAGGGCGTCCTTGGAGTGGGTCTGCTTCTTGCCCCAGCCGTTGAAGTTCAGGCCGACCGCGTCCATGCCACCGGCCCCGTCCGTGCGGAAGACGGGTCCGGTGTCGCGCATCCAGCAGTCGTCGACGGGGATGGTGGTGACGACGGTGACGGTGGAGCCGCACAGGGAACGGGCCTTGGCGGCGCTGCCGGAGTTGGCGCAGATGTAGACCGGCTCGTACGTGGCGATGGTGCGGGCGATGAGCGCGATGTCGGACTGGACCCCGCTGAGGGTGTTGCCCCAGATGGAGGTGCTGTCCGGCCAGGCCATCCAGGTGCGCGTGTGGCGGACGTCCTCGATCGGCACCCGGAACGTGCCCGCCGCGGCGGCGGCCGGGCGGACCTCGGCCCGCGCCCGTCCCTCGGTGGCCGCGAGGGCGGCGGCCGCGGCGGTCAGTCCCGCTGCGGCCAGGAATCTGCGCCGGTCCAGGCCCGCACCGGGCGGGTTCACTGCGTGATCGTTCATGAGGGGCTCCCTGGGGGTCAACTTCCCGCGCCGACCGCGGGGTTGACCGGAAAGCTAGAACTGGCCAAGCGCTCGGTCAATAGTTTGGACGGGGTCATTCCGGTGGATCACGGAAAGCCGCAGGTGACGACGCGCGGGCTCGTTAGAGTGACGCCATGGCCGCTTCCCCGAAGAACTCGAACCCGCCCGCCGCCCCTGCCCGCACGGGGCGGCCCCGGCCCTCGGCGAAGGGCGAGCAGACCCGGGCACGGCTGATCACCGCCGCGCGGACCCTGCTGGCGGGCGGGATGAGCGAGCGGTTCACCACCCGCAACGTGGCGGCCCTGTCCGGCGTTTCGCATGGAATGTGCCACTACCACTTCCAGGACCGGACCGACCTCGTGCTGGCGGTCATCGAGGACATCCGCCCCGAGTGGATCCACCCCCTGGAGGAGGCGGCCGCCGCTCCGGGGTCGTTCGCCGAGCGGGCCGAGCGCGTGGCCGAGCTGCTGGGGCGGCCCGAGGGCGCCGAACTGTCCCACCTCCACTCGGCGTTGCACTGGCACGCCCTGAACGACGCCCGGGTCAGGGAGTGCCTGGAGGCGGAGTACCGGCGCTGGCGCGGCTGTTTCGTGACCCTGTTCGAGGTCCTGGCCGAGGAACGGGGCGGTGACGTCGACCCGCGCCTGCTGGGCGAAGCGGTGGCCGCCGCCGTGGACGGCCTGGCCGCGGCGGAGTCACTGGGCTCCGAGGTCGACTCCGGGCCGGTGCTGCGCACGCTGATCCGTACGCTCGCCGCCGGCACCTGATCCGGGCCCCCGGAGCGCCCGCTCCCGTACACCCCCCGCACGCCTGTACGCGCGCCCCCGCGCCCGCTACAGCGCCCGCCGGGCCGCGGCGATCACCGCCGGATCCCACCCCGGGCGGGGCACGGACTCCAGCAGCAGCCGGGTGTACGGATGCCCGGGCGCGGCGAGGACCTCCTGCGTGCCGCCCTGTTCGACCACGGCCCCGTGCCGCATCACGACGATCTCGTCGGTCACGCACCGCACCACCCCGAGGTCGTGGGTGATGAACAGGAACGCGATCCCGGTCCGCTCCCTGACGTCGGCCAGCAGGTTGAGGATCTGCGCCTGCACGGAGACGTCGAGCGCGGCGACGGCCTCGTCGAGGACGAGGACGGCCGGTTCGACGGCGAGCGCCCGGGCGAGGGCGACGCGCTGGCGCTGCCCGCCGGACAGCCGGCGCGGCAGGGCGTCGGCGGCGCGGGTTCCCAGGCCCACCTGGTCGAGCAGTTCGCGTACGCGCTTCGCGTGGTCGCGGCCGGGGAAGTGCAGGGCCAGGGCCTCCCGCAGGGCCGCTTCAACGCTGGTGCGCGGATCGAGGGAGAGGTACGGGTCCTGGAAGACCATCTGGATCTCGCGGGCGCGGGCGAGACGCGCGGCCCGGCCGCGGGTGTGCCCGGTCCGGGACCGGCCGCGGACCAGGACCTCTCCCCCGTCGGCGCGCTCCAGGCCGGCGATGATGCGGGCGGTGGTCGTCTTGCCGGAGCCGGACTCGCCGACGATGCCCAGCGATCCGCCCTCGGGGAGGGCGAAGGACACGGCGTCCACCGCGCGGACGGCGCCGAAGGAGCGGCTCAGCCCTTTGACCTCCAGTACGTTCTCAGGCATCGACGACGCTCCTGTCGAGCAGGTCGCTGTGGTGGCAGGCCGCCTGGTGGTCCGGCCGGCCCGGGGCCGCGGACGGCAGCGGGGCCCGCTGGTCGCAGACCTCCGTGGCGAGGGGGCAGCGGGCCGCGAAGGCGCAGCCGTGCAGTGGTTCCCGCAGGTCCGGGGGCTGGCCCTCGATGGCGGCGAGCCTGCCGCGCGGCCCCTCCATCCGTGGGGTGGAGGCGAGGAGGGCCGCCGTGTACGGGTGCCGGGGGCGGGCGAAGAGAGCCTCGGCGGGGCCGGACTCGGCGATCCGGCCGGCGTACATGACGTAGACGCGGTCGCTGATGGCGGCGGCCAGGTCGAGGTCGTGGGTGACGAACAGCAGCCCGGTGCCGAAGCGTTCGCGCAGCGTGGCCAGGAGGGCGATGACCTCGGCCTGGCTGCTGACGTCCAGGGCCGTGGTGGGTTCGTCGGCCAGCAGGAGCGCGGGGTCCCCCATCAGGGCCGCCGCGATCACGACGCGCTGGAGCATGCCGCCGGAGACCTGGCCGGGGTACTTGCGCAGGACGGAGTCGTCCAGGCCCACGGCCGCGAGGAGTTCGACCGCCCGGGCCGTGGCCCCGGTCCGGTTCATGGCCCCGGTGAGGGTGACGCTCTCGGTGAGGAAGTCGCCGATGCGGCGCAGCGGGTGACCGCGGCGCGCGGGTCCTGGAAGACCATGGCGACCGTGCCGGCCCGTACGTCGCGCAGGCGGCCGGTGTCCATGGCGAGCACGTCGTGGCCCTCGACCAGGACGGTGCCTTCGACGACCGCGCCGGGGGGCAGCAGTCGCAGGGCGCTGCGGGAGGTGAGGGTCTTGCCGGAGCCGGACTCGCCGACCAGGGCGACGGTCTCGCCGGCGGCGACGGTGAGGTCGACGCCGTCGAGGACGGGGCGGGCGGTGCCGGGGAGGGTGACCCTCAGCCCTTGGATGTCGAGCGTGTGCGCCGGGCGCGCCGGTTGCGCCGGGGGCGTCTGTCGCGTCGGGTTCATGGGGTCCTCCTGGCTACCCGGTCGGCCCACCGCTCGCCCACCACGTTGAACGCGACGACGGTCAGCACGATGAAGAGGCAGGGCAGGATCGCGGACAGCGGGTAGCCGTGCTGGATGGCGGTCTGCCCGTCGAAGACCATGCGTCCCCAGTCGGGGGTGAGCGCCGGAACGCCGAGCCCGAGGAACGACAGCCCGGCGAGGTCCATCAGGGCGTAGCCGAAGTTGATGGTGGACTGGGCGAGGACGACGGGGGCGATGTTGGGCAGGACGTGGCGCAGGCAGATCTGCACGGCCGAGTGGCCCTGGACCTGGTAGGCGCTCACGTACGGGCGGGTGCGCTCGGCGAGCACGAGGGAACGGGTGAGGCGGCTGACGTAGGGCAGGTAGCCGACGGCCAGCGCGATGACGGGGGCGAGCAGGCCCTCGCCGTAGACGGAGATGATCAGGATGGCCAGCAGCATGCCGGGGAAGGCGAAGACCAGCTCCGTGCTGCGGGACAGGACGGAGTCGAGCCAGCCGCCCCGCCAGGCGGCGGCCATGCCGATGGCGATGCCCGCCACGGTGGAGAAGGCGACGACGCCCAGCGGGCCGAGGAGGGAGGTCCGCGCGCCCAGCAGCAACCGGGAGAGCGTGTCACGGCCGGCGGCGTCCACGCCGAGCGGGTGCGCGGCGGCGGGTCCGGCGAGGGCGTTGCCCAGATCGACGGCGTTGGGGTCCTGCGGAACCACCCAGGGGGCGAGCAGCGCGGCGAGGACGACGAGGGCGACGAGACCCAGGCAGAGGAGGTGGAGCGGGGAGCCGGTGGCACGGATCCGGGAGAGGCCGGGGCGGCGGACGAGTACGGCGCTCATGCGGCGGCTCCCCTCGTTCCGAAGGTGACCCGGGGGTCGACCAGGGGCAGTAGCAGGTCCACGAGCAGGTTCACGATCATGAAGAGGGCGACGATGATCAGGGAGATCGCCTGGACGGTCGGGAAGTCCTTGGTGGTGGTGGACAGTTCGAGGAGCTGGCCGATGCCGCCGATGCTGAAGGCGGTCTCGACCAGGACGGTGCACACCAGGAGGGTGGAGACGATCAGCCCGCCAGTGGTCAGGACGGTTCCGAGGGAGTTGCGGAAGACGTGGCGGCGGATGACCTGGCGCTCCGGGACGCCGCGGCTGCGGGCGACGGTGACGTGCTCGCTGTCGAGGGCTTCGAGCATCGCCGAGCGGGTGACGCGGGCGAGCATGCCGATCAGGTAGAGCGCGAGGGCGACCGCGGGGAGCGCGAGGTGCCAGAGCATGTCCGCGAGGCCCTCGCCGGCGCCGCTGCTGGGGAACCACCCCAGCTGGACGGCGAACAGTCCCTGGAGGAGGACGGCCGCGACGAAGGACGGGGTGCCGACGGCGAACGTGGTGGTGACCAGGATGGCGGAATCGGTGGCCCCGCCCCGGACGGCGGCGGTCCGGCCGAGCAGCAGTCCGACCGCCACGACCACGGCGAGAGCCATGCCGATCAGCAGCAGGGTCACGGGGAGCCGGTCCGCCAGGAGCCGCGAGACATCGGTGCGGTAGGTGATCGAGCGCCCGAAGTCCCCCTGGAGCACGTCCCCGAGCCAGCGGAGGTAGCGGGTGAGGAAGGGGTCGTCCAGGTGGTACTGGGCGTTGACCGAGGCCAGGGCCTCCGGGGACGCCGACCGGCCGGCGAGCAGGAAGCCCGCCGGGCTGCCCGGCGCCAGGTACATGGCCCCGAAGACCACGAACGAGGCGGTGAGGAGGGTGGCGGCCATTTCCGCCACCCGTCGTACGGCGAAGCGGACGAAGCTCACTGTGCGGCCCCCACGTCGGCGGCCCACGGGTAGTACATGTACGAGATCGTGGTGGGCGCGCCCGTGACCCGCCTGCCGAGGAACAGCGCGGTCGGCCACTCCGCCACGGGGATCCACAGCAGCTGCTCGGAGGCCTGCTGCTGGAGTTTCGCCTCGATGTCCATGCGCTGCTCGACCGGGTAGACGCCGGTGGCCTGGTCGACGAGCTGGTCGTACTGGGGGTCGCTGTAGCCGGCGAAGTTCATGTAGGCGCCGGTCTTGAAGTTCGCCAGGAGGTCGAGCGGGTCGGTGATCGAGTCGTAGTAGGTGAGCGGGAACATGTCGATGCCCTCGCGCGCCTGGGGGTCGGTGAACAGTGCGGTGAAGGCGTTGGGGGCGATGGTCTTCAGCCGGACGTCCAGGCCGATCTGCGTGCCGGCCGCCTGGACGGCGGTGGCGAGGAGGGAGACGTCCTGGCCTATGGAACTGGTGGCCATGGTCAGGGTCTTGCCGGTGGCCCCGGCCTCCTGGATCAGGGCCTTGGCCTTCTCGATGTCCTGGCCGGAGGGCGGGAGGCTGTCGAAGGCCGTCTTCAGGGTGCGCTCGGGTGCGGCGGCCCACGCGGCCCTGGTGGTGAGGGAGTTGGTGACGGTGCCCGCGCCCCCGAGTCCGGCCTTGACGAATCCGGTGCGGTCGAGCGCCAGGGACAGGGCCCGGCGGACGCGGACGTCGCCGAGGGGGCCCTCCATGGTGGTGACGTTGACGTTGACCGTGCTCAGGCCCTCGCCGAAGTAGAGGGTGCCCGTGCCGCTGCCGCGCAGGCGGGCGTAGCTCTCGGTGGGGATCAGGTAGCCGCCGTCGACCTCACCGCTGAGCATGGCGTTGGTGCGGGCGGAGGGGTCGGTCAGTACGCGGAAGACGGCCTTCTTCGACTTGGCCTTGGCGCCCCAGTAGCCGTCGAAGCGGTTGAGTTCGATCGACTGGCCCTTGTTCCACGTGCCGAGTTCGAAGGGGCCGGTGCAGGCGAGCCCGCCGGCGGTGCCGTAGTCCTCACCCGCCGCCTCGACACCGGCCTTGGAGGCCACCACGCCGGCCGCCGTCGCCATGTACTGCGGGAACTGGGAGTCGGGCTTCTTGAGCTTGACGGTGACCTGGAGCGGGCCGCTCTTGGTGACGGCGGAGACGTTCTGGAACACCTGGGCCCAGGCGGCGGCGTTGTCGGGGTTCATCTGCCGGCCGAGGCTGAAGACCACGTCGTCGGCGGTCATCTCCTTGCCGTCGTGGAAGCGCACGCCGGGGCGCAGGTCGTACACCCAGGTGGTGGGGTCGGGGTTGGACGCCTTCTGGGCGAGGCCGGGCTCGGTGGTGAGCGCCGGGGTCCAGCGCATCAGGCTCTCGCACACGTTGGACAGGATGGTGTTCTGCGGATAGTCGAACGCCACCGTGTGGTCGAGGGTCGGCGGTTCGGCGTAGACGGCCCAGCTGAAGGAGTCGATCTCGCCGCGGGCCGGGGGCGTGGCGGCGGAGAGGTGGACGTCGGTGACCTCGCCCGCGTCGCCCTTGGGCGGGCCGGCACAGGCCGCGAGCAGGGCGAGGGTGGTCAGGACGGCACTGGTGAGGACCGCGTTGCGGCGGCGACGGCGCGGGCGTCTTGCCGTGCGGGGTGGGGAGGTGGTCATCGTCGCGCTCTCTTTTCCGTGAGGGGTGCGGGGGAGGAGCGAGCGGACCGCCGGGTGGCTCCCGGGTCGGTCCGCGGGGAACGGCGGGAGCCCGGGTCAGCCGGTGGCGTTCGCGCCGGTGCGTGCGGCGGGGATCTGCTGGGTGATGCAGTGGACCCCGCCCCCGCCGAAGGCGATGGCGAGCGCCCGGACGCCGACGACCTTGCGGCCGGGGTGGGCGGAGGCGATGACGGCGAGGGCGTCCTCGTCCTGGGCGAGGCCGGCCACCGGGACGACGACGCCGCCGTTGGCCACGTAGTAGTTCAGGTAGGACACCTCGATCTCGCCGTCGGCGACGTCGGCGAAGGCCGTCTGCGGTACGTCGATGATCTCCAGCCGGCGGCCCCGGGCGTCGGTGGTGGCTTCGAGCACCGCACGGTTGGCGCGCATCCGGGCGTAGTCGGGGTGGTTGGGGTTGTCGGGCAGGGAGACGACGACCGTGCCGGGCGCGGCGAAGGCGCAGACGCCGTCGACGTGGCCGTCGGTCTCGGTGTCGAGCAGGCCGCCGTACGGGAGCCAGATGACCTTGGTGACGCCGAGCCGGGCCTTCAGCTCGGCCTCGATCTCGTCACGGCTCATGCCGGGGTTGCGGTTGGGGTGCAGCAGGCACTGCTCGGTGGTGATCAGGGTGCCCTCGCCGTCGACGGTGATCGCGCCGCCTTCGAGGATCATGTCGGAGGCGATGCGGTCGGCCCCGACGTGCTCCAGCAGCAGGGCGCTGACCCGGTCGTCGGCGTCGAACGGGTGGTGCTTGCCGCCCCAGGCGTTGAAGCGGAAGTCCACGCCGGCGCGGTTGCCGTCGGCGTCGAGGACGAAGAGCGGGGCGCAGTCGCGGAACCAGGAGTCGTCGAGCGGCAGCTCGATGACGGTGATGCCGGCGGTGTCCCGGCCGCAGTGGGCGCGGGCGTCCTCGCCGTGGCCGGGCGGGGCGACCATCGTCACGGGCTCGAAGGCCGCGATGGCGCGGGCGACGTCGGCGTACTCCACCTTCACGTCGGCCAGCACGCTTCCCCACAGGTCCTCGCGGGTGGGCCAGGCCATCAGGCAGCCCTCGTGCTCGGACCACTCGGCAGGCATACGGTATGCGGACATCGGCTGTCTCATTTCTTTCGGTGGAGTCTTGCACCCGACTGAAAATTCAGTCAAGAGTTGGTCCGTGCGAGATGGCGGCGGGCCGGAGGAGCCCTCAGAGGAAATAGAGGCGGTTGAGCGAGACCTGCTGCGCCGGCTCGGAGCGCAGGGGTTCCCCGTCGAGCGTGACGAGACCGGTCCGGGGGTTCACGTCGACGTCTCCCAGCCGGGCGTTGGCGACCATGTCCTTGGGGCCGATGCCCCGGGTCCCCCGCACGGCGACACGGCGCCGCCGGGTGCCCAGGGAGTCGTACGGGGCCCCGAAGGAACCCGACTCGGCGGCGGCGCGGCTGACGAACGCCACCGAGAGGTCCGCGGGGGCGGCGCCGTGGGCGCCGAACAGCGGGCCCAGGACGAGCGGTTCGCAGGTGTCGGTGGCGGCGTTGGGGTCGCCGGTGACTCCGTACGCCGGGAAGCCGGACTTGAGGACGAGCTGGGGCTTGGCGCCGAAGAACTGCGGGCGCCACAGGACGATGTCGGCGAGCTTGCCGACCTCGATGGAGCCGATCTCGTGGGCCAGGCCGTGGGCGATGGCCGGGTTGATCGTCAGCTTGGCCATGTACCGCAGCACGCGGGCGTTGTCGTCGCCCTCGCCGTCACCGGCCAGGGGGCCGAGCTCGCCCTTCATCTTGGCGGCCATCGCGAAGGTGCGGCGGATCGTCTCCCCCGCCCGGCCCATGCCCTGGGCGTCGGAGGAGGTGATGCCGATCGCCCCGAGGTCGTGCAGCACGTCCTCGGCGCCCATCGTGCCCGCGCGGATCCGGTCACGGGCCATGGCGGCATCGCCCGGCAGGTCCGGCTTGAGGTCGTGGACGGAGACGATCATGCCGTAGTGCTCGGCGACCGCGTCCCGGCCGAAGGGCAGCGTCGGGTTGGTGGACGAGCCGATGACGTTGGGCACGCCCGCCATCTTCAGCACGTTCGGCACGTGCCCGCCGCCACAGCCCTCGATGTGGAAGGCGTGGATGGTCCGGCCGTCCAGGACCCGCAGGGTGTCCTCGACGGAAAGACACTCGTTGAGGCCGTCCGAGTGCAGGGCGACCTGCACGTCGTACTCCTCGGCCACCCGCAGGGCCGTGTCCAGGGCGCGGGTGTGGGCGCCCATGTCCTCGTGCACCTTGAAGCCGCAGGCGCCGCCCTCGGCCAGCGCCTCCACCAGCGGAGCCGCGTCCGAGGACGAACCCCGGGCCAGGAAGCCGATGTTCACCGGCCAGGCGTCGAAGGCGTTGAAGGCGTGCCTGAGGGCCCAGGCCGAGTTCACCCCCACGCCCCAGCTCGGCCCGATCTCCTGACCGATGATCGTCGTCACGCCACTCGCGAGGGACGCCTCCATGATCCGCGGGGAGAGCAGGTGCACGTGGGTGTCCACGGCGCCCGCGGTGGCGATCAGCCCCTCGCCCGACACCATGGTCGTGCCGGTGCCGACGACCACGTCGACGCCGTCGAGGGTGTCCGGGTTGCCGGCCCGCCCGATCGCGTGGATGCGCCCCTCACGGATGCCGATGGACACCTTGCGGATACCCAGCACGGCATCGATGACCAGCACATTGCTGATCACCACGTCACAGGTCTCGCGGACCGCGGCCGCCTTCAGGTGCAGACCGTCACGAGCCGTCTTGCCGAAGCCCGCCAGGAACTCGTCACCGGGCTTCTGCGCGTCGGACTCCACCCGGACGACGAGCCCCGAATCGCCCAGGCGTACCCGGTCCCCCGCCCTCGGGCCGTGCACCGCGGCGTACTCGTGCGGGTCGATGTGCCGGCTGCCGGGCGCACAGTGCGCGCTGTGATCGCCGTGCCGTGTCGGTCTGCTCATGAGGGAGTTCCTTCTGGGGTGGCCGCGCCCAGGTAGCCGCAGGCCGCGGCCTTGTGGAGGGCTTCTTCCTTGGCTCCGGGGGCGTCCAGCGGGCCGTCCACGAGGCCGGCGAAGCCGATCGCGATCCGATCGCCGCCGATGGGGACCAGGCCCACCTCGACGGTGGAGCCCGCGCCGAAGCGGACGGACGACCCCGCGGGGACGGCCAGCCGCATGCCGTAGGCCGCGGCGCGGTCGAAGTCGAGGCGCGGATTGGCCTCGAAGAAGTGGAAGTGCGAGGTCACGCTGACCGGGACGGTCGCGCGGTTGCGCACGTCGAGGACCACGGCCGGCGCGACGGCCTCGACGGCGTCCGCGGCGGGCAGTACGGCTCCCGGTGCGCCGTCGTCACGGGGGTACTCGCCGAAGGGTTCGCTGACCGCCGCGAGCCGGGTGCCGTCCTCGAACACCGCCTCGACCATCACCTCGGTCACGATGTCGACGACGCCGGGCAGGACGTCGTCCGGGCCGAGGACGCCACGGCCGCGCGCGAGGGCGTCGGCGAGGCGGAGGCCGTCGCGGGCCGCCTCGCACACCGTGTCGGCGATCACGGCGGTCGCCTCCGGGACGTTGAGCCGCAGGCCCCGTGCGTGGCGGGCCCGGGCCAGTTCGGCGGCGCCGAACAGCAGGAGTCGGTCACGTTCGGTGGGCGTCAGCGGCATGACGCCCACCGGGCGTCCGCCCAGGGATCCTGGCCGGTCGAAGCCTTCATGATCTGTCCATTCCTTCGCTCGGAGGCGGGTGAGGGAGGCACCGGGGCCGCGAAATCCGCGATCCGGGTGCGGAGGTGCGCGGAGCGCCGGGACCGTGGCGGCGGGACGGAGAGCGGGGGCCGGGCCATGGCCGGCGAGGGATCCCGGGGCCCACGGGGCCGGAGCGGGGCTCTGCGGCCGGCGGCGGCTCGGGCCCTCACTCTGGCATTGACTGAAAATTCAGTCAATAGAGGGGACAGCGAAAGGTCCGGGCCCCGCAGGGCAGGGCGACCCGGGTACGTCAGTTCTGCCGGAGCCCGGCCAGTTCGGCGTCGACGGCCCCGCGCATGAGCTCCCGCGCGTGACCGATCCGGATGCCGCCACTGAGCCAGCGCATGCTGAGCCCCTCCAGGAGGGCGGTGAGCCGTTCGGCGGCGGCCGCGAGCGACGAGGCGGGCGCCATCGGCTGGACCCGACCCAGCAGCGCGGCGACCTCCTGGACCCACACCAGGGTCGCCCGGGCGAGGTCCTCGCGCAGCACCTCGTCGAAGACGGCGCTGGCCCGCAGTTCACCCCAGGCCGAGCTGTTCTCCCGTACCTCCGCGGTGTCCTGGAGCTCCAGGAGCAAGGTCTCCTCCAGCTCCTCACGAGGGGTGAGCGGAGGGTCGTCCGGGTCGCGGTCGGTGGTGTAGCGCTCGGCGCGGTCGTTGATGAATTCGAGGGTCTGGCGCAGGACCCCCGTGCGGTCCTTGAAGTGGTAGTAGATCAGGGCGGTGGAGACCCCGGCCTCGGCCGCGAGTTCCTCCACGCGCAGCCCGCGGACCCCGCGCCGGGCGATCACCCGTGCGGCCGCTTCCAGGATCCGAGTGCTGCGAGACGCCATGATCCGCACCTTACCGGGGCCCTGCCGAACAGGTACACACGGCCCCGCGTCCGCTGCGCGCGCGATGCCGAAGTCGATCACTCGGGGACCGTCCCGGCGAGCAGCACGTCGGCCGGCTTGAGGTCGTACCGTGCGCACCGGCAGCGGTCCGTGCCTGCGCACCACCTCGTGCAGCGTGGGTCCGCGGCGAACTCGCCGCGGACGGCCTTCAGCGCGATGGGGGGCCTGCTACTAACTAAAGTTTCAGTCAATGTGTGACAATGCGAGACGCACACGGCCAGGAGGGATCAACAGTGACCGACCGCAGACGAGCCATCCTCACGGGCGCCGCGCGGGTCATCGCGCGCTGCGGCGTCCGCGGGCTGCGGGTGGCGGACCTGGCGGCCGAGGCCGGCGTGTCCACCGCCTTGATCTACTACCACTTCAAGGACCGGCCCGGCATCCTGCGGCACGCGCTGGCGTTCATCGGAGACCGGGCGGACCGCTACACCGCGACGGAAGAGGGCCAGGTCGCGGCCCGGCCGTCCGATCCGCGGCAGCTGCTGGAACAGACCTTGCTGCTGGAGTTCCAAGACCTGCCCGAGGTGCGCGAGAACAGCACGGCCTGGGGAGAGCTGCGGGCCCACTCGGTCTTCGACCCGGAGCTGCGGGAGGAACTGGCGGCTGCGGGGGCGGCCTGGGTGGCTGAGGTCGCCGGCCACCTCGCCGTGCTGTGCCCGGCCGCGCCGGCCGGCGCGGTCACGGCCGCCGCCGAGCGGCTGACCGCCCTGCTGGAGGGGCTGAGCGTCCGCTGGCTCAGCGGCCTGCTCCCCCTCGAACACGCCCGCGGCCTACTGCGCGAGGCGATCGGAGTGGAAATAGGGCGGCTGGGTTTCGCCACCGCCGAGAGTTGACTGAATTTCCAGTCAGTGAGAGAGTGGCGGCACGAGGCCGCATCACTCTCCGTGCAGAGCGGCCGTTCGCGGCGCGGAGCGCGCAGTCTGTTCGTAGGGCCCGGTTCGTCCGCCTACGCCACGCCTTCGTGCCCGCCCTGGCCGGATGCACCCCTTCCGCCAGCCCACGATCGGAGTCCCCCGTGTCCTTCCTGCCCCCCACCCGTCGGACCGTCCTGCGCACCCTCGCCGGAATCGGCGCCATCATCGCGGGCGCCTCGGCCTGTGGTCCCTCCGCGACCGGAGCCACCGCCGGCTCCTCGCAGCCCGCCACCACGGGCGGCAAGCGTCGCCTCGGCGCCGAGTGGGAGAGCCACACCCGCACCTTCATGTCCTGGCCGGCCCTGGCATCGGTCTGGGAGGAGGACCTGCCCTACGTACGCGAGGACATCGCGCGGATCGCGCGCGCCGTCGGGGAGTACGAGGCGGTCGTCATGATGGCCCGGCCCGATCAGGCGCACGCGGCCCAGCGGGCCTGCGGATCACAGGTCGAGGTGATCCCGCTGGCGGTCGACGACCTGTGGGCACGTGACACCGTTCCCGTCTTCGCCGAGGAGGGCGGGAAGGTCGTCGGCGTCGACTTCAACTTCAACGGCTGGGGCAACAAACAGGAGCACACGAACGACGGGGCGGTCGGCCGCACCCTGCTCCAGAAGTACGGGATCCCCCGGACCCAGGCCCCCCTCGTCGCCGAGGGCGGCTCCTTCGAGCCCGACGGCGAGGGCACCCTGCTGATCACCGAGAGCTCGATCGTCAACGACAACCGCAACCGGGGCAAGAGCCGGGACGCGATCGAGGCCGAGCTCAAGCAGACCCTGGGCGTCGAGAAGGTGGTGTGGCTGGCCGGCGTACGCGGCGAGGACATCACCGACGCCCACGTGGACAGCCTCGTCCGCTTCACCGCGCCGGGTGTGGTCCTGCTGGACCGCGCGCACCCCAGCACCCCGCCGGACTCCTGGTCCCGCTCCGCCGACCAGGCCAAGTCCGTCCTGTCGAAGGCGACGGACGCGCGCGGCCGGACCTTCGAGGTCATCGACCTGCCCCAGCCCGATCTGAACAGGATCACGGGCCAGGGCGACGACTTCGTGTCGACGTACGCCAACTTCTACATCGCCAACGACGCCGTCTTCATGCCCGAGTTCGGGGACCGCAAGGCCGACGACAAGGCCCGCGGCATCCTGCAGGAGCACTTCCCGAAGCGGGACATCGTGCCGGTCGCGATCGACACGATCGCCTCGGGCGGCGGCGGCATCCACTGCTCGACCCACGACCAGCCCGGCAAGCCCGCGGCCTGACCGCCGGACCGCCGGACCGCCGGACCGAAGCGAACGACGGGCCGCGGAGCGCGTTGTCAGACCCCTCCCCCATGATGGAGAGCTTCAAGGGGACATGGAGGAGGGGAGAGTTGGAGAAGCTCACCGAGGCAGAACTGAGGGATGTATTCCGGCTGTCGGAGACCGTGTGGTCACGCATCACCACCGGCATGATCGCCCCGATCGATCCCGCCCACACCGAGGGCGAGACGATGTGGTCGGGGCACGCCTTCGGCCGTTGGCTCGCCACCGAACATCCCGGCCTGGCGGGCAAGGGCCCCCTCCTGCTGCGCCCGGCGCCTCCCGTCGAGGCCCGCTACCTCGGCGGTGCGTACCGGACTCCCCAGGACGACACGGCCGTCGGCACCGAACTCTTCGCCGGGCTGTGGCGGACGCGCGCGGGCGTCGTCGCCGTCGTCTATCCCCTGCACGACGGGCCCGACGCGGAGAGCGAGCTCCTCGGCGTCCACGACGACGCCGGCACCATCGTCGTCGTCGGGTACGCCTACGACCTCGACGGACCCGGGCTGCGAGCGGTGGACCGGGACCGGCCCGAGCTCGTCTACCACCCCTCCTGGGCGCAACTGGCCGCCCATCTGGGGACCCGCGTCCCGTGGTGGCCCCCCTCGCTGCGCCGCGAGGAGCACCTGACCGCATGGCGGCCCGGGGACGCACCCCGGCCAGTGGAGGTGATCACCCAGCCCTCCTGGGAGCCGCTCTACGCGCTGGCGCGGCAGGAGCCCGAGGGTTCCCCCCTCCGGCACGCCTGTTTCACCATCGGTCACCGGATCCGGGCCGGAGCGGCGGAGAGCGCCACCCAGGAGATGGAGCACCTCCGCACCCGGGAGCCGTTCGCGACGGCCTCGATGGTGTTCCCGGCCGTACCGGACACGGCCGACCCCGGTCTCGCACAGCTCGCGGCGGAGGACGTCGTCGGCGCCGGACTCGCCGAGCTCTGCGCACGCACCGACGACCTGGCGGTGGAGTGCCTGGAACAGGTCAGCGGGTGGAGCGGCGCCGAAGACCTTCCGTACGGCGGCACGTTCCACGTGATGCGGACGGAGGTCACCCGGGCCGCGGCCGAGTGGATCAACCGGCTGCGGGCCGTGCCGCCGACCGCGCTCCACCGGGTCTGGGAGGAGGACTACGACACCGTGGGCACCTTCGTCGATCCGGCGACCGGAAGCCCCGTGGTCGCCGTCAAGGGAAGGTTCCGCTTCCGTGACGCCCGGGAGATCACCTATATCGGACGGGCGCCCAAGCGGCTTCCCGCCGGCTCCGTCCTCAAGGAGATCGTCCTCGACGAGCCGGTCTGGGTGCGCACCGGCGACGGCATGCTGTACCCGGCCCCCGTCATGGACGCCCCGGGCCTGTCCTGGGGGTACGGCGGCTCGGGGCCCACGACGCTCGCCGAGTACGTCGGCCGGCTGCTCGACGACGGGGGCAGCCACGCCGTCACGTACGACGACGACGGCTCGGAGGACGAACCCGGACTCCGCGCGTTCTTCCGGATCAAGCACGAGCGGGGCACGCGCATCTCACGGCGGGAACTCATACGCGCGCGCGACTCCTCCTGACGGCCCGCCCCGTCCACCCCACCGTGCGACCCGCGTCCCTCCCGAAAGGCCCCCCCTGCGCCCATGCCCCGACACCGCCCGCGCCCCGCATGGCAGGTCGCCGACCTCTTCGCCCTGGAGGGGGAAGCAGCGGCGTACCTCGCGGCGGTGGACGCCTGCGTAGCCGAACCGGCCACCGCGCGGCGCCTCGGCGTGCGTCCGCAGGCGACCGTCGAAAGCACCCGTGCGGCCATGCTCACCGAGGCCAACGTCGCACGTGCCGTGGAACCCTGCCAGGACACCCAGGCGCGCTTCCGTTCCCTGCTCGAACGGGAGGAACGGCTTCGCCGACGGCTCGACTACCTGCGCAACGGGACGCATCCGGCCACCGTGCTGCTCGGCTCGACCACGCTGCTGACGCTCCTGTTCCTCGCCTTCGCGTCCTGGTCCACGGCGCTCGCCGCCGCCGTGGTCCCGCTCCTGACCGCGGCCGCCGTGTGGCGGCACCCGGTGTGGCGCATGAGCGTCCTGCTGAACCTCCGGGAATGGCGGCTGCGGCCGTCCCTTCTCCTCGTGAGCAGGAGAACCGCATGGGCCGGTGCGGCCTGGCGCCGGGACCTCGAGGAGAACGGCGTGCGCCCGCTGGTCGCCCGTGTGGTGGAAGCGCTGCTCGGTGAGGACCACGACTCGCTCCTTCTCGCCGACAGTTACGACGGCCTGCGCTCCCCGCGCAGTCCGCAGTACGTGATCGACAGTCCGGCTGCCCGTAGCCTCGCCCGGAAGATCACCCAGCTGGAGAGCGGCGGCACCATCGCGGTCAGCGGCTCCCGGGGCGTGGGCAAGTCGACGCTCCTGGAAACCTGCGCGAACGACGCCGGGTTCGCGGTCGTCGTCCAGGCACCGGCCACCTACTCCCCGTACGACTTCCTGCTGTCCCTCTACGTCAAGACCTGCGAGAGCTACCTCGTCCATCACGGCTACGACCCGCCCGCCTTCGTCCGGCTCTCGACCGTGCGCAGGGCGGCGCGCCGCCTGTTCCCCGCCCTCCGGAACACGCTCACCGTGCTTGCCTTCGGACTCGCGGCGGGCGCGCTCGTCGTCCTCGGCCTCGCCGCGAACGCGCGCTCCCTCGCGACCCGGTACGAACGTCCCTTGCGCGCGCACGCGGCGGAGTACGGGCACCGGGCGGCCGACGTGGTGGCGGACGTCTGGCGGGGCGAGCGGATCGGGGCGGCCCTCCTCGCCGTCATCGCCGGCGTCGTCCTGTGGAGCCTTCGGCGGTGGAGCCGGTGGGCCGACCTCCTCCGGGGCGCCCGCTACGCGGTCGTCGCGATCGGCGCGCTGCTGAGCACGGCCGCGTTCGGCTCGCTGCTCTTCGACGGCGATGTCCGCAGCGTCATGGCGGGCATCGACAAGGACCCGGAGAGTCTCCTGCTGCTGACCGTGGCGTTGACCGGACTGGCGAATCTGATGCCCGACCAGCAGTGGGAATTCCGGGGGCGGTTGCTCCTCGGCACCGCCGCCCGCCGCCGGATCGCGGCCGGGATGCTCCTGGTGTCGCTCGCGCTGCTCCTCACCAGGCCCGTGGCGCAGGCGATCGTGACCGACCCCGAGAACCCCCTCCGGCTCGCCTGCGTCCTCGCGGGACTCCTGCTGGTCAGAGCCGGCTCCTGGACCCCTCCGGACCCGACGCCGTACCTCTTGACGGCCTGCCGCGACGAGCTGTACCGCCTGCAGACCATGCAGACGGCGTCCTCCGCGGTCACCGCCGGGGCCGCACAGCTCCTCACCACGCACACCGCCTCACTGTCGACCCTGCCACCGAACTTCCCCGATCTGGTATCCGACTTCCGTGACCTGCTGACGGACATCGCCGCCGAGCAGCAGCGGCGGGAGGAGCGGGTCGTGATCGCGATCGACGAGCTGGACCGGCTGGGCTCGGACACCGAGGCGCTCGCGTTCCTGAACGAGATCAAGGCCATCCTGGGCGTACCCCACGTCCACTACCTGATCTCCGTCGCCGAGGACGTCGGCGCTTCCTTCGTACGCCGGGGCCTGCCGCACCGCGGCGTCACCGACAGCTCGCTGGACGACATCGTGCACGTCCTGCCGTGCACACTGGAGGAGTCCAAGAAGATCCTCGGGCGCCGGGCCTCAGGTCTCTCCGAGCCGTACAAGGTGCTCACGCACGCCCTCTCGGGCGGAATACCCAGGGATCTCATCCGCTACGGCCTGCGCCTGGACGAGATCACCTCCACGACCCGGCTCATCGAACTCACCGACATCGCACACCAGTTGATCCTGGAAGAGCTCGCCGACACGCTCGCGGGGTTCCGCACGCTCCTGAGCAAGCAGCGGTGGACGCCACGGACCAGCGCGCTCCTCATCGCGTTCCGGAACCTGACGGGCCATCTGCGGGCCGGCTGCCCCTGCGTCTCCCCCGAGCTCCGGCGAGCCCTGGAACACGTGGCCTTCCACGATCTCCACCGGCACCTGGGGGAGGAGGCGGCCGCGGAGATCGCGGAGGCGGCCCGGAATCTCATCGACGAGGCGTCGGCGTACGTCCTGTTCTCCCTGACCCTGCTCGACATCTTCGGCGAGGGTGACCTGGCCCGCCGGCGGGACGAGGCGGCAGCACGAGGCCCGGAGGGGGACTTGGACCTCCTGGGCCAGGCCCGTCAGGAGCTGGAGGTGTCCCCGTACAGCGCACGACAGTTGATCGGCTCCATCCGCACCGCGTGGCGGCTCACGGACGGCCCGGCCGCCGGCCTTCCGCCGACGGTCCCGCCCGCCCGCGGCCGCGACTGCCCCCGGCATCCGCGGCCGGCGGCCTGACGGGGTCGTCGTGCCCGCGGGTAGGGTGTGAGTGCAGCTGGTACGCCCCCGTCCGCCAGGCGGGACGCGTCGTAAGAGGGAACCCGGTGGGAATCCGGGACTGCCCCGCAGCGGTGAGCGGGAACGACCGCCGTCATACGCACTGGGACCGGAACCGGTCCTGGGAAGCGACGGCCAGTAGGTGCCCGCCGGGAGACCGGCAGGCGCGCCCGCGAGTCCGAAGACCTGCCACTGCCCGCACGCCGAAGCGTCGTGCGGGGTCCCGAGGAACGCCTCCGGGACCTTTCTGCCGCGACTCGCGAAGGAGAGTTGACGTGGCCAATCGATCCGTGGCCCCCGATCCCCACCCAGGCCTGCCGGGGCTCCGCCTCAAACGCCGGCGAGGCTGAAATACCGGGGTCCGCCCCGCACCCCGCTCCTCAAACGCCGGAGGGGCTGGTTTGTGCGGCGAGGCCGGGCGGTGCGGCGCAGCTGGACGGCGCGCCTCAAACGCCGGCGAGGCTGAACTTGCCGGTTGGGACGGGGTCGGGTGTGTGTCGGGGTGTCCCCGCAGGGCGCCGAACACAACAAGACCGATCAATCCGACCCCCCGCCACGTTCGGCGCCCGAGGAGACACCCCGGCGCGCGCCCGACCCCGGCCCAACCGGCCCCCTCGTACCCCGGCCCGAGCGGCGCAGCCAAGCGGCGGCGCAGCCAACCGGCGCAGCCGACCGGCAGCCAACCGGCCCCCAGCCATTCGATCCATCCGCGGTGAGAGGACCACCCATGCCCCGCAACCACCACCCGAAGGCCGTGCTGTCCGCACTCGCCGTGGCCCTGCTGATATCCGGCTGCGGTGGCGGCACCGCCGAGCCCTCCGCCACCACGACCGCGGACGCGGCCGGCTTTCCGGTCACCGTGGACA
Source organism: Streptomyces sp. NPDC029164 (assembly GCF_055563995.1). Classification (NCBI taxonomy): domain Bacteria; kingdom Bacillati; phylum Actinomycetota; class Actinomycetes; order Kitasatosporales; family Streptomycetaceae; genus Streptomyces; species Streptomyces sp. NPDC029164. The sequence goes on along the minus strand of NZ_JBVHWW010000001.1, from coordinate 80,010 downwards.
ACTGCGGGGTGACGAGCACCTATCGGCGGCCGCCACAGCGCGCCGTATCGCTCAACCAGCACGCGACCGAGGTGATGCTGTCGCTCGGCCTGGAGAAGTCGATGGTGGGGACGGGCTATCTCGACGACAAGATCCTCCCCGAGTACCAGGCCGCCTACGACAGCGTGAAGGTGCTCTCCAAGGAGTACCCGTCCTTCGAGGCGCTCCTGGAGGCCGAGCCCGACTTCGTCTACGGCGGGTGGACCTCCACCTTCGACGAGAAGGAGGGCCGCGGCCGGGCCGCCTTCGCCAAGGCCGGGATCAACACCCGCCTCAACACCGAGGAGTGCCCCACCGGTCCGGTGGACGTGTCCGCCATGGACGAGGAGATCCGTACGATCGCCAAGATCTTCGGCGTGCCCGAGCGGGCCGAGGAGCGGCTGGGGAAGCTGCACGCCACCCTCGCCGCGGTGGAGTCCCAGCTCACCGGGGTCACCCCGGTCAAGCTGTTCGTGTACGACAGCGGCGACAAGACGGCCTTCACCGCGGGCGGCAAGGGCATCGGCAACGAGATGATCCGGCGGGCCGGCGGGGTGAACCTCTTCGCCGACCTGGACAAGGCCTTCGGCGACGTCTCGTTCGAGCAGGTGGCGCAGCGCGCCCCCGAGGCGATCGTCATCTACGACTACGGCGACCAGTCCGTCGAGGACAAGAAGAAGTTCCTGCTCGCCCACCCGGCGCTGAAGGACGTGCCCGCGATCAAGAACCAGCGGTTCGCGGTCCTGCCGCTGTCCTCCGCGGTGGTCGGCGTGCGAGTGCCGGCGGCTGTCGAGTCGCTGGCGCGTCAGCTCCACCCGGGCCGCGTCCAGTGACCGGTGCGGGGGCCCCGGCGGCCCTTGAGGCCGCCCCACGTCAGGAGGGCCGGCCCGTTCCCGCGCGGCGGCCCGGGATCCCGTACTCCGTGGTGCTGACGCTCCTCGGTGTCCTGGTGCTCTGCGCCGCCACGGCCGGGATCGCGGCCGGCTCGATCAGCGTCCCGGCCGACCAGGTGTGGGGGATCCTGCTGCACCGCGTGCACCCGGCCCTCGCCGAGCCGACGTGGACCCCGGTGCGCGAGACGATCGTCGTGGACGTCCGCCTCCCCCGGGTGCTGCTGGCCGGGGTGGTCGGCGCGGGTCTGTCGGTGGCCGGCATGGCGCTGCAGGCGCTGGTCCGCAATCCGCTGGCCGATCCGATGCTGCTGGGCGTGTCCTCGGGCGCGTCGGTCGGCGCGGTGCTCGTCCTGGTCCTGAACCTTTCGGTGTTCGGACTGTTCACCCTGCCGGTGGCGGCGTTCTGCGGGGCCCTGGCCGCCCTGGTCGCCGTCTACTTCCTGGCCCGCTCCGGCGGGCGGATGACGACGGTACGTCTGGTCCTCGCGGGTGTGGCCACGGCCGAGGTGCTGTCGGCGCTGGCCAGCTTCCTGATCGTCACCTCGAACGATCCGCACAAGACGCAGTCCGCGCTGCGCTGGATGCTCGGCGGGCTGGCCGGCACCACCTGGACGACGGTGTGGATCCCGGTGGGTGCGGTCCTGCTCGGGACGGCCGTCCTCCTGGGTGTCTGCCGTCCGCTGAACCTGCTGCTGGCCGGGGAGGAGGCGGCCGCGGCCCTCGGTCTGGACGTGCACCGGTTCCGCGGCGCCCTGTTCACGCTGGTGGCCCTGATGATCGGCACGATCGTGGCGGTCAGCGGGCAGATCGGGTTCGTCGGGCTGATCATGCCGCACGTGGTGCGGCTGCTCGTGGGCGCCGACCACCGTCGCGCGCTGCCCGCCGCGGTCCTCCTGGGGGCGGCGTTCCTGATCTCCGCCGATCTGGCCGCGCGGACGTTCATGAGCCCGGAGGAGATACCCGTCGGCATCCTCACCGCCCTGGTCGGCGGTCCCTTCTTCCTCTGGCTGATGCGACGGAAGGCGGCCGGGTGAGCGACCGACCGATCGCAGAGCCCGGATCCCTGCGCGCCGAGGAGGTCAGCGTCGTGGTGAACGGCAGGGCGCTGGTCCACCAGGCGTCGCTGCAGGCGGCGCCCGGCGAGGTCGTGGGCCTGGTCGGCCCCAACGGCGCCGGCAAGTCCACCCTGCTGCGCACCTTGTACCGGGCGGTGCGCCCCACCTCGGGCCGGGTCGTCCTCGACGGCGAGGACGTCTGGCGGATGCCGGGCAAGCGGCTCGCCCAGCGGCTCGCGGCCGTACTCCAGGAGACCGCCGGGGACTTCGAACTGACCGTCTACGACGTGGTGGCGATGGGCCGTACCCCGCACAAGCGGGCCTTCGCCGGTGATGACGCGGACGACCGCGACATCATCACGCGGTCCCTGGCGGAGCTCCGCGTCGACGCCCTCGCGCACGCGCCGTTCGACCGGCTGTCGGGCGGGGAGAAGCAACGGGTGCTGATCGCCCGCGCGCTGGCCCAGCGCACGGGGACATTGGTGCTGGACGAGCCGACCAACCACTTGGACCTGCGTCATCAGCTCGACGCGCTCCGGCTCGTGCGCGGGCTCGGCGTCACCGCGGTCGTCGCGCTGCACGACCTGAACCTCGCCGCGGCGTTCTGCGACCGGATCTGCGTCATGGCGGGCGGCCGCGTCGTCGCCACCGGGACGCCCGAGGAGGTACTGACGGCGCGGCTGCTGTCCGAGGTGTACGAGGTCGAGGCGGAGGTCATCGAGCATCCGCGCACCGGGGTGCCGTTCGTCAGCGTCCTGCCCGGCTGGGAACGGCCCGCCGGCGGGGCACCGGCCGGCCGAGAACCGGAACGGGTACTGCCGCCCGTTCGCCGGGACTGACCGGTACGCCGCTCACGCGGCCCTCTCCGCGGTACGGGCCACGGGGTGCAGGGCCGCGTACTCCAGCGGCGCCGACGGGTCGATCGAGACGTCGAGCTGTGCCGGGGCCGAGCCCGCCCGCACCAGGAGGTCACCGACGGCGGCGATCATCGCCCCGTTGTCGGTGCACAGGGTGAGCGGGGGCACCCGCAGTTCGACCCCGGCGGCGGCGCAGCGTTCCTCCGCCAGCGCGCGCACCCTCGAGTTGGCGGCGACCCCGCCCACCACGACGAGCGTGCTCACTCCGTACTCCCGGCAGGCGGCCAGGGCCTTGCGGGTGAGCACGTCCGCCACGGCCTCCTGGAGGGAGGCGGCGCCGTCGGCCAGCGGGATCTCCTCGCCGCGCAGGCGGTGCTGCTCGGCCCAGCGCGCGGCGGCGGTCTTCAGCCCGGAGAAGGAGAAGGCGTACGGGGCGTCTGCGGGGCGCGTCAGCGGGCGGGGGAAGGCCACCGCGCAGCCGTTGCCGCCGCGGGCGGCCCTGTCGATGGCCGGCCCGCCGGGATAGGGCAGGCCGAAGACCCGGGCCACCTTGTCGAAGCACTCCCCGGCCGCGTCGTCCACGGTGTCGCCGAGATGCAGGATCGGATCGCGTACGAGGTCCCGTACGAACAGGAGCGAGGTGTGCCCGCCCGACACGATGAGCACCATGCACGGGTTGGGGAGCGGCCCGTGTTCCAGGGTGTCGGCGGCGACGTGTCCGGCCAGGTGGTGAACCCCGTACAGCGGTACGCCGGCCGCGTAGGCCAGGGTCTTCGCCCCGGCCAGCCCGACCTGCAGGGCGCCTGAGAGGCCCGGTCCGGTGGTGACCGCGACGGCGTCGATGTCGGAGATCCGCAGCCCCGCCCGGTCCAGGGCCTCTTGTACGACGGGGTTGAAGGCGTGCAGGTGGGCGCGGGCGGCGATCTCCGGCACCACCCCGCCGAACCGCGCGTGTTCGTCCATGCTCGACGCCACCACGTGCGCGAGCAGCCGCCCTTCGGACACGATCCCGGCACCGGTCTCGTCACACGACGATTCGATGCCCAGCACCACAGGAGAGCCCACCGGAAACCTCTTTCGCGCATCCAGATCAATTGCAAGTGACTTGCAATAAGGTACGCCGCCGGACGGACCCACCGCGGACGGGCGGCGGGCGGGAACTCGGACCGCACCGCGTACGACTACCTCCCCGGCGGCTCCCGCGCGGACGACCACGACGGGCGCAGCGCCGTACACGTACCCAGGATCTGGAGAGCCGATGACCGGAAGGCAACCCGAGACCCGCCCCGACGGCGCCTGGCCGCGTGGGGCGCCGCCACCGGCCCTGGCCGGCTTCGTCGTGCTCCTGGCGGCGCTGTTCGCCCTCTCCTACGGGGTGGGTTCGGCCGCCGGGCCGGTCGCCCCCGGCCTGCACCGCACCGGCACGGGTACGGGATCCACCGGCGGTTCGCACGGTGGCGGCGGCACGGGCGGCATGAACGGCACGCATCCGGGGAGCGGCCGATGACCGCGGACACGGCGGGCGGCACCCTGACGACGACCGATCTGATCGTCGGCGGCATGACGTGCGCGGCCTGTGTGAACCGGGTGGAGAAGCGGCTGGCCCGGCTCGACGGGGTGACCGCGACGGTCAACCTCGCCACCGGGAAGGCGCGGGTGAGCCATCCGCCGGCCGTGAGCGCCCAGGACCTGGTCGCGGCGGTGGAACGCGCCGGTTACACGGCCGAACTGCCCCCGCCGGCCACCGCTCCTCGTGCGCAGGCCCCGCCCGCGGATCCGCCGGCGGACGGTGAACACCCCGAGCGCGAACGGCTGTTGATCACCGCGCTGCTCTGCCTGCCGGTCCTCGTGCTGTCGATGGCGCCCGCCCTGCAGTTCCGCAACTGGCAGTGGCTGTGCCTCACTCTGGCCGCTCCGGTCGTCGTGTGGAGCGCCCTGCCGTTCCACCTGCGGGCGGTACGCGGGCTGCGGCACGCGACGGCCACCATGGACACCCTGGTCTCCCTCGGGGTGCTCGCCTCGTTCTCCTGGTCCCTGTACGCGCTGTTCCTCGGCGGCGCCGGCGATCCGGACATGCGGATGCCGTTCACCTTCCTCCCCTCGGCGGGCGGGGAGGTCGCGCACGTCTACCTGGAAGCCGCCGTCGGAGTTCCCCTGTTCGTCCTGGCGGGCCGCCACCTGGAGGGCCGGGCCCGGCGGAGCACCGGCGCGGCCCTGCGCTCACTGGCCGGGCTCGCCGTCAAGGACGTGACGGTCCGCGAGGACGGCAGGGAGCGGCTGATCCCCGTGGAAGAACTGCGGGTGGGGCAGGAGTTCCTCGTCCGGCCGGGGGAACGGGTCGCCACCGACGGTGTGGTGGTCTCCGGCAGCTCGGCCCTGGACCTGTCCCTGGTCACCGGTGAGAGCGATCCCGTGGAGGTGGGGCCCGGCCGGAAGGTGGTGGGCGCCGCCGTCAACGCCGGTGGGCTGCTCCTCGTCCGGGCCACCGCGGTCGGTGCGGACACCCAGCTCGCCCGGATCACCCGTATGGTCACCGAAGCCCAGGCGGGCAAGGCGCGGGCCCAGCGGCTCGCCGACCGCGTGGCGGGGGTCTTCGTCCCGGTCATCCTGGCTCTGGCGGTCACGGTGCTCGGTTTCTGGCTCGGCGCCGAGGCGGACCCGCAGGCGGCCGTGACCGCGGCGGTGGCGATCCTCGTCGTCGCCTGCCCGTGCGCGCTCGGGCTGGCGACGCCCACCGCACTGCTGGCCGCGACCGGCCGGGGCGCGCAGCTGGGCGTGCTGGTCAGCGGTCCGCAGGCGCTGGAGGCACTGCGGCACGTCGACACCGTGGTCCTGGACAAGACCGGCACGCTCACCACCGGGCACATGAGTGTCGTCCAGGTCACCGCGGTCAGCGGCGGCATCGGGCGCGAGGCGGTCCTGCGCCTGGCCGGGGCCGTGGAGCAGGGCTCGGAGCATCCGCTGGGCCGCGCCCTCGCCGCGTACGCGCAGCGCGCGCTGCCCGGGGGCACGCTGCCGCCGGTCACCGACTTCCTGGCGACGGCCGGGGCGGGGGTCACGGGACTCGTGGAGGGCCGGCGCATCGACCTGCTCTCTCCCGACGACGGCCTGCCGAAGTCGTTGGCGCAGGCCCTGGCCGAGGCGGAGGCGTCCGTGCTCACTCCCGTCCTGGTCCGGGTGGACGGCTTCGACGAGGCCCTGATCACCCTCGGGGACGTGCTGCGGCCCGGGAGCTACCGGGCCGTGGACCGGATGCGGCGGCTGGGAGTGGAACCGGTGCTGGCCACCGGCGACCGCGATGCCACGGCCCTGGCGGTCGCCGCGCAGCTCGGCATCTCCGCGGTCCACGCCCGCTGCACTCCGGAGGAGAAGGCCGAGCTGGTCACGCGCCTGAAGGAGGAGGGCCGCCGGGTGGCGGTGATCGGCGACGGGGTGAACGACGCCGCCGCCCTGGCCCGCGCCGATCTCGGCATCGCGATGGGCAGCGGTACGGACGTGGCGATCGGCGCCGCCGACGTGACGCTGGTGCGCGGTGACATCGAGGCGGTGGCCGACGCCGTCCGGCTGGCCCGTCGCACCCTGGGGACGATCCGCGCCAACCTCGTCTGGGCGTTCGGCTACAACGCGGTCACCGTGCCCCTGGCCGCGGTCGGCTGGCTCAACCCGATGGTCGCCGCCGCCGCGATGTCCGCCAGCTCCCTGCTGGTGGTCGGCAACAGCCTGCGCCTGCGGGCCTGGCAGCCCGCGCCGAAGCGCCACGGCGGCTTGTCACCCCGTCCCCGCCGAAAGGGTTTTCAGCGATGACCGATCCCCTCTCTCCCACCGCCTCGGCCGCCTCGGCCGCGGAGTCGCCCGGCGGCCGTCGGCTGCGCGAAGGCCTGATCGCCGTGCTCGCGCCGGTGACCGCCTGTCTCACGGCCCTGGTGGGGCTGACCGCGTGGACCACGGCGGGGGCCGCGGGCACTCCGGCCCGGATCGAGGTCGGCATCGGGCGGGTCTTCCTGCCGTACGCCGACAAGGAGCGCACCGCCGCGTTCTTCCGGATCACGAACACCGGTGGCTCCGGCGACCAGTTGGTCTCCGTGACCTCCCCCGTCGTCGAGGCGGTGATGCTGAGCCGGCACGTGAGCGCCGCGGGGGCGGATTCCATGCGCATGGTCCCCTCGGCGGAGATCCCCGCCGGCTCGACGCTGCAGATGACCCCGAGCACGCTGGACGTGATGATGACGGTCAAGGGCCGCTGGCAGGTGGGGGACGCCGTGCCCTTCGTCCTGCACTTCCGCACCAACGGGCCCGTCCAGGCCGTGGCGTTCGTCGTGCGGCCCGGCAGCTGAGCCGCCTCTCGTCACGGATCTCGTCGAACCTCGTCGATCTCGTCGATCTCGTCGGTTTCATCGATCTCGTCCATTTCGCCGATCGCGGGAACCCGGGGCCCGCTCCGGCCGACTACTGCCACGTGCGAGGCGGACACTGCGCCGAAATCATCCTGCTGCTGCAGAGGATCGAGGGACGAGAGATGGGCGGGATGGACGTCCACATGCGCGAAGTGGCCTGTCGGCACGGCCGGGTGGAGGCCGTCGCCGACGTGGATCTGGAGATCGCGGCCGGTGAGCGGGTGGCCCTGACGGGTACGAACGGTTCGGGCAAGACCACGCTGCTGCGTGCCGTGCTCGGCCTCCACCGACAGGTGTCGGGCGCGATCACCGTCGGCGGACGCGGCACCGGTTCCGCCGCGGAGTGGGCCTGGCGGCGCCGGGCCTGCGCCTGGATCCCGCAGAAGCCGGCCGCGGGGCGCTTCCCGCTGCTCGGCGCCGAGCTGCTGGCCAGCAGCGGCGCCGCGGCGGACGCGGCCGAGGCCGCGGACCGGCTCGGGGTGGGTCCGCTGACCGGGCGGCCGCTGCACACCCTCTCCGGCGGGCAGTTGCAGCGCATGTACCTGGCCCGGGCGATCGGCTGTGTCACCGCGGGAGCCCAGGTGCTCCTGGCCGACGAGCCCACCGCGGCCCTCGACTTCGACGGCCAGGAGGAGGCGGCGGACGTCCTCACCTCCCTGCCGGTGACCCTCGTCGTGGTGACGCACGACCGCGCGCTGGCGGAGCGCTGCGACCGGGTATTGGAGATGGCCGCGGGCCGGCTGCGGGAGGTCCGGTGACGCTCGCCACCGCCGACCTCGGCGCGCTCCTGCAACTCCTGCCCGTGCAGCGGGCGGGCATCGCCCTGCTGCTGGCCGCCGTCGGGCTGCCCGTGATCGGGGTGGTCATCGTCGGGCTCGACATCATGCCGGTCCGGTTCGCGATGATGCACGTCGCCCTGCTCGGCATCGCGGTCGGCCTGCTCACCGGCCTCGACCCCATGCTGTGCGCGCTGGTGGCCTGTGCCCTGGCCGGCGCGGGCGTCGCACCGCTCGCCCGTACCCCGGACGGGCTGTCGGGGGCGATGGGGCTGCTGATGAGCCTGGCCATCGCGGCGGCCCTGCTCCTGCTCGCCGTCTCGGGCGTCAACGCCTCCGGCGCCTTCGCCCTGCTCTGGGGGTCGATCCTGTCGGTGGGCGCCGCCGATCTCGTGGTCCTCGGGGTGCTCGCCGTCGTGGTCCCCGGCCTGTTCTGGTGGCGGCGCCGCGAGATCGGCCTGCTCCTCTACGACCGCGAACTCGCCCAGTGCTCCGGCGTGCCCGTGCGGGCGCTGACCGCGGTCCTCCTGGTCCTCGTCGCCGTCGCGGTCGCCGGCGCCATCAAACTCACGGGCGCCCTGCTCGTCGACGCGCTGACCCTGCTGCCCGCGCTCGCGGCCCGCCGCCTCGGCAGTTCGCTGCGGTCGATCACCCTCTGGGCGGTCGGCATCGGCATCGTCGTCAACCTGACGGGGTTCCTGCTGGCCCTGTGGCTGGACTGGCCTCCCGGCCCGGTCCTCGTCCTGACGGCGGGGGCCCTCGTCCTCGCCGTGCACTTCATACCCGAACGGAGCATCAGCACATGGCGCGCACCCGCGGCCGTATCCCTTCCCTCCTCGCACTGAGCGCGGCGGTCCTCCTCACGGCCGGCTGCGGAGACGACACCGGCACCGGCACGGCGGGCGACAGCCCGGCGCCGGCCGGTGCCCCGGCCGCCAAGGGCCGGCCCGTCGTGGTCGTGACCACCACCTGGGAGGGCGCCTTCGCCCGGGCCGCCGGCGCCCAGGACGTCAAGGTCATCGTCCCGCAGTCCGTGCACCACGCCCCCGACTACGACCCGAAGCCCTCGGACCTCGCCGCCGTCGCCAAGGCCGACTTCGTGCTCTACGCGCCCTTCGAGCCGTACGCGGCGAAGATCAAGGAGGCCGCGGGCTCCAAGGCGAAGCTGGTCGAGGTCAACCTCGACAACGACCCCGACAAGGTCAAGGCCGAGGTCGACAAGCTGGGCGCCCTCTTCGGCACGGCGGACGCCGCCACGCAGTGGAAGACCGGATTCGACACCGAGTACGGGAAGCTGAACAAGGACGTCCAGGCAGCCTGGCCCGGCGGCAAGAGCCCCTCCGTCGTCAGCCAGGTCTTCACCGCCTGGGCCGCGAAGCTCGGCGGGACCACGCCCGTGGGCACGTTCGGGCCGGAGGCCGTCACCCCGTCGCAGCTCGCGGAGCTGTCCGCGAAGAAGCCGGCGCTCGTCCTGGACAACGCCCACATGTCCACCGGCACGGTCCTGCCCGACTCCGGCGCCAAGCAGGTCAAGATCGTCAACTACCCGGGCGAGGACCTCGACCTGCTGCCGGTCTACCGCAACGCGGCGGCCGAGCTGAAGAAGGCCATGGGCGCCTCCTGACCCGGCGCCGGAAGGCGTCACACACACGGGAGGGCACGCATGGAACGCGTGCCCTCCCGTGTCGCGTGTGCGGGGCCCGGCGGCGAGGCGCCGCCGGGCCCCGACCTCTCATCCCGCCTGGGCGAGCGTGACGCTTCCGGTCTCCGGCAGCGCGCGGACGTCGGTCAGGCACGCGCGCAGGGCCGCCCGGTCGGGCTTGCCCGCCGGGGTCAGCGGGAGTTCGGCGGCGATCAGGAGCCGCTCGGGGAACTTGCGCGGTTCGAGCCCGCGCTCCGCGAGGTGCGCGCCGAGCTCGTCCAGGGAGGGCGCCTGCGCCGTGCGGGGTACGACGCAGGCCGCCAGCCTCTCCCCCATCACCGCGTCCGGAACGCCCACGCACACCACGTCGCGCACCAGCGGGTGGGAGGACAGCTGGCGTTCGACCTCGGCGGGGCTGATGTTGGCGCCGCCCCGGATGACGATGTCCTTGAGCCGTCCGACGATGTGCAGGGTGCCGGCCTCGTCGAGGAAGCCGAGGTCTCCGGTGCGGACCCAGCCGTCGGGTGTGCGGTAGCGGGCGTCGAGGTCCGGGGAGGCGACGTAGCACAGCGGGGTCATCGGGCCGCGCGCGATGATCTCCCCGACCCGGCCGTCCGGGAGCGGCTCGTGCGTCTCGGTGTCGGCGATGCGGATGTCGGCGACCCGGGGGTCGGGGCGCCCGGCCACCACTCCCCGGCCGTCCGCGGGAGGGGTGTCGTTGTCCAGTCCGGTGTGGCAGTTGACGCCGTCGGCCGAGCCGTAGAGGTTGACGACCGGGCAGCCGAAGGCGCGGGCGGCGTCCTTGGCCGTGCGCTCGTCGAGCGCGGACCCGCCCAGGACGAGGGCGGTGGGGGCGGGCAGCGGGGCCGCGTCGCCTTCGAGCCGGTCCAGCATCATCCGCACCATGGTCGGTACGCCGAGGACGTGCGTGGGCGCGTGCTCGCGGACCGCCGTGATGGCCGCTTCCGGGGTGAAGTGGTCGAGGAGGACGAGCGTGCCGCCGTGCCGGGCCAGGGTGACGGCCGTCCCGTTGGAGCCGAAGGCGGAGCCGAGCGGCACCAGGAACAGGCAGCGCGGCGCGGTCCCGTCGGGCATCAGCGAGGCGAGGAAGTTGCCGCGACCGCCCGCGAGGGCGTTGTGCGAGTACGCGACCATCTTCGGCTCGGCCTCGGAACCGGAGGAGACCAGGATGCGGGCCGCGCTGTCCGGGTCGGGCCGGGCGGGTACGAAGGCGCTCGCGTCGGAGCGCAGCAGCGCGGAGAGGGCAACCGTTCCCTCGGGGGCCGGCCCGGGTCCGGCGGCGATCACGTGCCGAAGCGCGGGCAGGGCCGGTGCCAGGGTGTGCAGGTCGGCGGCGTACCGGCTGCCGCGGTGCTCGGTCGCGGCGATGACGGCGACGGCCTCGGCGCGGCGCAGCAGGCATTCCGCTTCGAGGCTGCCCCGGCCGACGGGGAAGGGCAGGGCCACCGCGCCGAGGGCGGCCAGGGCCAGGTCGGCGATGACGGCGTTGCGGTTGTTCGGGAGCTGGACGGCGACGACATCGCCGGGGCGTATGCCGAGGTCCCGTAGGCCGCCGGCCAGACATCGCACTTTGCGGTCGAGCGCGGTGTAACAGAGGGGGCCCTTGGCGTCGATGACGGCGGTGGCGTGCAGGTCGGCGATCTGCCGGGCCCGGAACAGGCTGTAGAGATCGAGATCGGGGCAGGTACCGTCGACCGCCCAGGAGCGGCGGAGGCCGGCGGGCAGCAGGTCGTGCAGGACGAGCCGGTTGGCGGTCATGCGAAGCTCCAGGGGTCGGGAACGGCAGGGGCGCCGTGCGCGTCGCGGCTGATCGAGCCGGTGAAGCGCTGGTCGTGGTGCAGGTCGGCCAGGTCGGTGGTGACGGCCGTGGCCGTCAGGCCGTGTTCCCGCAACTGCCTGAGGGCGTCCGCGGTGGGCAGTTCGCGCAGGTCGTACGCTCCCGCGGCGGGGGCGCCCGCGTCGGTCGGGGCGATCCAGCCGTCGGCCGTGGGCAGGGGCCGCCGGAATCCGGCCGGCCGGCGGGGGCTCTCGCCGCGTGCCGCGCGTCGCAGGGCGGGGGCGGTCAGGGTGTCGGCGGCGCCGAGCAGGGAGGAGTCCACGCGGACGCCGTGGCCGGTGCGTTCGCGCAGGAGGAGTCCGGCGAGGACCGCCTCGGTGCCGTGCAGTCCGCCGAGTACGTCGAGCAGGGTCATCAGTGAGGGGGCCGGGGCCTCGTCCTGGGGGCGGACGGCCTCGCCGACCGCGGTGCGCGCCTGGACCATGAAGTCCGTGCCCATGGGGGCGTCGTCGAGCCGGCCGGCCCAGCCGCTGGTGTACGCGTAGACCAGTGCGGGGTTCACCGACGCGAGGTCGTCGTGGTCCAGGCCGAGTTCGGCGGCCTTGCCGGGGGCCCAGTTGTGCAGGAAGACGTCGGCCTCCGCGGCCATCTCGCGCAGGCGGCGCCGGTCCGCGTCGGCCTTGATGTCGATCTCCACGGCCCGCTTGCCCCGGTTGAGGGCGAGCCAGCGCGCGGAGATCCCGGAGCAGGCGGGCGGCATACCGCGCAGCGGGTCGCCGCCCGGCGGCTCGATCCGGATCACGTCGGCGCCCAGCAGGCCCAACAGGTGTGCGGCGAGCGGGGCCTGGATGCGCCGGCCGGCCTCCAGGACGGTCAGTCCGGCCAGCGGACGGCCGGCTTCCGGCCGCAGGCCCCGCCCGTCTCCGCGCCAGGCGGCCGCCTCCGGACGACCGGCTTCCGGCCCGAGGAGCCGGAGCTCCCACGGGGCGGCGCCGTCGTCCTCCAGCGCCCTTTCCCCGAGCGTGCGCAGGACGCACACCTCGGCGCCGGAGAGGGCGGCGGCCCGCCGGATACCCGTCATGGGGGTGGCCCGGGTGATCTCGTGGAGGGCTTGCGGGAAGGGCGCGCAGGCGGTGGCGTACCGGAACTGGAAGGGCCGCCAGCCTGCCCGCATCGCGTCGGCGGGCGCCTCCAGCGCCCGCCAGAAGGCGGCCCACGCGCCCGGGTCGAGGGTTTCCAGTTCGAAGAGGACGCCCTCCGCGGAGCGGAAGGGCGGTCCGCCTGCGGCGAGTTCGGCGGCTTCGCCCTCGTCGGCTCCGGCGGCGGCGAGGTACTGGGACACCGTCAGCAGGCCCGCCCGGTCCGCGCGGGTGGCGACCTGGGCGGCGGCGCCTCCGCGAACCTGGCCGATGAGGCCGGCGAGCAGCCCCTGCACGGTCAGGACGGCGGTGGCCGTGGCCGCGTAGTCGGCGGCCAGCCCCCGCGGGGAGCCGTCGCGGCGGCCGTGCACGGCCATGATGCCGGTGGCGGCCTGCACGGTCGCCTCGTCGACGAGCCCGCTCGCGGGGCCCGCCCAGGTGGTGACCGCGTGGGCCGGTGCGAAGCCGCCGCCGGTGAGCGTGATGCGGTCCGGCGGAGCGTCCCGGCCGGGGTGCTCCCCGCTCGCGCCGAGCATGCGCAGGTGGTCGGCGACCACGCCTGTGATCTGCGGGGGCCCCGAGGTGTCGAAGCGCAGTGTGTCGAGCGGCCGGACCGTCTGCGTGGTGGCTGGTGACGCCATGCCTCTCCTCTCCCGGCGCGGCGGTGGCCGTCGCCCGGTTCGTGCGATACGCGGGAACCGGGGGGCGTCCGCGCCCGACCAGTTCCACGGACAGAGAGTCGGACAACCGTTCCCACGAGTTCCCGGGAATGAGGAGGAAAACAGTGACGGATCCAGACACGGCCACCCAACCTGCGCTCCAGGGCGCCGAGTTGAGAGACCGGATCGCCGCATTCGTCCGCGGCCGGGTGATCCCTCGGGAGGGCGTGCTGGACGCCGGCGGCCCGGCGGCGGCAGCGGCGCTCGCCGAGTTGCGGCGGCAGGCCCGCGAGGAAGGGCTCTGGGCGCTCCCGCTCCCGGCCGAACTGGGCGGCGGCGGCCTGTCCTTCGCCGCGTACGCCGCACTGGCCGAGGACGAGGGCGCCAGTGACCACGGCCCCGCCGCGCTCGGCTCCGCTCCCCTGCTCGACGTGACGATGCTGGCCCGCCACGGCACGCCCCGGGTCCGCGAGGAGCATCTGGAACGGCTGGTCGCCGGGGAGTTGCGGACCTGCTACGCGATGACGGAGCCGGACGTGCCCGGCACCGACCCGTTCTCGACCGCCACCGGCGCCGAACGCCTGGCGGACGGCAGCTGGCGCGTGAGCGGCCGCAAGTGGTTCACCTCCGGCGCCGCCGGCGCCGACCTGGTGACCGTCATGGCCCGCACCGGTGGAACCGCCGGGGACCGCACGGGGCTCTCCCTGCTCCTGGTGCCGACCTCCTCCCCCGGCTTCCGGGTGGTCCGCGAACTCCCCGTGCTCGGTGGGGCGGGGCAGTACGAGATCGCGCTCGACCGGGTCCGGGTGCCCGCCGACCACCTCCTCGGCGAGCCCGGTGACGCCCTCGCCATCGCGGGTGAGCGGCTGCTGCTCGGCCGTACGCTGCGTTGCCTGCGCTGGCTGGGCCAGGCCCGGCGCGCCTTCGACCTGATGTGTGAACGGGCCGCCACCCGCAGCGGGTCCCGTGGGCCCCTCGCCGACCAACAGCTGGTCCAGCAGCACGTTTTCGACGCCCTGCTCGCGCTGCGCACCACGCGGCCCCTCGTCCACGAGGCGGTGGACCTGATCGCGTCCGGGCAGGACGCCCGTACGGAGGTCGGACTCGCCAAGGTCGCCGCCGCGCGCATGCTCCAGCAGGTCACGGACTCGGCCATCCAGGTCCACGGCGCCGCCGGGCTCGGTCCGGACACCCCCCTGCCCGCTCTCTTCCGTACGGGCCGCGCCGCCCGGATCCTCGACGGCCCCGACGAACTCCACATCACCACCGTGGCCCGCCGCGTCCTGCGCGACTACGGCGCGGGGCGGGTCACACCCGGGTGATGTCGACGAGGCCGTCCAGGGCGGCCAGGCCGAGCGCCAGGAAGAAGTCGCCCCAGATCAGCTCGTGCCGGACCGCCAGCCCCTTCCCGGCGTCGTAGCAGCCGTCCAGGAGCATCCCCGGCGGGCGGCCGGAGCACGCGCCGGTCAGGTGGGCCTGCGCCAGCCGGTTCAGGATGGCCACGGCCCGGTCCGAGCAGACCTCCGCCCGGGGGCCCGGGGCCCGTGCGAGCTTCAGCAGGGCCACCGCGGTGATCGCGGCGGCCGATGTGTCGAGGGGGCCGGCGGGCCGGGAGGCGTCGGCCGGCGGTACCAGCCGCCCGGCCAGCACCTCCCCCTGCGCCAGCAGTTGTCCGACCGCCTCGTCGAGCCGGGCGCGGGCACCGCCCACGACGTCGGGCCGTACGAGGGCGTCGGCGACGGCCAGGAGCAGCCAGGCCTGGCCGCGGCTCCAGCCCGGCGCGGGATCGTCGCAGGGCTGCCATCCGGTGCTCTCGTCGAACAGCCGGGCGGGCCACAGCCAGGGGTGCCGCTCGGCGCCCGTGCCGAGGCAGAGGTCGAGGTGCCGGTGGAGGTGGGCGGCCGCGGCGGCCGTCCCCCGCGCGTCGGCGCCCGCCAGCAGGGGCACCATTCCCGGTACGCCGTCCACGCGGGCCAGCAGGCGCGGCCCGCCCAGCGCATCGCCCCAGGGAACCAGGCCGAGTGCGGGGTCGTAGGCCGACAGGCAGGCCCGGGCGGCCCGTTCCCGCAGCCGGGCGGCTTCGGCGTCGGCTCCGGCGAGCGAGGTCCCGTACCAGAAGATCAGTCCCCGGGTGGCGGTGTCGGAGTCCGCCCACGGCGCGAGCCGGGCCGTGCACGCGGCGGCGGCCCGCCGGTCGGCGTCGGTACCGGTGTAGCGGGCCCGCAGCCACAGCAGCCCGGCCCAGAAGCCTCCGGTCCAGGAACCGCGGCCGGTGCTCGTCCACCGCCCGTCGTCGGGCTGCGCGTAGAGCGGGAAGCGTTCGCCGACCTGGGCCTCGGTCACGCTCACGCGCCCGATGACGGCCGCGAGGGCGTTTTCGGCCCAATCCGTGGGCGCCGCGCCGTTCACGAGGCGGCCTTCCGCCGGTCCCGTGAAGCCCACACGAAGGCGACGGCCCCCGCCGCCGCGAACTCCACCGCGACCAGCAGCCACCCGTGGCCGTACCGGCCGCTCCCGGCCAGCAGCCCGAACAGGGGCGGCCCCACGGCGAATCCGCCGAAGAACCCGGCCGCGACGAGCGCCGAGTCCTGTCCGGCCCGGCCCGGAGCGGCCCGCTGCATGACCAGCACCATGGACACGGCGTTGCCGGACACCGCGAACACACCGACGGCGACGGCCCCGAGCCACACCAACGGGCCCGCGACGAGCGCGGCACCGAGGAGGAGCGCCGCCCCGAGCGCGCCACAGGCGAGCCATCCCGGCAGCCACTCGGCCCGCCCGGGCCGGGCCGCCTTCGACCAGCCGATGCGTCCGGCGATCCCGGCCACTCCCAGTACGGCGACCAGGGCGCCGGCCGCGGTCGGGCCCATCCCGAGGCGCTGCGCCCCGAAGAGGGCCAGGTAGGTGTTGACCGAGGCGATCCCGGCCCCGAGGAACAGGGAGAAGGCCGCCAGCCAGGCGACCATCCCGCGGGGGACGAGTGAGCCGTGAGGGCCGGTGGGTGGCGGCGCGGGATCGTCGGGCAGCGCCCGCAGCGCCCACCCCCCGGCGAGCAGGGCCGCGCCCGCCGCCGTCCACACCGCGCCCCGCCAGCCGATCCCGCCCGCCAGCAGCACGAGGGGCAGTCCGGCCACGAAGGCGCCCAGCTGGACGCCGGACTGCTTGAGTCCGGTCACCGCACCGCGCCGGGCCGGCGGGACGACGCGCACGATGGCCTTGTTGGTGGCGGGGTTGGCCAGCGCCTGCGGTACGCCGCCCAGTGCGACGGCGCCCAGCAGCCCGGCCGCGCCGGGCGCCGCGCCGATCAGGGCGAGCGCCGCGGCCGACACCAGCAGCAGGACGACCAGCGAGCGGCGCGGACCGATCCGGTCCACGATCCGGCCGCCGGCCGGGGACAGCAGGGCGGCCGTCCCGAAGCCGAGCGTCGTCGTCAGCCCGAGGACCGCGGGCGAGACTCCCAGTTCGTCCACCAGGCGCGGGCCCAGGGCCCCGAGGAGGAACAGCTGGAGCATCGAGAACGCCATGGCGCACGTGAGCAGCGCCGTCAGCGGCCTTCCCGTGCCCTCGTCGGTGCGCGCCGGCACGGTCCCGGGTTCCTCCACCGCCACTGATGGCTCCTTCCCCACGCTGCGCGCACATCGTTGCGACCGGCCAGTCAGTCGGCCGGCGAGGGCCTGCGGTTCCCCGCGCGTCGTGTGGTCCGGCTCACACGAGACGGGCGCTCAAGGCGCGGCCGGGCCGGCCACCAGAACTTGTCCAGAAGTGCGCAGCCTTCTTCGAAGTCCCGGACGCTGGTGCGAGGATGAGCCCCGCCATGAACCCGGGCCGATGTTCACGAGTCGTACGGGCTGCGATGTTCGCAGCCCTCTGCGTGCTGCTCGCGGCCACCGGCCACATCCTCATGTCGGGTACGGCGGTGCCCTGGTGGGCCCTGTCCGCAGCGTTCGCCGGCACGGCGGGGGCGGCCTGGGCCTTCGCCGGCCGTGAGCGGGGGCTGCTCGCCGTCACCGCCGCGGCCGTCACCGTCCAGGCCGGGCTCCACGCGGGGTTCTCCCTGGCCCAGTCCCTGGTCCACCCCGCCCTGCCCACCGGCACCTCGTTCGCCCACCAGTGGGCGGAGTACCTGACCTGCGGAGGCGGGGCGACCTCGGCCGTCTCCCCGCGCGAGGCGCCGAGGATGGTCACCGAGGCCGGGGCCGGCGGGCTGGTCTTCCGGCCACCGCCCGGCAGCGCGCTCTCCGATGCCACCGCCCACGGCCACCACGCCGTGCACGAGATGGCCGGCGCCGTGTCCGCGGGGACTCCGACGGCGGGCGCGGGCCACGACATGGGCGGCATGTCGCCGACGGCGATGCTCGTCGCCCACCTCGTGGCGGCGGTGGTGTGCGGCCTGTGGCTCGCCTACGGAGAGCGAGCCGCCTTCCGCATCCTGCGCTCCGTCGCCGGATGGCTCTGGACACCGCTGCGCCTGCTCCTCCGGCCGGCCGCGGCCGCGCACCCGCCGCGCGTCCTCGTACGCCGCGCGCGCCGGCGCCGCGCGCTGCGCCGGCTCCTCCTCGTCCACGCCATCACCTCACGGGGTCCCCCGACGGGAGCCGCTGTCGTCTGACAGCCGGTTCCCCGAGCACGCGTCGGCACCCGCGTTCACGTCCGCCCCCCGCGCCTCGGGCCTCGGCCCTGCCCTCCGGCAGGCCGTACACCCTTCACCGGCCCCGCCGCCGCGCGGCGCCGGTCACCCCTTCCCCGAAGGACCTGTGGCGATGACTCCTGCCCTGCCCACCCGGAACCGTCCCGCCGTCGAGCAGCCGGACCGGCACACCGCCGACGCGGCGGTGACCCGACTGGCCCTGGACGCCCGCGACGGCGACCCCGCGAAGGCCGACCGTTTCGTCCGCGCACTGCACCGCGACGTCTGGCGCTACGTCGCCTACCTCAGCGCCGACACCCAGGCCGCCGACGACCTCACCCAGGACGTGTTCCTGCGGGCCCTCGCCGCCCTTCCCCGCTTCGAGGGCCGGTCCTCGGCGCGCACCTGGCTGCTGTCCATCGCCCGCCGCACCGTCGTCGACAGCCTCCGCCACGCCGCGGCCCGGCCCCGGCTCTCGGACCGGTACGACTGGCAGACCGCCGCCGAGCAGACCCAGCCGCACGACGTGCCGGGCTTCGACGAGGGCGTCGCGCTGGCCGAACTCCTGGCCACGATCCCGGCCGAACGCCGGGAGGCCTTCGTCCTCACCCAGCTCCTGGGCCTGCCGTACGCCGACGCGGCCGAGGCCATCGGCTGCCCCATCGGCACCGTCCGCTCCCGCGTCGCCCGTGCCCGCACCTCCCTCATCGAACTGCTGACGGGCACCGCTCCGTCCGCGCCGCCCGCACGGGAGCACCCGCTCCCCGACCGGGAACCGCGGTTCGTCGCACCGGCCGTGCGCAAGGGTGCGCTCACCACGTCACCCGCCTGATCCGGCCGGGGCGCACGGGAGGGCCCGGCGTGACCGCCGCCCTCCCGTGGCCCCGCGCGGGCCGTGTGCGTACGGGGACTCCGCAATCGGGGGCCGGCGCGCTACCCTCCGCCCATGATTGACATGGGCATGGTAATAGACCGGGTGCGCGGACACCTCCGGAGGCGTACCGGCCGGCACGCCTTCGCCGGCCTCCTGCTGCTGGCCCTCCTCGGCACGGCGACCACCGCGGCCGCCTCGGCCCCGGCCCCGGCCCGCACCCCCTCCCCCGTCGCCGTCGCGCCGGACACGAGTGCGGCCGGCGCCGCGGCCGCCCGCTGGGGCGACCGGCGCCTGGACGAGGCCGCCTTCCTGACCACCCACAACGCCTTCACCAACTACGAGGACTCCCGGTGGAGTTCGGTGAACCAGGCCGAGTCGGTGCGCGCCCAGCTCGACAACGGGGTCCGCGGCCTGAGCCTGGACACGCACTGGTACGAGCGCAGCACCTGGCTGTGCGTCATCAGCTTCGGCAGCGACTGCTACCCCAGCGACGTCTACCTGTGCCACGGCGACTGCAAGACCTTCGCCGGGGCCACGTACGCGCTCCCCCGGCAGTCCCTCCACGGCACGATGCAGACCGTGGTGGACTTCCTCGCCGCCCATCCGCAGGAGGTCGTGACCGTCTTCCTCGAGGACTACGTCAGCGCCGGGCAGCTGGCGCAGTCCCTCGGCAGGGTCAGGGGGCTCTCCGAGATGGCGTTCCGGCCCGACGCGTGGGACGTGCGCGGGCACGACTGGCCGAAGGTGGCCGACCTCGTCACCGCCGGCAAGCGGCTGCTGATCTTCTCCGACCGCTCCGACCGCGAGCACCTGGGCGTCATGTACGACAAGTCCTGGACGGTGAGCAACTACTGGAGCCTCGGCGACCTGGGCAACGACCTCGGCTGCGTCAGCCGCTGGTCCGACCTGCCCCTGGACCGTCAGGAGCCGGGATTCCGGCGGCTGTTCACCATGAGCCACCACCGCAACGTGCCCACCGTCATGACGGCGGCCCTGGACAACGGCGCCAAACTGCGGGACCGCATCGCCGGTCAGTGCCGGACCGCCACCGGGGGACGCGACCCGAACTACGTCTCCGTCGACTTCCACCGGCTGTCGGACGGAAGCGGCCACACCCCCGCCTCGATCGTCGCGGAGCTCAACGCCCGCCCCTGAGGCCCGTACGCACGCGGGAGCGGGGGGGGGGGGGGGGGGGGGGGGGGGGGGGGGGGGGGGGGGGGGGGGGGGGGGGGGGGGGGGGGGGGGGGGGGGGGGGGGGGGGGGGGTCTGTCCCCCCCCCCCCCCCCCCCCCCCCCCCCCCCCCCCCCCCCCCCCCCCCCCCCCCCCCCCCCCCCCCCCCCCCCCCCCCCCCCCCCCCCGCTCCCGGTCACCGCGCTGGCGCAGGGACGCGATACCGCGTTACGGCGCTACCTTCAGCAGCTTGTTCGCGGTGCCGGAGGACGGGTTCTTGATGGCACCCTTCGTCGCGGTCCCGGTCAGCGCGGCGGCCGTGTCGGCGGGAGTCGCCGACGGGTGGGCCGCCAGGTAGAGGGCGGCGGCGCCCGCCACGTGCGGGGAGGCCATCGACGTCCCGGAGATCGTCTTGACGGCCGTGTCGCTGTCCTTCCAGGCCGACGTGATCTCCGAGCCGGGCGCGTACAGGTCCACCACTGAGCCGAAGTTCGAGAAGTCCGACTGCTGGTCGTCCTCGGTGCTCGACGCCACCGTGAGGGCCTCGGGCACCCGGGAGGGCGAGCCCTGGCCGGCGTCGGAGGACTCGTTGCCGGCCGCCACCGCGAAGGTGACGCCGGCGGCGACGGCCCGCTTGACGGCCGCGTCCAGCGCCTCGTCGGCGCCGCCGCCGAGGCTCATGTTGGCGACCGAAGGCCCGGAGTGGTTCTTCGTCACCCAGTCGATGCCCGCCACGACCTGCTCG
Source organism: Streptomyces sp. NPDC029164 (assembly GCF_055563995.1). NCBI lineage: Bacteria > Bacillati > Actinomycetota > Actinomycetes > Kitasatosporales > Streptomycetaceae > Streptomyces > Streptomyces sp. NPDC029164. Next base: position 59,363 of record NZ_JBVHWW010000001.1, on the reverse strand, counting down.
GTCGTACCGGATCCGTTGTCGTCCAGCACCCGCACCGCGACGACCTTGGCCTTCTTGGCGACGCCGTGGGCGGTGCCGGCGATGGTGCCGGCCACGTGCGTGCCGTGGCCGTTGCCGTCGTCGGCGGTTTCGTCGTTGTCGACCGCGTCGAAACCGTGCTCGGCGCGGCCGCCGAAGTCCTTGTGCGAGATCCTGACGCCGGTGTCGATGACGTACGCCGTCACCCCCTGGCCGCCGCCGTCCGGGTACGTGTACTTCTGGTCGCCGGCCGTGGCCGCCTGGTCGATCCGGTCCAGACCCCAGGACGGGGGCTTCTCCTGTGTCTCATTGATGCGGAACCGCTTGTTCTGCACGACCGTGCCGACGGCGGGGTCCGCGGCGAGCCGCTTCGCCTCCTTCGGCGTCATACCGGACGCGGAGAATCCGTTGACCTGGGAGCCGTAGGAGCGCTCCAGCTTGCCGCCGTACTTCTTCGCCAAGTCCTCCTTGTTCGCGGATGCGTCGAGGATGACGACGAAACTGCCGTCCACGGCGTCCGGGGCGCCGAGTCCGTGCACCGTGCCTTCGGCCGGTGTGGCCGCCCCGGCAAGGGGGCTCGCAAACAGGGCCGCTGCAACCGCAGTTGCCGCGCCCGCGGCTATGCCCGCGTTGCGAAGAGCGTGGGATCGCTTGTGAGTTGCCATGGAAGAGGGTTCTCCTCGTGTTGACGTGTGGGGCGTCAAACGTTCTGGAGAACCCTGTTCCGATTGACAGGAGCAAATCAAGGGCGAACCCGGGGTAAGAGCTTCTTCAACAAGGTTTCTTAATAGACCCTCCGCACCGCCTCCATCTCGCACACATGTTCTTGTGAACCCCTTCACGTAATGGACACATGATCGTTTCGGCGGCGGGAGCCGGGCGCGTGTTTGGCGGGGGCCTGACGGGTTAGGCGCCCGCTGCCGGGAAAACCCGTGAGGAGTGTGAGCCGTCATGGGCACGGACAAGCAGCAGACGCCGGACACCGGCCGCGGGGAGCGGATCCGCGGGCGGTCGCCGGAACCGGACCAGCTGAAGACGGGCGGCCGACCGCGCAGCCCCGACGAGATCGCGCACGAGCGGGGCCGCGAGGACGCGACGATGCGTGACGTGATGCACGACCTGCGTGAGGAAGACCTGGACGACATGCGCGACGACCGCTGACGCGATCTGACGCGATCGCCCAGCCCCCACACCCCCATGACGGGCCAGTTCGTCCACGTCTGCAACGAGAACGCCTCGCCCTCCTGGAGCTAGCCCGTGATTCCGGCCGCATAGGAGGCCAGGCCCTCCGCGGTCGTGCCGGCCCAGCCGACATAGCCGTCGGGGCGGATGAGGAACACCCCGTCCCCGTACGCCTCGTACGAGGGGATCCGGACGGTACGGACGTCCGCGAGCCCGGGAAGTGCGGACGGGTCCGGCAGACCGGGCACGCCGGAAGCGTCACCGGAACCGGCACCGGTGCCGGTGCCGGTGCCGGCACCGACCGCCAGCAGCGTCCAGTGCGGCCCCCGGAACTCGTCGAACAGCCGGAGGCCGCTGCGCACCCCGTCCGGTGCGCGGTCACCCGCCCGCAGGGCCTGCTCGGCGAGGCCGTCGCGGGTCTCCACCGCGAGGGCCGAAGCCCGGTAGCCGATGCCGAGCTGCCGGGTGGCCTCGCCGCGCCGGGCCTCGCCTTGGTGGATGCGGGTGGACAGGCCGAGCATCTCGGCGGCCACCGGCAGCCGCTCCTCCTCGTAGGAGTCGAGGAGTGACGCGCCGGCTTCCCCGCTCAGCACGGCGGCCAGCTTCCAGCCCAGGTTGTAGGCGTCCTGGACGCTGGTGTTGAGGCCCTGCCCGCCGGCGGGCGAGTGCACGTGCGCACTGTCTCCGGCGAGGAACACCCGGCCGTCGCGGAAGCGGTCGGCCATCGCGGCCCTCGGCCGGAAGTCCGAGGCCCAGCGCACCTCCGTCACGTCGCCGGGAGCGAGGTGCGAGCGGGCGCCGACCAGCTTGCGGATCCCGTCGAGCGAGAGGTCCGGCTCGGTGCCCTCTTGGAACCCCGCCACCACCTGGAACTCCTCGGTCGCGGCCAGGGGCCAGACGGCGAGGTAGCCCCCGCCCTCGGCCGGCGGGAAGACGTGCATGTGGTCGCGGTCGAGGCCCTCGATGCGGACGTCGGCGACCAGCATCGGGCTCGGGTCCACGCTCTCGCCGGTCATGCCGATGCCCAGCGCCCGCCGCACGGTGGACCGGCCGCCGTCCGCGGCCACGGCGTACCGCGCCCGGACGGGCGGCCCGGAGACGAAGGTGGCCGTCACCCCCTCCGGGTCCTGCTCGATGCCGGCCAGCTCCCGGCCGAAGGTGATCTCCCCGCCCAGTTCCGCGAGCCGCGCGGCGAGGATCTCCTGCGTCCGCCACTGCGGCACCATCCAGGGCTCGGCGTACGGGGCACCCTCGGTCGGCACGGCCGCATCGAACATCCGGTGCCCGCCGGTGCGGACGCCGTCCTGCCAGATCACGCCGACCGGGTACGGGGCTCCGGCCGCCCGGATCGCGTCGTGCACGCCGAGGTCGTCGAGCACCTCCAGGGTGCGGGGCTGCAGCCCCTTGCCGCGCGATCCGGGGAAGAGGGAACCGGCCCGCTCGACGACGAGGGCGCCGACTCCGCGCCGGGCGAGGTCGATGGCCAGCGCCAGCCCGGTGGGGCCGGCTCCGACGATGAGCACCTCGGTGCGCTGTGCGCCGGCATGGGCGTGGACGGGGGCGTGCGTGTTCACGACATTCTCCTTAACGTTGTTAAGTGCTGCGCTCACCAGCATCCATTTAACGGTGTTAAGCTGCCAAGCGTGGCAACCCGGAAACCCCCCAAGCTGGACAAGAAGCAGGCCGTCGACACCGCATTGCGGCTGTTGAACGAGGTCGGCCTCGACGGACTGACCCTGCGCGCGATCGCCAAGGAGCTGGACGTCCAGGCGCCGGCCCTCTACTGGCACTTCAAGAACAAGCAGGAACTCCTCGACGAGATGGCCACCGAGATGTACCGCCGGATGGTCGCCGGGCAGCGGATCCCCTCCGGCGCCACCTGGCAGGAACGGCTGATGGTCTTCAACACCGGGCTGCGGGCCGCTCTGCTCGGCTACCGCGACGGCGCCAAGGTGTACAGCGGCTCCCGCTTCACCGGCACCGACCACGCGGTCCAGCTGGAGGAGAACCTCCGCGCCTTCGTCGCCGCCGGCTTCGAGCCCACCCAGGCCGTACGGGCCCTCACCACGGCCTACTACTTCACGCTGGGTTTCGTCACCGAGGAACAAGGGGTCGAACCCCTGCCGGGCGACCGTCGCGACGGCTTCGACGTCGACGAACGCGCCGCGCGCATGGCGGAGTTCCCCCTGGCGGCAGCCGCGGGAGCCGAGCTCTTCCAGGACTTCGCCGCGGGGTTCGAGGAGGGCCTGCGCCTGCTCATCGCGGGCATCGAGGCGCGCTACGGCATCGCCTGATCCGTCGTCATATCCGGGCGCCCCGTGCGCGTCGGCGCGCATCGCCTCCTCCCGTCCCGTGCGCCTGGCCCCGGTGACCCACGCTCACCCCGGCTCGGGCGTAGGCTTCGCCCATCGGCACGGCGGGGGCGGAGCACATGACGACGGAAACGGCAGACACGGCAGGGACAGCGGGAGTCTGGGGGGCGACCCTCGATTCGGTCGTGGTGTACGCGCAGGGGGCTCTCTGCCGCCGCGTGGCCCGCGGCAGCGTGCCGCCCGACGGCCGGGTACGGCTGCCGGGGCTGCCCCGCTCGCTGGACCCGGGCTCGCTGCGGGCCCGTGTCCTCGGCGCTCCCGGGGTGCGCGTCACCGAGGCCCGGGTGGAGGTCGAGGCCGAACCGCTCGGCGCGGGCACGCCCGACGCCCTGCGGCGCGAGGTCGAGCGGCTGGGCGACGTGTACGCGGCCGCGCAGGGACGCCGGAACCGGCAGCTCGGCCTGATCGAGGAGGTCCGGTCCCTCCACCCGGTGCCGCCTCCCCGCAAGCGCGACGATCCGCACCGCCGCACCCCCGTCGACGCGTGGCTGGAGCTGGCCGACTTCGTCGACGAGCGACTGGCGGCACTGCACGCCCGCCTCGTGCAGCTGGAGGAGGAACTCCGCATCGCCGAGCACGAGTTCTCCGTCGCCGCCGACCGGCTCGCCCGTGCCTCCACCGACGCGCCCTCCTCGCACGTGGAGACCACGGTCTGCGCGGCCCTGACCCTCGTGGGCGCCGGTGAGGACGAGGTGGAACTGGAGCTGGAGTACGGGGTGCCGGGCGCCGTCTGGGTGCCGGCCTACCGGCTCACCCACCGTCAGGGCGACGACAGCGGGCACCTGGTGCTGCGCGCCTCGGTCGCCCAGCGGACCGGCGAGGACTGGACGGGGGTGCGCATCGCCCTGGCCACCGCCGATCTCCGGCGCCGCACCGACCTGCCCAAGCTCCGCTCGGTCCGGATCGGACGCCGTCAGCCCGCCCCCGCGCCCTCCGGCTGGCGCGAGCCTCCCGCAGGACTGGCCGGCCTGTTCGCCGGGTACGAGGCGGCCGGCCCGCGCCCCGTCACGGCCGCCGCCCCCGCGGCTGTCGGGGCTGCCGCGGCCTACGTGACGTCCATGACGTCGGTGACCTCCGTGGGCGGCTCCGGGTACGGCCCCGTTCCGCCGCCGCCACCGCCGCCGCCCGCGCCGCAGGGCTACGGCGGCGCGATGCCCGACTTCGCGCTGCCGGCTCCCGCGCAGCCGGCCCCCGCGCAGTCCGCCGCCCCGCGGCCCGGTTCCAGGCCGCGGTCCGCGGCCCGGTCCTTCGCAGGAGCCCCCGCCGCGATGCCGGCCGCCGCCATGGCACCCCTGGCTCCCGCGGCTCCGGGCGGGGCTCCGCCGCCGCCCCCTCCGGAACCGGTGGCCGGTCCGCCACGGCCCAGCGGCGCCGAACTCGACTACGCCGCCCTCGTCCTGTGCGGCCCCGACGAGCAGGGCGGCCGCCGCGGCCGGCTCTTCCCCGGCTCGCCCGTCGACCCGGGGGCGGCCGAGTGCCGGCGCCGCGCCGAGGCGGTGGCCTCGCTGCCGCTGCCCGGACAGGCCGTGCGGCCCCGCGAGTCGGCGGGGTCCTTCGACCACCGCTTCGACGCCGCCGCACGCGCCGACGTCCCGTCGGACGGCACCTGGCACACCGTCACCGTCGCCGAGGTCCCGGTCGGCCTGCGCACCGAGTACCTCTGCGTGCCGTCGGTGGAGCAGACCGTGTACGCCACGCTGGTCCTCTCCAACGCCACCGACCAGGCACTGCTGGCCGGCCCGGTGGAGGTCGTCGTCGACAACGAGTTCCTGCTGACCGCCGCGCTGCCCACGCTCGCCCCCGGCGGGATCCGCCGCGTCGGGCTCGGGTCCGCCGAGGGCATCCGGGTCACCCGCCGTACGAACCTGCGCGAGTCGACCTCGGGCCTGCGCAACAACACCACCGTGCTCGACCACCACGTACACGTGGAGCTGGCCAACGGGCTGGCGCGGCCCGTCACCGTCGAAGTCCGCGAGCGGGTTCCGGTCACCTCCGATCCGGACGTCCGCATCGAGGAACGGGCCGACTGGACGGCGCCCGAGGAGGGCACGGAGCCCGAACACCACGCCCCGGGCACCCGCGTCTGGCGGCTGGAACTGCCCGCAGGCGCCACCGCCGCCCTCGACGGCGGCTACGAGATCCGCATCCCGACCGGCAAGGCCCTGGTCGGCGGCAACCGCAGGAGCTGACGCACCCCATGTCCACGGCCCCGAAGCCGATCGCCCTCCCCGTCACCGCCGTCACCTGTCTCGAGGACCGCGCCCACGTCGAGCGCACCGCCGTGCTCGACCTGGAGGCCGGGGTCCAGCGGCTGCGGCTCGGCCCGGTCAGTGCGCTGGCCGTCGACCGCACCCTGCATGCCGAGCTGACCGCCGAACACCCGGCGACCGTGCTCGACGTGCGGATCGTCCGCGGCTGGACCCCGCGCGGGCCGCTGCCGTCCGCCGCCGAGGACTCCGCGCTGCGCCACCGCGTCCACGCTCTCGAAGAGGAGCGGCTGGCCGCCGGGCAGCGGCGCGAGAGGCTGCGCGCCCGCCTCGACCTGCTCGGCCGCCTCACCGCCGACCTGCTGCGGGACATCGGCGAAGGCGCCGGTTCGGGGGAGGCCGAACAGCCCCGCTGGGCCCGCGAACTGGACCGGCTGGACGCCGAGCGCGATACGTGCGGCGAGCGACTGCGCACCGTGGAGGCCCGGCTGGCCGCCCTCGGCGCCGAACTCGGGGCCGTCCAGCGGGCCATGGACCTTTCCGAGGAGGAGCCCGCCGAGCTGCTCGCCCATGTCGAGCTGACGGTGGAGAGCGCGGTCGCCGGACCGGCCGGGCTGCGTCTGAGCCACCTCACCCCGTGCGCGCTGTGGCGGCCCGCCTACCGGGCCGTACTCGCCGGGGACGCCCTGACGCTGGAGACGGACGCGGTGGTCTGGCAGCGCACCGGGGAGGACTGGTCGGACGTACGGCTGACCCTGTCGACGGCGCGCTCGGCGCTGGCCACCGACCCGCCGCGGCTGGAGGAGGACCGGCTGACGCTGGGGGACCGCTCCGCGGCGGAGCGCCGCACGGTCGACGTCGAGCTGCGCGAGGAGGAGATCGGGGCCCTCGGCCCGGCCCCGGTGCTCGGCCTGCCCGGGGTGGACGACGGCGGCGAGGCGCGCGTCCTGCACTCCCCCGCGCCGGTCTCCGTGCCCGGGGACGGCCGCGCCCACCGGGTGCCGCTGTCCGTCTTCACCACGGCCGCCAGCAGCGAGTACGCCTGCTCACCGGAGGTCTCGCCGCTGGTCACCCAGGTGGTGCGGTTCGACAACCTGTCCGGTCACGCCCTGCTCGCCGGGCCGGTGGACCTGGTCCGCGGCAGCGGGTTCAGCGGCCGCGGCACGCTGGAGTTCACCGCCCCGGGCACCCCCGTCGAGCTGGCCTTCGGCAGCTGCGACGACCACGGTGTGGTCCGGCAGGCCGAGGAGACCCGCGATTCGGCCGGGATCATGCAGCGGACCGTGGTCACCCGTACGGTCCGGCTGCACCTGTCGCGGTTCTCCGCCCCCGGCGAGCGCGGTGACCGGGTGGTCGTGCTGCGGGAGCGGATCCCGGTCTCCGAGGTCTCGGCGGTGGAGGTGCGGCTGCGCAAGGAGGCCTGTTCCCCGCCGCCCGAGGTGGTCGACGCCGACGGCATCGCCCGCTGGGACGTCGCCCTCCCGCCCGGCGGCCGTCGCACGGTCACCCTGGTCTACGAGCTGTCGGCGAGCTCCAAGGTCGCCGGGCTCTGAGCTCACGCGTGCGGCGGACCTGAAGCGCAGGAGGGGCACAGCCCGCGGTAGGTGACCTCGGCCTCGGACACCGTGAAGCCGAAGCGTTCCTCCGCGGGAAGGCCGGCCAGGGGATCACCGGTCGGGTGGACGTCGCGGATGAGGCCGCAGCCGGAGCACACCAGGTGCTGGTGCGGATGGTGCGCGTTGGGGTCGTAGCGTTTGGCGCGGCCGTGCGCGGAGACCTCCACGACCTCACCGATCGAGACCAGTTCGCCCAGCGTGTTGTAGACGGTGGCCCGGGAGATCTCGGGCAGTCGCTCCGCCGCACGGGCGTGCACCTCGTCGGCCGTGAGGTGCACGTGCTCCCCGTCGAGGACCTCCGCCACGACGCGCCGCTGGGAGGCCATGCGCCAGCCGCGTCCTCGCAGCCGCTCCGTCAGGTCACTCATGCCGGTCCACCTCTCCCTTGCGCGCCGGGCCGCACCGGCCGCGCGGGGCCGGAACAACTCCCATTCCACTTCCGCTTCCGTCACCCTCTGCGTGTTCTCGTGGCTGCGCGGTCTGCGGTGCGCGACCATACGGACGCCGATACGCGCTGATTATCGGCGCCGTTCGTGAGCAAAGGGAAACACCGAGACAGGAAGAAGGACTGACGTGTCCGGCAGCGAAAGCGAGAACCCCGTCATCCCCGCCCCGGCCCCCACGCCGACTCGCCCCCGGGCGAACCGGGACTGGTGGCCGAATCAGCTGGACCTTCAGGTTCTCCACCAGAACTCGCCACTGTCCGATCCCATGGGTGAGGACTTCGACTACGCGAAAGAGTTCGCCTCCCTGGACCTCGACGCGCTGAAGCAGGACGTCTTCGAGCTGATGACGGCCTCGCAGGAGTGGTGGCCCGCCGACTACGGCCACTACGGGCCGCTCTTCATCCGGATGAGCTGGCATGCCGCGGGCACCTACCGCATCGAGGACGGCCGGGGTGGCGGCGGCTCCGGCGCCCAGCGCTTCGCCCCGCTCAACAGCTGGCCGGACAACGCGAGCCTCGACAAGGCGCGCCGTCTGCTCTGGCCGGTGAAGCAGAAGTACGGCCGGAAGATCTCATGGGCCGATCTTCTGATTTTCGCCGGTAACTGCGCGATGGAATCCATGGGGTTCAAGACGTTCGGTTTCGGATTCGGACGAGAGGACATCTGGGAGCCCGAAGAGGTTTTCTGGGGGCCCGAGGACACGTGGCTCGGGGACGAGCGCTACAGCGGCGACCGGGAACTCACCGGTCCTTTCGGCGCCGTGCAGATGGGACTGATCTACGTCAATCCGGAGGGGCCCAACGGCAATCCGGATCCGATCGCCGCCGCCAAGGACATCCGCGAGACGTTCAAGCGCATGGCGATGAACGACGAGGAGACGGTCGCGCTCATCGTCGGCGGTCACACGTTCGGCAAGTGCCACGGCGCGGTCGGGCCCGAGTACATCGGTCCGGAACCCGAGGCCTGCCCGATCGAGCAGCAGGGCCTCGGCTGGAAGAACTCGTACGGCAGCGGCAGTGGTGTCGACGCGCTCACCAGTGGGATCGAGGGCGCGTGGACCTCCGAGCCGACGAAGTGGGACAACGGGTACCTGGACAACCTGTTCCGCTACGACTGGGAGCTGACGACGAGCCCGGCCGGCGCGCACCAGTGGACCCCGAAGGATCCCTCGGCCCAGGGCACGGTGCCCGACGCCCACGATCCGTCGAAGCGGCACGCTCCCATGATGCTGACGACGGACCTCTCGCTGAAGCTGGATCCGGTCTACGCGCCGATCTCGAAGGCCTTCCACGAGAACCCGGACCGGCTGGCGAAGGCGTTCGCCAAGGCCTGGTACAAGCTGCTGCACCGCGACATGGGCCCCCTCTCGCGTTACCTGGGCCCGTGGATCCCGGAGCCGCAGCTGTGGCAGGACCCCGTACCCGCGGTCGATCACGCGCTGGTCGGGGACGCGGAGATCGCCGACCTCAAGGCCCGGATCCTCGCCTCCGGGCTGTCGGTCCCCCAGCTGGTCACCACGGCGTGGGCGGCGGCCGCGAGCTTCCGCGGCACGGACAAGCGGGGCGGGGCCAACGGGGCCCGGATCCGGCTCGCTCCGCAGAAGGACTGGGAGGTCAACGCCCTGCCCGAGGTGGCCGAGACGCTGCGGGCCCTGGAGCGGATCCAGCAGGACTTCAACGGCTCGCAGACCGGGGCGGTGAAGGTGTCGCTCGCCGACCTGATCGTCCTGGGCGGGTGCGCGGCGGTGGAGCAGGCCGCGAAGAAGGCCGGGCACGCCGTCACGGTCCCGTTCGCACCGGGGCGCACGGACGCCTCGCAGGAGCAGACCGACGTGGAGGCGTTCGCCGTACTCGAGCCGCGGGCGGACGGGTTCCGCAACTACCTCCCGGCGGGAGAGAAGCTGTCGCCGGAGACCCTGCTGCTGGACCGCGCCAACCTGCTGACGCTGACGGCGCCCGAGATGACGGTCCTGGTCGGCGGCATGCGGGCCCTGAACGCCGGCTTCGGGGGGACCTCCCACGGTGTCCTCACCCAGCGGCCGGAGACGTTGACCAACGACTTCTTCGTCAACCTGCTCGACATGGGTACGGAGTGGAAGGCGTCGGCCACGGCGGAGAACGTGTTCGAAGGCCAGGACGTCGCCACGGGCAAGGCCAAGTGGACCGCCACCGCCGTCGACCTCGTGTTCGGTTCGCACTCCCAGCTCCGGGCCCTCTCGGAGGTCTACGCGTCCAAGGACGCGGGAGAGAAGTTCGTACGCGATTTCGTGGCGGCCTGGGACAAGGTGATGACCCTCGACCGCTTCGACCTCGCCTGAGCCCGAGGTCCCGGCCGGCCCTCACCGGCCGGCCGGGACCCTGCGGTCCGACCGGTGCGTGGTGGCGCCGGGGCCCGGCGCGGTCACGCGGTTAGGCTCGGAGCATGGCACTGGAGTGGGAGCAGCTCGTCGTCGACGCCGGGGACCCCGCCGCCCTGGGCCGCTGGTGGGCGCAGGCCCTGGGATGGGTCGTCGTGAACGACGATCCGGACGAGTACGAGATCCGAGCGGCCCCCGAACGGCTGCCGGGGCTGCTCTTCGTACCGGTGCCGGACACCAAGACGGTGAAGAACCGCCTCCACCTCGACTTCCGCCCCGACGACCAGGAGGCGGAGGTACGGCGCCTGCTGGCGCACGGCGCGCGCCCGGCCGACGTCGGGCAGGGCCCCGAGGTGACGTGGGTCGTGCTCGCGGATCCCGAGGGCAACGAGTTCTGCGTCCTGGCCCCGCGCCGTACCTGACCTGGCGGTCACCCCGCCCGGCGCCGCCCCTGGTCAGACGGACCACGGAGAGGGAACGCGCGGGTCGGGGACGTAGGCGCAGTAGGTCCCCGTGCGGATCGTGCGGTCGAGGTGGTCGGCGAGCTCCGGAGCGGCTTCGCGGAGGTGGCCGATGGCCTTGCGCACGGCCTGGGTGACGGCGGCACGGGCCCGTTCGGAGGCGACGCCGGCGCGGCGGTCGCGTCCGCCGAGGCCGACGGCGCGGGCGAGTTCGTCGATCAGGAAGGCGCGTTCCAGTTCGGTCTGTTCGCGCCGGGCGATGTCGTGGTCGGCGCGGGCCTCCTCGATGTCCTCGTCGATCTCGGCGAGCCTTCGGCGGTACATGTCCTTGGCCCGGCCGTCCAGGAGGGGGCCGAGGTCGCCGGCGCGGGAGAGCCCGGCGGCCGCTTCGGGGTCGTCGCTGTCGGCGGCCACGAGGTCGAGGACGTGGAACTCGCGGCCGGGCGCGGCGAGCAGCCGGGCCAGGTGGTGCATGCCCTTGCTGTCGCGGACGCTCACGCGCCGGTCGTCGAGGACGACCTTCCAGTAGTCGCCCTCCCGGACGAAGGTGTTCGGCTCGGGCGGGGCCGCGGGCGGCTCGTCGGCCGCCGGCGCGCGGGCGATCCGGTCCAGTTCGGTACGCGCCGCCTCCCGTTCCAGGGTCTCGCCCCGGAGGTTTCCCAGAGCCCGGTGGGCGTCCGCGAGCCGCAGCCGGCACTCGGCCGTCTCGTAGGGGGCGCCGAGCTCGCTCCAGGCCCGGACGGCGTCGGCGAACAGAGCCGACGCGCCGCTCGCGTCGCCCTCGGCGAGCAGGACTTCGCCCCGCGCCCGCACGGCCGCGGCGGCGAGCGCGCTGCTTTCGAAGCGGACGGCGACCTCCGCGAGCTCGCGGGCCGCGTCCCGTGCCGTCTCCACGTCGCCGCGGGCCAGGGCGATCCTCACCTGGGCGTCCAGCAGGGGTGCCCGCCGCAGCCCGGTGGCGGGCGGCTGCTCCTTCGACGGCACCGGCAGCGGCCGGACCAGCGCCTCCCGGATCGCGGCCGCCGCGGTGTCGGCGTCGCCGCCGGCGAGCCGGACGAGCGAGAGCCCGGGTTCGGGATCCCATCCCAGGCGGTGCGCGGCGAGCAGCGCCTCCTCGGCCCCGCTCAGGTCGCCGCGCCGCAGCCTGATCCGGCCCAGTTCGGTCAGCGGCCAGCCCAGCTCGCGGCGCAGGTAGGGGCGCAGCTCGTCGCAGGCCAGCAGCACCTGCCGTTCGGCGCCGGCGCACTGGCCGCGCAGGCGCAGGATCTCGGCCCGGTGCACCCGGCACCGGCCGTGCAGGCTGCCGATCGCGTTCGTGCGCGCCCAGCGCTCCATCGCCTCGGTCCACTGCTCGGCCAGGTCGTACTGGGCCAGGCCCTGCAGGGCGCACACCAGCTCGCAGTAGACGACTCCGGTCGACAGCGGGTCGAGGTCCCCGGACATCGCCGCCGCCCCGGCGTCGTCGAGGAGCCCCAGACCCCGCTCGACGTCTCCGTCGAGGATCACCAGCCGGGCCTGCGCCACGCGCCCGAGCGCGGCTGCCGCCGGATCGGTGCGCGAGCCGGTCCCGACCGCCCGCCCGGCCCAGTCCCGGGCCGCTTCGAGGTCGCCGCTGAGGAACCGCTCGAAGGTGCGCACCACCGCGAACCACGCGTGAGCGGGGGTCTCCGAGGCGGGGTCGAGGAGGCGTTCCGCCCGCCGCAGCCACCCCCGTACCGGTGCCATGAGCGCGGTGTCGAACAGCAGGTGCATGGCCACCCGTACGGCGGCCCCGGCCGCCCCGTTGTCCTCGCCGAGGCCGGCCAGCCGCGCGTGGAGCCGCTCCCAGGTCTCGATCGTCACGTCGAGGTGGCCCGCGGCGTAGGCGACGCCCGCGAACTCGGCGAGCTCCGCCGGGCCCAGCCCGCCCGGCTCCTCCCGGGCCGCCAGATAGCCCTCGTACGCCTGCGCCCACGCGCCGGTGGCGGCGGCGTTCCGTGCCCGCTCCAGCGCGGTCCCTTCGGCGGAGGCATGAGTCATGGAGGTCTTCCTTCGCCGTGCCGGTGGTCCCGGGGGCGGGCGGGTTACGGCGGTAACGGGCCCGCTTACGCCTCCATGGTGAGCCACAACCTCAGTGGAGGACATCATGGACACCATCACGGTGAACGGCATCCGGCTGGAACACGAGATCCGCGGAACCGGGGAGCCGGTCCTGCTGATCAGCCCGGTCCTCGCCGACGGGTTCGCCCCGCTCGTCGCGGAACCGGCACTGGCCGGGAACCACCGGCTCATCCGCTATCACAAGCGGGGCTGGAGCGGCAGCACCCACACCCCCGGGCCGGTCTCCGTAGCCGATCACGCGGCTGACGCCCTCGCGCTGCTCGACCACCTCGGCATCGGGTGCGTCCACGTCGCCGGACACTCCAGCGGCGCGGCGGTCGCCGCGCAGCTCGCCCAGGACCGCCCCGACCGCATCGCCACGGTCACCCTGCTGGAGCTCTCGCTGCTGTCGGTGCCCGCGGGCGAGGCGTTCTTCGCCCAGGCGGCGCCGGCGTTCCAGGCGTACGCCGACGGGGACGCCGAACGCGCCCTCGGGCTGTTCCTGTCCCTGGTCAGCGGCATGGAACCGGAACGCTGCCGGGCGCTGCTCGACGAGCGTGTGCCGGGCAGCGTCGAGCAGGCGGTCAAGGACGCCGACACGTTCTTCGGAATCGAGCTGCCCGCCCTGGCCGCGTGGCGGTTCGGGCCGGACGACGCGGCGGCGATCCGCCGGCCGGTGCTGTCCGTGCTGGGAAGCGCGACCCGGCCTCTGTGGGTGGAGGTCGCGGAGTTCCTCCGCTCGACCGTGCCCGACGTCGAGGAGCGCGTCATCGACGGGGTGGGGCATCTGCTCCACATCGAACGGTCCCGGCCTGTCGCCGAGGAGATGGCCCGCTTCCTGGCCCGTCACCCGATCGGATCCTGACGGCGGGAGCCCGGCAGGCGGCCTGCCTGCCGGGCTCCCGGTCCGGTCGCCGCGGACCGGCTACTGCCAGTCCTCCCACGGCGGTTCCTCGTCCAGGTCGAAGGGCGGCTCTTCGTCGGGCGGGCCGTCGAGGGCCGGCCGGGCCGATCCGGCCGGCGGCGCCGCGGCGGGCCCGGCCCCGGCGGCGGCAGCGGGGGCGGGAGTGGTGGCGGGGGCGGGGGTGGTGGCGTTGCACTCCGCCAGGGTGTCGAGGACGCCCTGGGCGTACTTGGCGAGCTTGGCCTCGCCGACCCCGCCGATGGTGCCCAGCTCCGCCTCGGTGGCGGGAAGTCGCGTCGCGATCTCCCGCAGCGTCGCGTCGTGGAAGACGACGTACGCCGGTACGCCCTGCTCGCGTGCCGTCGCGGCCCGCCAGGCGCGCAGCGCCAGGAAGAACGGCTCGGCCCCGGCCGGCAGGTCGACGGGGACGCGGGCGCCCTTCCCGGAGCGCGACCCGGACTCCTTCTTCGCCGGGCCGGCCGGCGCCTTCTCCTTGCGCATCAGGACGCTGCGGCGCCCGCCCAGCACCTCGCCGCTGTCGTCCGTCAGCACGAGCGTCCCGTAGTCGCCCTCCACCGCCAGCAGCCGCGACGCCAGCAGCCGGCGCACGACACCGCGCCACTCCGCGGTGCTCAGATCGGCTCCGATGCCGAACACCGAGAGCGCGTCGTGGTCGAACTGGATGACCTTGGCGGTCTTCTTGCCCTGCAGGATGTCGATGATCTGGCCGGCGCCGAACTTCTGGCGCCGCTCCCGCGCGAGCCGCCACACCGTGGACAGCAGTTTCTGCGCCGGGACCGTCCCGTCCCAGGACTCGGCCGGTGTCAGGCAGGTGTCGCAGTTGCCGCACGGCTCGCCCGACTGCCCGAAGTACTCCAGCAGCCGCGTCCGGCGGCAGTCGACCGTCTCGCAGAGCGCCAGCATGGCGTCCAGGTGCATGCCGAGGGACCGGCGGTGGGCCTCGTCGCCCTCGGAGCCCTCGATGAGCTTGCGCTGCTGGACCACGTCCTGCAGGCCGTAGGCCAGCCACGCCGTGGCCGGCTCCCCGTCGCGGCCGGCGCGGCCGGTCTCCTGGTAGTAGCCCTCGACCGACTTCGGCAGGTCCAGGTGCGCGACGAAGCGCACGTCCGGCTTGTCGATGCCCATGCCGAAGGCGATCGTGGCCACCACCACGACCCCGTCCTCCCGCAGGAAGCGCGCCTGGTTGGCCGCGCGCGTCCGGGCGTCCATTCCGGCGTGGTACGCGACGGCGTCGATGCCCTGCTCCGCCAGGAAGGCCGCGGTCTTCTCCACCGAGGCCCGCGAGAGGCAGTAGACGACTCCGGCGTCCCCGTCGTGCTCGGTGCGGATCAGGTCGAGGAGCTGCCGCTGCGGGTTGCTCTTCGGGACGATCCGGTACTGGATGTTCGGCCGGTCGAAGCTGGCGACGAAGTGCCGGGCGTCCTCCAGGCCGAGCCGGGCGACGATCTCGGCGTGGGTGGCTTCGGTGGCCGTCGCCGTCAGCGCGATCCGCGGCACCTTCGGCCAGCGCTCGTGCAGCATCGACAGCGCGAGGTAGTCGGGCCGGAAGTCGTGGCCCCACTGGGCGACGCAGTGCGCCTCGTCGATCGCGAAGAGCGACACCTTGCCGCGGTCGAGCAGCCGCTGGGTGCCCTCGGTGCGCAGCCGCTCGGGGGCCAGGTAGAGGAGGTCCAGCTCGTCGGCGAGGAAGGCCTGCTCGACGGCCTGCCGCTCGTAGGGGTCCTGCGTGGAATTGAGGAACCCGGCCCGCACCCCGAGGGCGGTGAGCGCGTTCACCTGGTCCTGCATCAGCGCGATGAGCGGCGAGATCACGACGCCCGTGCCGTCTCTGACGAGCGCCGGGATCTGGTAGCAGAGCGATTTGCCGCCGCCGGTGGGCATCAGGACGAGGGCGTCACCGCCGCCGACGACCTGGTCGATGATCTCCTGCTGCTCGCCGCGGAAGGAGCTGTAACCGAAGACGCGGTGCAGCACCTGCAGAGCATCGGAGATTTCGTGGGAGGTGTCCGGAGCGGCCATTCGAGAAGCCTAGCGGCACCCACGGACACCCCTGGTCCACTCACCGGAACCTGTGGACAACCGGCCGTCAGAGCGGGCCCGTCGGCTCCTGTCAAGGTACGAACAGCCGGGGCTACGACCCCGTCCCTCCTCCGGGCACGGTGGAAATCGACCGTCCCTGCGCCAGTGCAGGACCGATACACCACCCGGATCGGAGCCTTCCGTGTCCCGTCGCGCAGGGGTCTTCGTGACCCGTCGCCCCCGACTCGTGCTCTTCGCCGCGCTCGCGTTCCTCGTCCTGTCCGCCGTTTTCGGCGCGGGGGCGACCGGCCGGCTGAAGTCGCAGGGATACGACGACCCGCGCTCCGAGTCCAGCCGCGCCGCCCAGTCGGCGGCCGGGGGCCTGGGGGCGTCCCCGAACCTGGTCGTCGTCGCGCAGGCCCGCGGCGGGTCCGTCGACGACGCCGCGGCCCGCGGCGAGGGCGAGGCCCTGACCCGCCGCCTCGCCGCCCTGCCCCACGTCAGCGCCGTGACCTCGTACTGGACGGGCGGCGCGGCCGAGCTGCGCGGTCGCGACGGCGACGCGGCCATGCTGGTCGCGCACGTCGACGGCGAGGGGGAGCAGCTCGGAGCCCGGGTGAAGGAGCTGAAGCGGGAACTGACCGGCCCGGGCGCTCGCGAGAGGGCCCTGACCCTGCACGTGGGAGGGACGGCGCTCGTCGACGCCGAGCTCCAGGACCTCTCGGAGTCCGACCTCAAGCGGGCCGAGTCCGTCGTCCTGCCGGGAACCCTGATCCTGCTGGTCCTGGTCTTCGGCAGTGTCGTGGCCGCCGCGCTGCCGCTGCTGATCGGCGTTCTGGCGATCGCCGGGACGCTGCTGGTCCTGAGCGTCCTCGGCTCCGTCACCGACGTGTCCGTGTTCGCGCTGAACCTCACCACGGCGCTCGGCCTGGGGCTGGGCATCGACTACGGGCTGCTGATCGTCTCCCGCTTCCGTGAGGAGCTCGCCGACGGGTACCGGCCGCGCACCGCCGCCATCCGGACCGTGCGCACCGCGGGCCACACCATCGTCTTCAGTGCCGCCACGGTCTCCGCGGCGCTCGCGACGCTGCTGGTGTTCCCGCCGTACTTCCTGCGCTCCTTCGCCTACGCGGGCATCGCCGTGGTGGTGATCGCGGCGGTGAGCGCCCTGACCGTACTGCCGGCCCTGCTCGTGCTGCTCGGCAAGCGGGTGAACGCCTGGGCCGTGCCGTGGCGCCGCCGGGTCCACGGCGGCTCGCGGTCCCGCTTCTGGGAGGGGCTGGCGCGGATCGTCGTACGCCGCCCGCTGGTCGCGGCGCTGCCGGTGATCGGGCTGCTGCTGGTGCTCGCGGCGCCGTTCGCACACGCCGGTTTCGCCACTCCCGACGACCGGGCGCTGCCGGTGAGCGCGTCCAGCCGGCGGACCGGGGACCTGGTGCGCGGCTCGTTCGACATGAAGGGCTCCAGCGCGCTCACGGTCGTCGTCACGGGTACGGCGTCCCCGTCGGCGCGGGAGGACTACGCCCGTCGGCTGTCCGCGCTCCCGCAGGTCGCCCAGGTCGTGGGTGCCGAGGGCAGCTTCCGGCACGGGGAGGAGGCGACGGTGTCCGGGCCCGCGGCCGGCTCCGCCGGTACGGCGGCCGGGTCCGCCGGCGAAGGCCCGGCGCGGCTCTCCGTGGTGCCGCTGGCCGACCCCCAGTCGCGCGCGGCCCAGCAGCTCGTGCGCGACATCCGCTCCGCTCCCGTCCCGGCGGGCACCGAGGTCCTCGTCGGCGGACCGAGCGCGGTCCTGGTCGACGCCAAGGCCACCGTGGGAGACCGGATCCCGCTGGCGCTCTCCTTGATCACCCTGACCACCTTCGCGCTGCTGTTCGGCTTCACGCGCAGCCTGCTCCTGCCGGTCAAGGCGATCGCGCTGAACGCCCTGAGCCTCGCGGCCGTCCTCGGTGCCATGGTGTGGATCTTCCAGTCGGGCCATCTGCACCACCTGCTCGGTTTCACGCCCGGACCGCTCAGCACGACCATGCCGGTGCTGCTGTTCTGCATCGTCTTCGGCCTGTCGGTGGACTACGAGGTGTTCGTCCTCGCCCGCATCAAGGAGGCGCACGACGCCGGGCAGGACGACCGCGCGTCGATCGTCTCCGGCATCGCCCGCACCGGAGGGATCGTCACGACCGCCGGCGCCCTGCTCGCCTTCACCCTGCTGAGCTTCGGCACCTCCCAGGTGTCCCTCCTGCAGTTCTTCGGGATCGGCGCGGGCCTCGGTGTCCTGCTCGACGCCACGCTCGTCCGCGGAGTCCTCGTACCGGCGCTCATGCGTCTGGCGGGCGGCCTGAACTGGTGGGCACCGCGGCTGCCGAGGTCCAAGGCGCCGCGCCCGGTGCCCCTGCCTCCCCCGCCCCGGAGGTGCCCGCCGGGCCGGTGTCCCCCACACGGCCGCGCCGCGGTCCGTACGCCCGCCCGCCCCCACGCGCGCGCACCCGCGGGCCGCTGACCGGCCGGGGCACGGGCCCCGGCCCCGTACCTCCCGGTTCCCGTACCTCCCGTTCCCGCAGACCCCCGTTCCGACAGACCCCGTTCCGACAGACCTCACCCCCGCACGGGTGATCACGACAAGGAAGACCCGTCATGACCGACATCGCCATCACCGGACTCGGCTGCCGCTTCCCCGGCGCCCCCGACATCCGCGCCTATTGGAAGCTCCTGCTGAGCGGGGAACGCCAGTTCTCCGCCGTCCCGGCCGAGCGCTGGAACCACGAGATCTTCCACCGGCCCGGCGACCGATCGGCCCCCAACGCCGCGTACACCGACCAGGTCGCGTTCCTGGACGACGTGGACCGGTTCGACGCCCTGCACTACGGGGTGCCGCCCGCGCGCGCCCGGTCCATGGACCCCCAGCACCGGCTGATGCTCGACATCGCCCGCGAGGCCCTCGACGACGCGGGGATGGGCCGTGGCGACTTCGACCGCGAGAACACCGGTGTCTTCTTCGGAGCGTCGGTGTCCGACTACAAGGATCTCATGGCCGCTCCCCTGCGGGCCATCTCCCTGGCCGAGGAGTCGCGGGCGGCGGACCGCCCCGGCGGCCTCGACGCCGTCAGGGAGCAGGCGGCCGAACTCGGCACCATCCACTCCTTCACCCTGCCCGGGAGCCTGCTCAACATGGCGTCCGGCACCGTCAGCCGGCACTTCGGCCTCGGCGGCCCCAGCTTCACCGTCGACGCCGCCTGCTCCGGTTCGCTGGTCGCCCTCGACCAGGCGATCGCCCAGATCCGCCAGGGCGGTTGCCGGATCGCCGTCGTCGGCGGCGTGTACCTCAACCTCACCCCGGACAGCCTGGTCGGCTTCTCCAGGCTCCGCGCGCTGTCCGCCACCGGGGTGTGCCGGCCGTTCGACGAGGCCGCCGACGGCTTCGTCCTCGGCGAGGGGGCCGGCGCCGTCGTCGTACGGCCGCTCGCCGACGCCCTCGCCGCCGGCGACCGCGTCTACGCGGTGGTCAGGGGCATCGGCTCGGCCAACGACGGAGCCTCCCCCGGCCCGCTGGTCCCCACCGCCGAAGGCCAGCTGCGCGCCATGCGCCGGGCCTACGATGACGCCGGGGTCGCCCCGTCCTCCGTGGGCTTCATCGAGGCCCACGGCACCGGCACCACCACGGGCGACCGTGCCGAGGTGGAGGCCCTGCGCCGGCTGCGCACCGAATACCCCGACGACGACCCCTCGCTGTCCTACCTCGGCTCCGGCAAGGCCCTCATCGGGCACTCCCTGTCCGCGGCCGGCATCGCGGGTCTGATCAAGACGGCCCTGATCGTCCACCACCGCACGATCGTGCCGCAGCCGGTCACCACGCCCCATCCCGACCTGGGCGTCTCCGCCGCGGGCCTGCGCTTCGCCGACACCGCGCGGCCCTGGCCGGGCACGGGCACCCCGCGGCGCGCCGCCGTCAGCTCCTTCGGTTTCGGCGGCACGAACGTGCACGTCGTGCTCGAGGAGCAGCCGGCTCCCGCCCGCGGCCACGCCCCGGTGCGCGCCGAAGGCCCCCGGCCCCAGCTGCTCCTCCTCTCGGCCGGCAGCCCCGCGCTGCTGGAACGGCACATCGACGAGGTGCTCGACATGGTGGAGGAGGCCGCGCCCGTGCCGATCGCCGCGCTGGCCCACACCCTGGGCGCGCGCGAGCCGCTCACGACGCGGCTCGCGATCGTGGCCGCCTGCACGGAGGAGTTCACCCGGCGGCTGCGCCACGCCCGCGGGCAGCTGGCCGAAGGCGCCCGCGGCGACCTCGGCGACGGCGCCTACGCCGCCGACGCCCCGCTGCCGGAGGCCGAACGCCGCATCGCGTTCCTCTTCCCCGGTCAGGGCAGCCAAGCGCCGGGCATGATGCAGGACCTCTACGACCGGTTCGCGGGCTTCCGCACGGACGTCAACGTCCTCAGCGCCGTCGCCCGCCGCGACGCCGGCTTCGACCTCGCGGACCTGCTGTACGGCGAGGCCCCGACCGCCCACGGCGGTCCCGAGGAGCACAGCCGGCGGCTCGCCGGCACCGATGTGTGCCAGCCGCTGCTCGGCACCGTACAGATCGCCGCGACCCGGCTGCTCGGCCACTGCGGCATCGCGCCCGGCCTGGCCCTCGGCCACAGCGTCGGGGAGTTCGCCGCCGCCGCGGCGGCCGGAGCGCTCACCGACGAGGACACCGTCCGGCTGCTGGTCCACCGGGGCGCGGCCCTCCGCGAGGCCGAGACGGGCCTCGGGGGCGGGATGCTCGCCGTACAGACCGACAAGGACACCTGCCGCCGGCTCATGACCGGCATCGACGACGTGTGGCTCGCCTGCTTCAACCAGCCGCGGCAGGTCGTGGTCAGCGGTACCCCCGAGGGGCTCGCCGCGGTGCGGCGGGCCTGCGCCGAGGCCCGGGTGGTCACGGCGGCGCTCGACGTGTCCAACGCCTTCCACTCGCCGCGGCTGGCCTCCGCCGAGGAGGCCGTGCGCGCGGACCTCGCCGCCCTCCGCATCGCCGGCCCGGTCCTGCCGTTCGTCTCGTCCGTGAACGCGGAGGTCTGCGCCGACCCCGAGGGGTTGCGCGAACTGTGGGCCCGGCACGCGTCCGCTCCGGTCCACTTCGGCGACGCCGTCCGGACCGCCTACGAGCAGGGGGCGCGCGTCTTCCTCCAGGTGACCGGCGGCAGCTCGCTCCTCGCCTCGGTCCGCCGCAACCTCACCGGCCACGGCGACGTGCACGTCGTGCCCGCCGGCGAGGTGGCTCCGGACGGCGGGCGCGGCTTCGTACGGGCCCTCGCCCGGCTCGCGGTCCTGGGCGTCCCGGTCGACCCGCGCGCCCTGGTGCCCGAGGAGGACCGCCGCCTGCTGGACCTGCCGGTGGCGAAGCTCGCGACGCAGTCCTACTGGGTGCCGCGCGGGCGCCCCGCCAAGAAGAAGGACGCCTGCGCCACCGCCCCGCCGGCCCGGCCCGTATCCCCGGAGGAGACCTTGATGAACGCCCCGATCGAAGCCCCCGTGACCGCCCCCGTGACCGCTCCCGTGACCGCTCCCGCGGCCGCCCAGGCGAACGACCCGATGGGTGAGCTGATCCGGCTGGTCCGGCAGCAGGTGACGCTGCTCGCCCGGCTCACCGAGGCGCTTCCCGTACGGAACCCGGCCGCGGAGGCCGCCGAGCAGGTCGAACCTGTCGAACCGGCGCCGAGGCCCCTTGCCCCCGCCATCCCCGCCGTCCCCGCCATCCCCGCCGACCCGCCGGTTTCACGCCCGCCGGCCGCGGAGGAGCCCTCACCGGCCGGTGACCTCGACGAGTTCACCGAAGGCGTGCTCGCGCACGTGGCCCGGATCAGTGCCTTCCCCGTGAGTCACCTGCGCGTCGACCAGCTGCTGATCGACGAGCTCGGTTTCGACTCGCTGATGCTGACGGACCTCTTCACCGCCCTCACCCGGCAGTGGCCGCGGTGGACGTTCGACGAGGACGCCGCCGACCGGCCGACCGCCGGGAAGATCGCGGCAATGATCGCGAACGGCTGCGGCGCGGACGCGGCACCGGCCCCCACACCCTCCACCGCACCCGCCGGCGCACCCGAGGGCTTCCCCGTACAGCGGGCCGGCCACGGTGAGGAGAGCCCGCCAGCGCCGGCGCCCGGCCCGCCGGCCGCGCCGCTGCCCGAGGAGCACACGCGGATCGAGTGCTTCCCGGAGGTCGCCGCCCACGGCGAGCGCCTCTCCGCACTCAGCGGGCTGGGGGTGCCCAATCCGTACTTCCTCGTCCACGAACGCGGGATGACGGACACGACCGTCGTCGACGGCCGGGAACTCCTCTCCTTCTCCAGCTACAACTACCTGGGCATGGC
Organism: Streptomyces sp. NPDC029164; assembly: GCF_055563995.1. NCBI lineage: Bacteria > Bacillati > Actinomycetota > Actinomycetes > Kitasatosporales > Streptomycetaceae > Streptomyces > Streptomyces sp. NPDC029164. The sequence continues at coordinate 37,335 of NZ_JBVHWW010000001.1, read as the reverse complement.
GACGCACCCCCAGGTGAACGAGGCGGCCCGGGACGCGATCGAGCGCTGTGGCACCTCGGTGTCGGCCAGCCGGCTGCTGTCCGGCAGCCGTCCGCTCCACCTGGAACTCGAGGCGGAACTCGCCGGCCGGCTCTCGTGCGAGGCCGCGGTCACCCTGGCCAACGGGCACGCCACCAACGTCACCGTGATCGGTCACCTCGTCGGCCCCGGGGACCTCGTCATCCACGACGCGCTCGCCCACGACAGCATCCTGCAGGGGTGCAAGCTCTCCGGCGCGACCCGGCGGCCCTTCCCGCACAACGACGCGGCCGCCCTGGACGCGATCCTCACGCAGGTCCGCCACCAGTACCGGCGGGTCCTCGTCGTCATCGAGGGCGTGTACAGCATGGACGGCGACATCGCCGACCTGCCCGCCCTCGTCGAGGTCAAGCGCCGGCACGGCGCGCTGCTGATGATCGACGAGGCGCACAGCATAGGGACGATCGGTGCGACGGGACGCGGCATCGGCGAGTACTTCGACATCGACCGCTCGGCGGTCGAACTGTGGTCGGGCACGCTGTCCAAGGCCCTTGCCAGCTGTGGCGGCTACGTCGCGGGGAAGCGCTCGGTCGTCGAGTACCTGCGCTACACCGTTCCGGGCTTCGTCTTCAGCGCCGGTATGACCCCGGCCGACACCGCCGCGTCCCTGACCGCGCTGCGCCTGCTGCGTGCCGAGCCGCGGCGCGTGGCACGGCTCGCGGAGAACGCCGCGCTGTTCGTCCGCCTCGCCCGCGATGCGGGGATCGACGTCGGGAACAGCCACGACACACCGGTGGTCCCGTGCATCGTCGGGGACTCGCTGAAGGCCCTGCGGCTCGCGGAGGCCCTGTTCCAGCAGGGCATCAGCGTCAACCCGATCCTCTATCCGGCCGTACCGGAGGAACTGGCCCGGCTGCGCTTCTTCCTCACCTGCGAGCACACGCCCGACCAGATCCGGCACGCGGTGACGGCGCTGGAGCACGAGCTGCGGCACCTGACGACCGCCCGAGCGGCCTGACCCCGCGGCCATGAACACCACCGCCATGAACACCACCGCTGCGGGCACCGCCTTCCGGGCGATCACGCCGGGCCGCATCCACCGTTGGGGCGGAGCCCGCCTCCTCGTGGCCCGGTTCGCCGACCTCGACGCGCCCCCGTCCCTCTCCCCGGCCGAGCGGCGGGTGGTCCACGCGCTGCCGGCCCGCCGGCAGGCCGAGTGGGCGGCCGGCCGGCTGCTCGCCAAGCGCCTGGTCGGCGACGCCCTCGCGGCACCGGCCGACGAGGTGGAGGTCCTCCCCCGGGACGACGGCAGCCCGTACGTCGTCATCAGCGGCAGCCCGATGCCGGCTGTGCACGTCTCGATCAGCCACACCGCCCGCCACGTCGCCGCGGCCCTCGCACCCGAAGCGGTCGGAGTGGACCTGTGCGAGACGGCCTCGGCCCCTGCGGTACGCCGTGTCGCGGACCACGCCTTCTCCCCCGGGGAGCTCTCCCGCATCGAGGCGGACCGGCCCGATGACCTGGCCGGCGCCTGGGCGCTCAAGGAGGCCGCGGTCAAGGCCGACCGGAGCAGCATCTTCGGCGCCGCCCCGCGCCTCGTGGAAATCCTCGGCCTCCGGCCACCCGTGCTCAGCGGACGGCGCCGCGCGACGGTGTGGCGTGCGCGAGACGTGGTCCTCGCCCTCGTCCTCGCGCGTCCCCGCGCGCTCCCCGGGCCGGGCGGGCTGAGCGCACCCCCTTGGCAGCACTGCGTTGGTGCTCCTCGGCCCGCCGGATGATGCTTGTCAGTGGAGCCCCTGGCCGTGCGGGTTGCCGTGGAAGCACGGCGAGGGAACTAGCGAGGGCGAGATGAGCGGCGATGGAGCAACTTCCCACCTCTCCTGGTGAGGGCCCGGCGGAGACGAACGCCTCCGACGGCTCGACCTACACGGCCACGGCCACCCTCAGCGAGCAGGGCATCGTGACCGAGTGGAGCGAGGACGCCCATCGGCTGCTCGGCTACGCGCCCGCCGAGATCGTGGGACTCCCCGCCGCCCGTCTGCTCGCCGACGGCGCCGGGAACGCCGAGGACGTCGACGAGAGCGCCGGGCGGATCCCGTCCGGGCTGGACCGGTGGAGCGGCACCGTGGCGCTGCGGCACCGGGACGGCCGGCGGATGGAGCTGAGACTGCTCGCGCACCGCTGGACGTCCACCGGCGGGAACACCAAGTGGTTCGTGGTGTCCGCCGTTCCGGGTGAGCCCCGTACGCCCTGGGACGAAGCGCTGAAGGAGTGGACGTTCACCCAGTCCCCCTGTTTCCTCGCGGTCTTCGACGCGGACCTGCGGCTGGTGCGGGCGAACGCCGGCATGGAGCGCGCGCTGACCCTGACGGAGAACGAGATGCGCGGGCTGCGGCTGCCCGAGATCGCCCCGGATCCGGTCAGCGACGAGACCGAGCGCAGGATGCGCCTGGTGGTGGAGACGGGGGAGCCGCAGCACGTCGACGCCTTCGTCCGTCCCACGGGCGCGCCGACGGAGCAGGGCCTCGCGGCCTCACTGGCCCCCTTGCGGGACGCTGACGGACGGGTGCGCGCCGTGTGTCTGGCCGCGCACGAGAAGAGCGGAACCGCCGGTGAGCGGCCGCAGCTGCTCCTGTCGGACGTCGACACCGCCGGCATCGGCACCACCATGGACAGCGCCCGCACCGCGGAGGAGCTCGCCGGCGCGGCCGTCCCCCGGATCGCCGACTTCGCCGTCGTCGACCTGCTGGAGCCTCCCCCGCGCCCGGACGAGCACGCGTCCAGGCCGGCGGCGGGACCGGTCACCGTGTCCCACGTCGCCGTGCGCTCGCTCCCGGAGGGCAGCCTGGAGTCCCAGGTCCCCATCGGCGGGACGGCCGTCTATCCGGCGCTGTCCCCTCCCGTCGAGTGTCTGGCCGCGGGGCGCGGCGCCGTGTACCCGACCTCGGACCCGGCGGTCGCCCGCTGGGTGGCCCAGGATCCGGGAGCCGCCTGGATCAGTCACTCCGGGACCCACTCGATGATGATGGTGCCGCTGCGCGCCGGAGGGACCACGCTCGGTCTGGCCGTCTTCAGCCGGCACCAGCGGCAGGATCCCTTCCACCCGGAGGACCTGTGGCTGGCCGAGGAGCTCACGTCCAAGGCGGCCGTCAGCATCCACAACGCGCGCCGGCACACCCGCGAGCACACCAGCACCATGACGCTGCAGCGCAGCCTGCTCCCGCACTCGCTGCCCGACCACCCGGCCCTGGAGATCGCCTCCCGCTACCTGCCCGCCGGCACCGATGCCGGGGTGGGCGGTGACTGGTTCGACGTGATCCCGCTGTCCGGCGCACGGGTGGCCCTCGTCGTGGGCGACGTCGTCGGTCACGGCATCCGCGCCTCCGCCACCATGGGCCGGCTGCGCACCGCGGTGCGCACGCTGGCCGACGTCGACCTGCCGCCCGACGAGCTGCTCACCCACCTCGACGACCTGATCATCCACCTGTCCGCCGACGAGGGCGAGCAGGGGGCCGCCGCGGAGGCCGCCGGCGGCATCGGCACCACCTGTCTGTACGTGGTCTACGACCCGGTCACCCGCCGCTGCACGGTCGCCCGGGCCGGCCACCCCCCGCCGGCCGTGGTCTCGCCGGAGGGTTCCGCGTACCTCCTCGACGTCCCGGCCGGACCGCCGCTGGGCCTGGGGGGCCTGCCCTTCGAGACCATCGAGGCCGAGATCCCCGAGGGCAGCCTGCTCGCCCTGTACACCGACGGCCTGCTGCAACCCCGCGAGCGGGACATCGACGAGTCGCTGGACAGCATGTTCGCGGCCCTCGTACGTCCCGCCGCCAGCCTGGACACGGTCTGTGACCGCGTTCTGGCGGCTCTGTTGACCCACCGTCCCGACGACGACGTCGCCCTGCTCGTCGCCCGGACCCGGGCCCTGCACGCCGACAAGGTCGTCGTCTGGGAGCTGCCGTCCGATCCGTCCGTCGTCGCCCGGGCCCGCCGGTACACCACCGAGCAGCTGACGGCCTGGGGACTGGACGAGGCCGCCTTCGTCACCGAGCTCGTGGTCAGCGAACTGGTGACCAATGCCATCCGCTACGGGGCGCCCCCCATCGAGCTGCGGCTGATCCACGACGACAGCACCCTGCTCTGCGAGGTCTCCGACGCGAGCAGCACCGCCCCGCACATGCGCCGTGCCCGGACGTTCGACGAGGGAGGGCGGGGCCTGCTGCTGGTAGCCCAGCTCGCCCAGCGCTGGGGCACCCGGCACTCCGCCCTCGGCAAGACCATCTGGGCCGAGCAGTCGCTCGCCGGGTTCTGAGGACTACGGTCAGCCGGACGGGGGTCAGCCGGACGGGGAGTGGAAGACCGGCAGGGCCCAGAGCGGAGGGTCCGGCGGCGGCTCCAGGGGTTCCACCCGGTGCGACGGGCCGTCCTCCCGCCTGGCGCCGCCTCCGGCGGCGGCGCGCAGGGCCCCCACGAACTCCAGGCAGGAGTCGTAGCGGTCCTCCGGAACCTTCGCCAGGGCCTTGGCCAGGACTTCGTCGACGGCGGGCAGGATCCCGGGCCGCCTCTCCGTCAGGGGAGGCGGCTGGTCGTACTGGTGCGCCCACAGCAGCGCCACGTCCTCGTCGCGTACGAAGGGGGGTCCGCCGGCGAGGGTTTCGTAGACGACGCAGGCGAGGCTGTAGAGGTCGCACCTGCCGTCGACCGGGCGGCCGGTGATCTGTTCCGGCGCCATGTAGTCGAGGGTGCCGACGAACTCCCCCGCCGTGGTGAACCCGCTGAGCGACAGGGACTTCTTCGTCAGTCCGAAGTCCGTGAGGTAGATGTGTTCCGGGTGGTCGCTGTCGGTGCCCGCGGCGACCAGGATGTTGCCGGGCTTGACGTCCCGGTGCACCAGGTCGTGCTCATGGGCCGCGTCGAGGGCGGACGCCACCTGGGAGGCGATGCGCAGGGCCGTCGCGACGGGGAGCGGGCCCTCCCGGTCCAGCAGGGCCCGCAGGTCCAGGCCGGAGACGTACCGCATGGCGATGTAGAGGACGCCGTCGGTCTCACCGGCTTCGAAGATCGGCACGATGTGCGGGTGGTCGATCTTCGCGGCGACCCGCGACTCGTGCGTGAAACGGCGGCGGAAGGTGTCGTCGCGGGCGCGCTCCGGGGCGATCAGCTTGAGTGCGACCGTGCGGTCCAGGCGCAGGTCCTTGGCGGAGTAGACGACGGCCATGCCACCGCGGCCGATCAGGCGCTCCACCCGGTAGCCGGCGATCTGCTTGCCGATCAGGCCGGAGGGCCGGCCCGTGTACACGCTCAGGTCGGATGCCGAGGCCATCAGGTGCCCGCCTCAGCCGGCCTGCCGGACAACGGCGGGGCGCCGGCGCGATGTCCGTGGGCGAAGGTGCCGATCATGCCGACCCCGTCCTCGATGGAGCGTCGCCCGAGGGACGACATGGCTGAACGGGTCGCGCTCGACGCGACGGTGTCGGCTCGGGCGCGAAAATGACGCGCCAGGCCGCTCTTCCACACCTGAAGTCTATCCAGTGGTCCATACGAGTGCCCCTTCACGAGTTCCCCTTCACGAGTGCCTGCGAAGCGGAACGGGTCCCCGGCACGTGGTGCCGGGGACCCGTGGCGTGGCGCCGGTGGCGTGGCGCCCGTGGTGGGGGTCAGCCCATGCCGCCGTTGCCGCCGCGGCCGCCGAACCCGCTGGTCTCGCAGCCGATGCCGACGCAGAGGCCGCCGTCGCCGCCGAGGCCGCCCTCGCCGCCGTCGCCGCCGGGCGACGCCGCCCCGCCGGTACCGCCGTCGCCACCGTTGACGCTGCCGTGGCAGACGCCGGCGCAGACTCCGCCGTTGCCGCCCGTCCCGCCGGTGCCGCCGCCGGGCCGGCCCGTCACTCCGGTGCCGCCGTTGGCGCTGCCGTTGCAGAGACCGGCGCAGATGCCGCCCTTGCCGCCCTCGGTGCCGTTGACCGAGCCGTTGCACTTGCCCGCGCAGACCTTGTCACCGACGCGGACGCTGTCCTTGTCGACCTTGACCTTGCCGGTGAGCTGGTCACCGTACTTGCCGATCGCCCCGCCGCGGCCGAAGCGGTTGCCGCCCGTCTGGGTGTCGCCGCCGCCGGGTGCGGGGCCGTGCTGTTGGGTGACGGCCGTCTCGACCGGCTGGCTCGGCAGCGCCGGAGCCGCCGTGGCGGCCGTCGTCATCGCACCGGCGCCGAGCAGGGTCGTCGAGATGAGAAGGCCGAGACGGAACTTCCAAGATCGCACGCGCATGAGATTCTCCCTTGTCTGGAAACTGATGTCCGCCGAGCGGTTCGGTTGGTCGAATTCCTCGCCGTGGAAATTCCGCCGGCGCAAAACACTCGGGGCGCTCCGGCCGCATCGGGTCGGAGCGCCCCGAGGGGGATTCGTGCCTCAGGTCGAGGAGGAGAAGCCGTCTCCCATGAGGGCGAACCAGTTGCCCTGCAGGTAGTCGTCCTTCAGATTGTCGAGCTGGTCCTCGGAGAGGTCGTATTTCTTGGCGATCTTCTCCTTCATCTCGTCGGAGTCGTCGACCAGCAGGATCATCACGATGTGGACCTTGTCGACCATCGAGAGGTCGGACTTCGACTTGTCGGGCAGGTCGTCGAACCGGAAGCAGCCCACTCCGCCGGGCTTGCCGGGCTCACCCGGCTTGCCGGGCTCGCCACCCCTGCCACCCGCTCCGCCCTTGCCACCTTCGCCGCCACGGCCACCCAGCGCACAGTGCGAGGGCTGCTCGGCCACGACCGAGGAGCTGGTGCCCGCCGGGGCCTTGAACTCCGACGCTTGCGCGGCGCAGGCCGTGCCGGTGACGAGGGCCAGAGAGGCCGCCGCCAGGATGAGCGGACGCTGCCAGGTGCACGTGAACATGGGGTTCTCCGTTTCCAAAGGACAAGAAGGTGTGGATGGGGGGTTGGGGGTTGGGGGGGGTGGGGTGGGGTGGAGGCCCGGAGACCTCCACCCCGTCGGATCAGTGCGCCTTCTAGAAGATGGAGCCACCACCGGCTCCGGCGTCGCCGCCGAGGCCACCGATCAGGCCGCCGAAGCCACCGTCTCCGGCGTCACCGCCGGCACCGCCCTGAAGGAAGCTGAAGCCGCCCTTGCCGCCGTTGCCGCCCTTGCCGCCGACGAGCCGGCCGTCACCGCCGCCACCGCCGGCGCCACCGCCGCCGCCTTCGAGGATTCCGAAGCCGCCCTTGCCGCCGTCGCCGCCGGCGCCACCGATGCGACCCTCGCCGCCACCGCCGCCGCCACCGCCGCCACCGCCGACGAGCAGCCCGTCCCCGCCGTTGCCGCCGAGGCCGCCCTTACCACCGGTCCCGTTGACGCTGCCGCCACCGGCACCGCCGGAACCGCCACCGCCTCCGACGAGGCCGCCGCTCCCGCCCTTGCCACCCTTGCCTCCGGCGCCTCCGTCGGTCGGGAGGAGGATCGAGTGCACGTGGTCGGGCATCGGAGCCGCCGTCGCAGCAGAGGCCGGCACGAGGATCCCTCCGAGCACCACAGCGGCCGATGCAGCCAGCGTCGCGAAGCGGAAGCCCTTGCGGGTGGGGCGGACGGTGCTGTTGGTGTGCATCTTGCGGTTCATGGTTTTCTCCTACCGATTTAAGAGGGATATTGACCTGCCCGGATTTCCGGGACGGTGCGGTGATACTGGCGAGAGGAGGAGTCCCTTTGCGAGGAGTTCCTTCTGTACCTTTCGCTTCGTTTCCTTTCCGCTCCTCAAGTAAGCCCCGGGCGGCACCCCCGGGTCATGTTCCGGAATCTCGGGACTTGACACCCGCCTAAACGCGGGGTAAAACTCCGCGCGGCCGGCGCCCCGAGGGACGGACGGCCCTCGCTTGACCTCAACCGCACTTGATGTCCGAGGCTCGCGGCACGGGCACCGGAGGGACCGGAGGCCCTGCTGGAGGGGTGAGTGCCATGCGTGCGACACAGGCGATCGGGTTCGGCGGTCCGGAGGTACTGGTTCCCACGGAGGTGCCCGAGCCGGCGGCCGGCCCGGGACAGGTGCTGGTCGCCGTCGCCGCCGTGGACACGATCTTCGTGGAGACCCAGGTGCGCGGCGGGTGGGGCCGCGAGCACTTCCAGGTCACGGCGCCCTACCTGCCGGGCGGCGGCATAGCCGGTACCGTCCGCGCCACCGGCGAGGGAGTGGACCCGGCCTGGCAGGGCCGCCGGGTCGTCGCCTCCCTCGGCATCGCCGGCGGCGGCTACGCGGAGCTGGCCCTGGCCCCGGCCGAGGGGCTGGCCGCCGTACCGGACGAGGTCTCCTTCACCGATGCGGCGGCCCTGGTGCACGACGCCGTGACGGCCGCACGGCTGCTGGACACCACCGCGCTGCGACCCGGCGAGCAGGTGCTGATCCTGGGCGCCTCGGGCGGCATGGGCACCGTACTGGTCCAGCTGGCGAAGGCTGCGGGCGCCCGGGTCGTCGGCGTGGCCCGCGGCGACCGCAAGACCGCCCTCGTACGGGAGTTGGGAGCGGACGCCGTGGTCGACGCGACCGGACCCGGCTGGGTGGAACGGGCCCGCGAGGCGCTCGGCGGCGCGGGGGCGGACGTCGTCCTGGACGGGGTGGGCGGCGAGGTCGGCCTGGCCGCGTTCCCCCTGGTCCGGGCGGGCGGCCGGTTCTCCGCCCACGGCGCCCCGACGGGCGGTTTCGCCCCGGTGACCCCGGCGGACGCGGCGGCCCGTGACGTCCGCCTGCTCGGCATCGCGGACGTCCAGCTGACGGCCCCGGAGCACGCCGCACTCGCGGTACGGGCCTTGCGGGCGGCGGCCGAGGGCACCCTGCGCCCCGTGATCGGCGCCACCTTCCCCCTGGAGCGCGCGGCGGCGGCGCACGCGGCGATCGAGTCCCGGGAGCTCGTGGGCAAGACCGTGATCACCGTGTGAGGGGCCTTCCGGTGAGCGGGGCGCCCGTCACCCTGCGGGGGACGCGGTACATGGCGCCGGCGGGGCGACGGGCAGCCTGTCCTGCGACGGACGATGCCGACCGCGTACCGGGGAGCGACAGTGCCGGTGTCTGCTCCCCCGTGGCCGCCCCGGCCCCGGTGCACGCACACCGGGCACGGCCCGACGTACGCGTACATGCGCGGCCTCGCACGGCACCCGGCCTTCGCCGCCTCACGCCGGCGCGACCGGGGCAGACTGCGGCGGGCGGGTGGACGCCCCTGGCTGTGCCGGGTCGCACGGCCCGCCGGGCTGGACACCGTGTGCGCGGCCGAGCGCCGGCGGATGGCCGCCGGGCACTGGAGCGCCTCCGCGAGCCCTGGCCCCCGTGCGCGCGGGACGTCTGGAGCCTGTGGAGCCGCTACGTGTGGCTGGGGTAGCGGCACCGGTCCGCGCTCCGCGGTCTGTCGGGATCAACGCCTGCGACGCGTGGCAGCGCAAGCATCCTCGACCGGTGTCCGTCGCTCGGCGCGCGCCACGCGGTGCCGTTCCGCCGCCGCGCGGCCCGGCCGGGGACCTTCACCGCGGGACTCGACGCCTTCGATGCCTGCGTGGCCGGTGGCGAACCGATCCTCCTGCCCGTGCGGTCGCGGGGCTTCGCCCGGGAGGCGACGGCCCACCTGTGTGCCGAGCACCACGGCGGACTGTCGTGCCATCAGGGGGAGGGCGAGGGCGCGGGAGACTCCTGGAGGTAGGCGGCGATCAGGGCGAGGTCGTTGGCGATGGTCAGCACTCCCGCGGGGTCGGTGGTCGGCGTGGAGGCGCCGTTGACTCCCGCGTAGAAGGTGTCGTAGCGGCCGCCGCCCTTGTCGAGGTAGCCGGCGATCGTGATGGCGCCGACGGCCAGCCGGTCGTTGAGCGCGTCGCCTCCGACAGCCGCACCGGTCTTGGCGAACACCTTCCCGCGCGCCGGACAAGTGCGGCAGTTGTCGGCCAGCAGTCCGTCGACGCCCAGGATCGGCAGGGCCTCCCGGAAGAGCCGCGCGTCAGGGGTGCGCTGCCAGTACGCCAGCATCTGCACCAGCGCCTGCGGGGTCACGCGGTCCGCCGGGTTGCCGCCCCGGCCGTCCATGAGCTGGGCCTGCTCGCGGTCGACGCCCGCCCGGTCCAGGAAGTCGGCGAGCACGGGGAAGCCGTCCTCGCACTGGCGGCTGCCGGTCGTGACCGCCATCAGGCAGATCCCGAGGTTGGCGCCGAGGTTGTGGCTGACCTTGAGGATCAGCTTGGCGTACTGGGCGTAGGGCGGGGAGGTGTACGCGGCCACCCGCGGCCGCCCCGCGTAGTCGCGCGGCAGCCGGGCGACCGGGTTGGGGCCGGCCGGGTCCGCGGTGACCCGTACCCCGGCCCGGCGGAGCGCCTCGATCAGCGCGGTGCGGCCGAAGGCGGCCGGATCGGTGATCGGTGAGGTGCGCAGCAGGGGCTCGGCGTCCGCCGCGATCGTTCCGGACAGCCGGATCCGGGTGCCGCCGTCGGTGGCCGTCACCGTGACGGCGGTCGGCTCGCCGGCCGCGACGGTCTTCACGGTGGAGGTGACCCGGTACGGGGCGACCTTCGGCCGCCAGTCCAGCCGGGCGTCCGCGCCGGCCCGGTCCCCGGGGGTGGTCATCAGGTCGATGAGGTTGTCGTTGATGATCAGCGGCGTCGGGGTGGGGTCGAGGACGGGGTCGGGGAGGAAGAGCCGGCTGTCGACGATCACGTCGCCGTCGACGCGGGTGATGCCGGACGCGCGGACCTGCCGGGCGAGCTGGTCGATCCCGGCGAGGGGGTTCTCCGGGGTGAGGGTCGCGCCGGGGAAGTCGTTGGCGTAGGTGTGGTCGAGGTCGGTGTAGGCGACCGTGCCGTCGGGCCGCGTCCTGCCGCCCATGGTGAGGTCGCCCTGGGCGACGAGGTCGAGGTCGCCGGTGAGCGTGGCGCCGCTGCGCTCGCCGACCGCGTAGAGGGGGGTCACGAAGCGGTGGCCCGCGCCGAGGGTCTGCCACGGGCCCGAGACGCTGATCAGCTTGGCGGTGGAGCCGGGGATGAAGAACTGGCCGGGAAACATGCTGTGCACCACGCGCCCGTCGTCCGGTGCGGTCTGGAGCAGGCCCCATTGGGCATGGCTGTACTGCGGCTTCCGCATGATCTCGGTGATGCGCGGATCGAGCGGGCCCTGCTCCGCGTCACCCGACGGCGACGGAGAGGGAGAGGGCGAGGGCGCGGGAGAGGGATCCGCCGCGGCCGCCGTACCCGGGGCCAGTGCCGCGAAGAGCAGTGCGGCGCAGGCGGCGGCCAGGCCCCGCCGCAGCCGTGCGGAGTGGACGGAGTGGATCGGACTGCTCACAGCGCGCTCCGTTCGTCGCGGCTGCCTGGTCCCCGAGGCCGTGTGAACAGAGTGGCACGGCCGGATTCGACTTGCATGTCACGCCCTCCGAGGGCCTCGGATGCCGTGCCGTGGCCGGATCTCGGCGCTGGGCCGTGATGCTCCGGAGGCAGCCCTGACGGCTGTTGCCGGCGGCGGGTACGGTTCCGGCATGAATTCCGCAGCAAGTTCGAACGGCGACGACGGGGCGACGACGAAGGCCGCGACGGTGATCAAGGACACCGCACGCCGTCAGTTGGCGGAGCTGGGGGCCGCAGGGCTGTCCCCGCAGGCGGTGGCCCGTGCCGGCGGTCTCGCCGTCGCCGATGTCGAGGCCGTGTTCCCGCACCGGGACGACCTGTTGACCGCGCTGGTCATCGACGCCTACGACGCGTCGGGCGCCGCGATGGAGGAGGCCGACGAGGCCGCCGTCAAAGCCGGCGCCACGGCGGGTGCCCGGCTCCTCGCGGTGACGCGCGCGCTGCGCCGGTGGTCCTTCGCCAACCCCGCCGAGTTCACCCTGATCTACGGCTCCCCCGTGCCGGGCTACCACGCCCCGCAGGACACGGTCCCGCCGGCCTCGCGCACGCCCGGGGTGCTCGCGGGCATCGTGCGGTCGGCGCTGGTGGGCGGTGAACTCTCCCCGCCGCGGCGGGCGGTGCCCGGTCCGCCGCTGCTGCTGCCGGCCGCCGTGGAGGCGTTCGGCGGTGTGCCCGAGGCTCCGTTCTCGGACATCATCGAGCGCGGCATCGTCCTGTGGAGCAATCTCGTCGGGCTCCTGGTGTTCCAGGTCTTCAGCCGCACCCACGACAGCGTCCGGGACGAGGCCGCGTTCTTCGACTACTCCATCGCCGTGGCGGCCGAGAGCATCGGGCTCGTGGTCCCCTCGGGCGAGACCACCGACTGAACCCCTGTCCGCCGCAAGCGCGGCACGTGCAGAAAAGCGGGACGTGAACACCACCAGAACCCTCTGCTTCGTCATAGCGGCGCTGTCCTCGTACGCGGCGCTCGTCTACCGTCTGTGCCAGGCACGCCGCAGTTGGCGGGACAGCGCCTACCGCGCGCTGATCGCCACTCTGCTGCTCCAGTGCCTCACCTTCACCATGGGTGCCTTCGCCATGGGCGGCAAGAGCCTCCTGGGCGTCGGGAACCTCGCCATTCTCGTCATGCACCTGGCCGCGGTCGCCTTCTGCGTCAGCGCGCAGATCATCCTGCTCCGGTGGGCGGCCGCGGACGAGGCGACGGTGCGCAGGACGCGCTACTGGCTGGTCTCCGGCATCGTCCTCGACGTGCTGCTGACGGCCCTGTTCTTCGTCGCCGACGGCCCGGCCCGGCCCACCTCGGACTTCGACGGCACCAGCGAGCCGCTGATGCTCACGTACCTCCTGGTGTTCATCGTCTCCCAGGCGGTTCCGTGCGTCACCATCTACCGGCAGTGCGGCCCCTACGCCCGGATGACGGACAACACCACACTGCGCCAGGCCCTTCGGCTGCTCTCGGTGGCCGCGGTGGTCCTCTTCCTCTACTGCCTGGCCAGGACGGTCAACATCCTCACCGCCGCGGGGGGTGTCGACATCGGCGCCTGGAAGGTCGCCGCTTCGGTCTTCAGCGCCGCGGGCATCGTCCTGCTCTCGCTGAGCCTGACCAACTCCTCCTGGGGGCCCTCGGCCACCCGGCTCCTGGAGTGGTCCCGGACCTACCGGACCTACCGCGCGCTGTACCCGCTGTGGCGGGACCTGTACGAGGCCTCCCCGGACATCGCCCTGGAGCCGCCGGGTGCGTCGGTCGCGGACCTCGACTACCGCCTCCACCGGCGCGTGGTCGAAATACGCGACGGTTGGCGGGACTTGCGCCCGTACATCGACCGCACGGCCGGCGGCGCGGACCGGCCCGGCGGGCCGGGCGGGGAGGCGAGTGAGGAGCTGCGGCAGGCGTTCACGGAGGCGGCGCAGATCAAGCAGGCTCTGCTCGCCAAGCGGACCGGTACCGTCCCGTACGACAACAAGGACGCGGGCGACTTCGACGACCGCGACACGGACAACTTCAGTGCGGAAGTGGCATGGCTCACCCAAGTCGCAGCCGCCTACAGTAAACTCGGCACCGCGAGTTGAGAGCTCCCGCCCGGTTTGCATCCCCCGTCAAACCGGGCGGGCATGCCCGTTCCGCCCGATTCACATCGGGCTGGACGGGCGGACTCCCGCCCGGACTGGCCCGGCCCATCCCCCGAGGGCCGGGCCAGTCCGATGTCGCCGGCAGCCGACTCCGTGAAGCCCCCGTGAGTCGACTTAGCTGACAGCTATCGGCGAGACCCCAACGGTGGCGGATTCCCGGCCAATTGTCAACTGACTGCTAATCTGTGAGACTGACAGATAGCCAAGGGCTATGCCGAGGAGGTGACGGGAGGAAGATTCACCATGACCGGGACGGAAAGCGGGTCCGATGACCGGCCCCTGCTCGCAGTGCGCCTCGACGACCTGTTCAAGACGGTTCGCCCCAAGGGCAAGCACTGGACCAATGCCGAGGTGGCGGAGGAGCTGAAGCGCGCCCATCCCGAACTCAAGGTCGGGGGCGTGTACTTGTCGCAGCTGCGGACGGGCAAGCGTTCCAACCCCTCACCCGACCTCCTGGCGGCCCTGGCCCGCTTCTTCGGCGTTTCGGTCGCCTACTTCTTCGACGACCAGGTCGCGGAGTCGGTGCTCAGCCAGGTCGCCGCCATCGAGGCACTGCGCCAGTACGGGGTCCGCGCGGTGGCGATGCGCGCGGCCGGGATGAAGAAGGAGAACCTCCAGGCCATCACGGCCATCATGGACCAGTACCGGCAGATGCAGGGCCTGCCGCCCGTCACCGACTCCTCCCAGCCCGAATGAGGGCCTCGCGGAAGGAACGGTCGGCCGACCAGGACCGGCGCAGCGGGCTCAAGAGGCTCCGCAAGGCCGGCGCCCGGCGGATCGCCGAACTCGACCTCCCCGAGGTGACCGACGTGGCCGGACTGTGCCGCCACCTCGGCGAGGTGCGCGACCGTCCGATCACGCTCGTCCCGATGCAGATGCCCTCCACGCATCCGTGCGGCATGTGGGTCGCCGCACGCGACGAGGACCTCATCTTCTACGACGCCAACACGACCAGCGCGCATCAGGAGCACATCATCTTGCACGAGCTGGGCCACATCATCTGCTGTCATCGAGGAGCGGGCGGGCTGGACGAGGCGGCCGCCCGCCTCCTCTTCCCCAACCTCGACCCCCAACTCGTACGGGACATGCTCCTGCGCGCGACGTACGACGACGTCCAGGAGCAGGAGGCGGAGATCATCGCCTATCTGCTCTCCCAGCGGATGGGCGGCGCCGAACACCGGCACGGCGCTCCCCCGGCGGCGGACGCGGACGAGGCCGGCGACCCCGGCAGGAGCGCCGTGCTCAGCCGGATCGAGCGCACCCTGTTCTGAGGAGTCGCTCAGTGCCCTGTGGAGTTCACCTCCTCGGCGAGGACCGAGACGGCCCGTCTGATGTCGTCCTCGCGGTGTTCGCTGGTCAGGAAGAACCGCAGCCTCGACAGCCCGTCCTCCACGGCGGGGTGCACGATCGGGTCCGCGATGATCCCGCGGTCGAACAGCCCGCCCGCGACGCGCAGGGTCCGTGCCGAGTCACCGAGGACGCACGGCACGATCGGGGTGTCGGCGCTGGAACCGGTGGCCAGACCGGCCGAGGCGGCCAGGCCGAGGAAGAGCCGGGCGTTGGCGTGCAGGGCGCGGACCCGGTGCGGCTCCGCCGCGATCAGCTCGGTCGCGGCCAGCGCCGCGGCCGCGTTGGCGGGCGTCAAGCCCACGCTGTAGACGAAGCCCGGGAGCGTGTGGCGCAGCCAGCGCACCATCCGGGCCGAGCCGCCGAGGTACCCGCCGCAGCTGGCGAAGGCCTTGGAGAGGGTGCCCATCCACAGGTCCACGTCGGACCGGTCCACGCCGAAGAACTCCCCGACGCCCCGGCCGTGTTCGCCGACCGTGCCGATGCTGTGCGCCTCGTCCACCAGCAGCAGGGCGCCGTAACGCTTCTTCAGCTCGATCACGGCGGGCAGGTCGACGAGGTCGCCGTCCATGCTGTAGGCGCCCTCGACGGCGATCAGCACCCGCCGGAAGCGGGACCGGTTGAGCCGCAGCATGTGTTCCAGCTGCCCGATGTCGTTGTGGGCGAACGGGCGTCGCGCCGCCCCGGACAGGGCGCAGCCCTGGAGGATGCTGTCGTGGGCGAGCGCGTCGTGCACCACCAGGTCCTGCGCGCCGACGAGGTGCCCTATCGCGGTGACGTTGGTGGCGTGGCCGCTCACCAGCGTCAGGCAGTCCCCGACGCCGAGGAACTCGGCCAGTGCCCGCTCCAGGCGGACCGTCAGCTCCCGTTCGCCCGACAGCACGCGGCTCGCGGAGACCGAGGTCCCGTACCGGTCGACCGCCCGGTGCGCTGCCTCGTTGACCGCGGGATGTCCGGAGATCCCCAGGTAGTTGTAGCTTCCGAAGGACAGGTACGCACGCCCTCCGATCACCGTGGTGTCGCGGACGTTGCCCTCGTGGACGCGGAAGTACGGGTACTGCGCCCCGCTGTCGGCGACCGCGGCCAGGCGCTGCTCGAACCGGCCCACCTCGGGGAAGTCGTCGACGCTCGCCGTCGCGGCGCCCCACTGCGGCGGCGTCTCGCGGGGCGACGGCAGTGCGGGGGGCGCCGGCTCGGCGCGGTCCGGATCGACCAGGGCGATCAGCCGGCCGACGGTGAGTCCGGGCGTGAAGAGCTCTTCGGTGCGGAAGCCCGGTACGCGCTTGCCGATGTTGACCTCCAGTTCCTGGAGCATCAGGGAGTCGAAGCCGAGGTCGGTCACCAGCGTCATCCGTTCGCTCACGTCGGAGAGCGGGAAGACGCCGGTCCGCGACACCTCTTCGAGCACGACGGCCGCGGCGGACGCGCCCGCGGGCCACGGCGAGCCCGCGGGCTCCGCCTCCCCGGGCCGCTCGACCGGCGCGGCGGGGTCCGGCAGGTCGCGCGCCGACTCGTCCACGACCCAGTGCCGGCGCGGGGCGAGCGGACTCGGCGGGAGGGTGCACGGGGGCATGCGCTCCGTCCCCGTACGGGGCTCCGGTACGGCCTCCCGGCCCGGGCCGGGGTCTCCGGTGCCGCCCGCCTCGACGGCCTCGGCCGCCGCGGTCAGCCGGGCCACGGCGTCGGCGGTGTCCCGCACCACGAGGGCGAGGTGTTCCGTGAGGGGGGTCCGGCGGGCCAGGGTGTCCGCCACCGCGGCGAGCGGCGGCCGGTCCTCGGTGAGGGTGTGGGCCACTTCCCGGGCGTAGCGGGCCAGCCCGGCCCGGTCGCGGGCACTGAGGACCAGCCGGTGCGGTCCCGCGGCCGGCGCCGGGCGGGCCGGCGGGGCGCACTCCTCGACCACCATGTGCACGCCCGTGCCGCCGAAGCCGAAGGCGCTCACCCCCGCCCGGCGCGGCCGGCCGTCCTCCGGCCACGGGGTCGGCGCCGTGGCTACGGTCAGCCGGGCCGCGTCCAGCGCGGAGCGGTCGGCCGGGTCGAACTCCGGCTGGGGCGGTATCACTCCCCGCTGCACGGCCAGGACGGACTTGATGAGCCCGGCCATGCCGGCGGAGTTGAGCGAGTGGCCGATCACCGCCTTCACCGCCCCGAGGTAGGCGGGTGCGGCCCCCTCACCGCGCAGTTCGCTCAGAACGCCCAGCTCGACGGGGTCGCCGACCGTCGTCCCGGTGCCGTGGGCCTCCAGGTAGCCCACCGCGTCGGGGGGCAGGTCCGCGTCCCGGTACGCGCGGCGCAGGGCCCGGAGCTGGCCGGCCGCACGGGGGTACATACCGCCGTGCACGGTCCCGTCGTTGGCCGTTCCCACCCCGCGGATCACCGCGTAGACCCGGTCGCCGGCCGCCAGCGCGTCGGACAGGGGCCGCAGCACCAGGACCCCGGCTCCCTCTCCCAGGACGAAGCCGTCGGCCCGCGCGCCGAAGGGCAGGCACCTTCCGCTGCGCGAGAGGGCGCCGATCCGGCACAGCCCCACCAGCAGATCGGGGGCGAGTATCAGCTGGGCGCCGCCGGCGAGTGCGATGCGGGACCGGCCCGCGCGCAGGGCGTGCACGGCGTTGGCCACGGCCATGAGGCCACCGGAGCAGGCCGAGTCCAGCGCGTAGCTCTCGCCGTGCAGGTCGAAGACCGAACTGATCGCGTTGGGGCCCATGTTGAGCAGCAGCCCGGCCACGGACGTGCCGTGCAGGCCGTCGACCGCGCGGACGGTCTCCGGCCACCGGAGGTCGGCCGCCCGCGCACCGAACTCGCCGCCGGCCAGCTGGCGCATCCGGATCTGCAGGGTGCTGAGCTCGCGGTAGCCGCTCTCGGTGAGCGCGGTGATCACCGAGGTCTCCTCGCGGTCGAAGCCGTCGGCCTCCCACCCCGCGTCCTGGATCGCCTCGCGGGCGAGGTCGATCAGCAGCCGGTGCTGGGGGTCCATCGCCCTGGCCCGCCGCGGCGGGATGCCGTAGTGCGCGGCGTCGAAGTGGCCCACGTCCGGGAGCAGCGCCATGGTGTCCGTGTAGGCCGAGGAGGTGTCACGGGCGTCGTCGCCGAGGAAGGCGGCGGTGCGCCAGCGCGAGTCCGGGATGGCGGAGAACTGCGCCTGAGGTGCCGTCAGAAGCCGCCAGTACTGGTTCACATCGCGCGCTCCGGGGAACCTGCACGCCATCCCCACGACGGCTATGTCGTCGCGCGCCGCGCGCCTTGGGTCCACGGTGGGATCCGTTCCTGTCGCCGCGGTCACCCGGTGACCGCCAGGCGCTCGCGCCACCAGTCCACGGTCTCCTTGACCTGTTCGTCGAGGGGCGTGGCCCTGCCGCCGAACGCCGCCTCGTACGCGTGCGCGTCGACGGTGAACGGGCGGTCGAACTGGTGGCGGATCTCCTTCAGTTCGCGGATCAGCGGGGAGAAGAGCGAGGCCAGGCCCAGCGCGGCCGGCGGGATCCGGCGCACCGCGACCGGTCCCGTACCCGCCTGGGCGGCCAGCCGGCCGACCATCTCCCGGACCGACAGCGCCGGCTCGGTCGGAACGTGCCACGGCCGCCCCCAGGCCCGCTCCTCCTCCGCGACCTCGACCAGGGTCCTGGCCACGTCGGGGAGGTACGTCCAGCTGTGCGGCGCGTCCGGGTCCCCGAGGGTGGAGACCGGCTTGCCCCGCAGCAGCGGTGGCAGGACCCGTCCGGCCAGGTGGCCTCCGTCGGTCACACCGGGTCCGAAGAAGTCCGAGGCCCGCACCTCGACCGCCCTGACCCGGCCCTGCTCGTGCAGCTTCCGCGCCTGCTCCCAGACGGCGGCGCGCACCCGTCCCTTGGTGCCGGTGGCCGCGAGCGGCAGCTCTTCGGTGAGGGGACCGTCCACCGGGCCGTAGCCGTAGAGGTTGCCCAGCATCACCAGGACGGCCCCGGTCTCCTCGGCCGCGGCGAGGACCGACGAGGCCAGGGGCGGCCAGGCACGCGCCCAGTGGTGGTAGGGAGGCGCGGCGCAGTTGTGGATCGCGGCGGCGCCCCGCGCCGTCTCGGTCAGCCGCGCGCTGTCGGTCGCGTCGAACGCGAAGTGCTGGATTCCGGGTTCCGGTTTTCTGCCCGACCTGGTGACCACCTTTACGGAATGGCCCCGTTCGGCCAGAAGCCGGGCGGTGGCCGCGCCGGCAGGCCCAAAACCGATGACGACATGAGAGCTCACGTACGCACACTAGCGCGAGCCGCCCGCGTCAGACGGCGTACGGCGGCATCCCCCCTGCCATCCGCTCCGAGCGGGCCGATAGTCGCCTACGGACTGCCGGATCACGACGTTCCGCCGCCCGGAGGCAGGACCCGCGTCCCCCGGTGCCGGCCCTCCGCGGTGTTATTCGTATGACTATTCCGTTTTCATGAGTATCGGCCGTTCGGGCGCGGCACCATGGCTGCTCTCAATGGGCGGGCACGCGGGGGAGCACATGAGGTTCACGGCGTACGACCGCGCTCTCGTCCTGGCGGGGCGCATGGCCCGGGACCGGAAGCTCCCGCTGCGCGGAGGACTCTCCACCCGCGGCACCCGGTGGACGGCGGCGCGCATCGACGCCTGTCTGCAGCGTCCCGAGGGCCTGCCGGCCCGTCGCCACCGCGAGCTGCTCGAACTCGACGGATTCCTGGGCGGGCTGAGCATCGCGGACTCGAAGGACCCGGGGAACGCCGGGCACTCCTGGGTACGGGCGATGCTCATCAGGATGACCGACCAGCCCTGGGAGCGCGGCGAGCTGCCGCCCAGGGACCGCCATCTCGCCCGGCTCTACGAGCTGCTGGGGCGCGAGTACGTGCGCTGCGCGGACTGGTCGACCGCGTCCGAGTGCTTCATCGGCGCCGCCCTCCACTGGGGCACACCCCGCCACAAGCGGCGCACGTACGCCCAGATGGTCGTCCTCACGATGAAGGAGGGGGACCACGCCGCCGCCCGGAACGGTCTGGAGATCCTCCAGGGCGCGACGCACGGCCCGTCCGCCGCCTTCCACCGGATCGCGGCCCGGATCCTGGACCCGGAGCCCCTGCTCGACGCGACCGCGGGCGAGGGCATCGAGCGGGTGCGCGAGCTGGGGATCATCCCCTACACCTACCTCGTCTCCTGCCTCGCGGAGCGCCTCGCCGCCGACGCGCAGCCGGAACGCGCCCTCGGCCTCCTCACCGGCGCCCTCGCCCGGCTCGCCGCGGACAAGGCCGACGACTGGCTGGTCGGGGAGCTGGAACAGGCGGCCGCGAGCATCTGGACCACGCTGGAGCGGTACGAGGAGGGCCTCGCCCTGGCCCTGTCCGCCTGGGCGAAGCTCGACGCGCAGCGGTACCGGGCGTGTTCGCACACCCAACGGCTCTCCCTCTGGAAGAACTTCGGGCCCACCCGCCGGGCCGCCCTGGTCTCGGCGGTCGCCCTGGGGGACGAACGGACGGTCGCCGAGCTGATCGAGTCGTGCAGGCTCCAGTCCCTGCTCGGCGCCGCCGTCGAGATCGACGACGACGAGAAGCTCGCCGAGACCGGGATCGAGGCCAGGACGGGCCCGGCGGACGCCGGGACGCAGAACCCGGACGGCGAGGACGCCGGGAGGGCCGTGACACCCGCCCCCACCGAGGAGGTCGGACCCGGTACGGAGGGCGGCAAGGACCTGGTCGTGTCCTCGGCCGTCTTCACCGCGTACCAGGACGCCCTCAACTCGACGCTGCTGCACTTCCCCGAGCCCGTCTCCTACCAGGGCGAGGCCCGCCTTCTGCCCCACTACCGCACCGCGCTGCCGCCGAAGGAGGCGCAGCGCCTCGCGGCCCGGCCACTGGACGACGCGCTGCCCGACGGCGTCTTCTGGGCGACCCACATCGAGGACGGTCTCCTCTTCTGGTTCCTCGCACGGGACGGCCGGCCCGCCGGGTTCGGTGTCCAGGACCTCCGCGAGTTCGACCGGATCAAGCCGGTCCTGCTGGGCCTGGCCGGGCATTCCCAGTCCTCCGAACGCAAGACGTGGAGCCTGTTCCCCTACAAGCGCGGCCCCGGGGACTTCTACGAGCCGTTCACGCAGCTGAGGAGCTGGAGGTCGGCGGAGGAACAGATCATCACCCGCACCATCGGGCAGCTCCTGCCGCCGCCGCTCATCGACGCGCTGCGGCGGTCCTGCGCGGACGAACCGCTCCGGCTCACGATCTCTGCGGCCCGCGAACTCACCTGCGTGCCCTGGGCGATCACGATGGTTCCCGGCACGGAGGAGCGGCTGATCGAGAAGGCGGTCCTGCGGATGTGGACCTCCACGCCGACGCAGCTCAAGCGCGCGTCCCGAGACCTCCGGCTGCCGCCCGGCGCGCCCGTGCCCTTCCTGCTGGCCTGCGACAACCCGGACGGGTCGCTGCGCGAGCGGACCGCGGACTCCGTGGTGAACGAGGCGGCCGCGCTCCTGACCGCCTCCGGGCCCGGCGGCCCCGGGACCAAGGACGCCCTGCTGGCCGCCCTGCACGAGATCGGACCCTCCACCCACGGGGTCTTCTTCTACCGCGGGCACGGGGTGCACGACAGCGACCCGGCCTGGTCGGCCCTGCCCCTGGCCGAGGAGACGTACGTACAGTCGGGCGAGCTCTTCGGGGCCTTCGACGACGGCACGCCCTTCCTGCCGATGCCCACGCGGGTGATCCTTTCGTGCTGTTCCAGCTCCAGCGCATCGGCCCTCGGCGGCGAGGGCATGGGGCTCGCGGCGGGCGTCATCCACTCCGGCGCCGATCAGGTGATCGCCACCTCGCTCGACATCCGCGACGCCTCCTTCACCGAGGCCTTCGAGGACCTCCTCGTCCGGGGAATGCTCGACGGGCAGCGGGCCGGCGACCACGCGGACCTGCTGAGACGGTTGCAGCTGCGGATGCTCACCGAGTGGAAGGTGTTCTCGGTGCGCGGGGAAGACCTCGACGGCGAGGAGATCCGCGATCCCCACCCCATCATCTGGGCCTCGTTCCAGGCGTACTGACCAACCGAGAGGACCTTCTTCATGATTGCCGTTTCGATGCCGTCGGACATCGCCGATCTGCTGGTCGCAGAAGGACTGGCCATCCGGCCGGGGGGCCGCGGCAGTGCGGCCGATTTCACCATCGTGGGCATCTCGGCCCTGTCCGCCACCGTCAGCCTCCTCCAGGGGCCCGACACCTTCCTGCGGCTCACGGAGCTCGTCCGCACCAACTTCGGGCGGTCCACCACCGGGGTCACGGTCGAGATCAAGGCGAACGGCGACACGGTGACCATCCGGGTTCCGGGCGACGCCGACGTCGTGACCGTCGCCCGCCAGGTCCAGGAGGCCCTGATCGGCGACGACGAATAGCCGCGGTCCGCATCGCTGTCGCGACCGGAAACCTTCTGCAACCATATGACTGCAAGCGGTAATCGAACGGGGCGGGGGCTTCGCCGTGGATCCGGCACTCTTGGAACTGGCCAGCATCAGCAGTACGGCCATCTTGGCGGCGGCGGCCACCGACGCCTGGCAGACCATGCGCTCCGGGGTCGCCGGACTCCTCAGGCGGCACGGTGAGAGCCGCGGCGGGAGCGCCGAGCCGGGCCTGCTGGCGCGGCTCGACCAGGACGCGGCCGCCCTGGAGGCCGTCGCCGAGGACGACCGGCAGGCGGCCCGCGACGAGCGGGCGGAGGCCCTGCGGACCCGGCTGGAGGACTGGCTCGCGGAGCATCCGCAGGCCGCCGCCGAGCTGGAGGCCCTCACCGCGCGGCGCGGCGGGCGGCCGGCGAGGAACGTCATGCACGTCAACGGCCAGGGACCGGGCCCCACTTACGGCGTGATGTACGGGACGATGAACGTCGACAACCGCGGGAACGACCGTGCCGGCGGTACCGACAGGAACGACGGTATCGACAGGAACGACGCTTCATGACGGGGCCGCAGGACACCCCGCACCCGTCCCGGCGCACGGATTGAGGCCCCTGAGACGTGTCGTCCACCGACGAGCCTCCCCTGGAGGCGTCCCAGTACATCCACGCCGAGCCGGGCAGTTCCGTGTACGCCGTCCTCCACGGAGACATCCACGTGCGAGGTGGCCGGCCCGTGTACCAGGTGGCGCCGTTCGACCTCACGCCCCGGCCCGTGTCGATCGAGGCCGCTCTTCACCAGCCCAGCAGGCTGCTGGCCGCCGAGAACCACGTGGTGCCCTTCCACGGCCGGGGCGGCGAACTCGACGCGCTGAGCCGGTGGCGGGAGGAGGAGAGCGCGCGCTCGGTGGCGCTCGTGCACGCCGCCGGCGGCCAGGGCAAGACCCGGCTGGCGGGGCGGCTCGCCGCCGATTCCGCGGAACGGGGATGGACGGTGTGGGCCGCCCACCACCGGAGCGACCCCATCGCCGAACAGGTCGTCGCCCCCGGAGACCCGGGGCGCACGCTGTTGCTGATCGTGGACTACGCCGACCGCTGGCCCGCCGACGACCTGCTGATGCTGCTGTCGAACCCCCTGCTGCACCGCCCCCGGCAGTGCCGCGTCCTGCTCGTCGCCCGATCCGCGAACCTGTGGTGGCCCGCCCTGCAGAACCGTCTGGCCAAAGCCGGCCTCGACCCCGGCCCCACCCTCGAACTGCCCTCGCTGGCCGCGAGCCACACCGACCGGCAGATCTCCTACCGCGTCGCCCACCAGGCGTTCTCGAAGGCGCTCGGGCTCCGCAACCCACCCCTGCCCGCGGTGCCCGCCGACCTCGACGGCAAGGCGTACGACGTGGCCCTCACCCTCCACATGGCCGCACTCGTCGCGCTCGACAGCTTCCGGCTGGGGCTCACGGAACCGCGCGATCCCGTGGGCCTGTCCCGCTACCTGCTGGACCGCGAACACGATTTCTGGCTGAGCCTCCACGACAACGGCCGCGTCTCCACCGAGCCGCGGATCATGCGCCGGGCCGTCCACACGGCCGCGCTGACCGGGCCCCTGCCGCACGCCGAGGCCGCCACGGCCCTGGACCGCATCGGCCTGTCCGGCGCTTCCGCGTCGGTCGTCGTCGACGATCACGCCGTGTGCTACCCGCCGCGCGATCCGGCGGCCGGCGTCGTACTCGAACCGCTGTACCCGGACCGGCTCGCGGAGGACTTCCTCGCCCTGTCCACGGCCGGTCACGCGTGCGCCGGCTACGTACCGGACCCGTGGGCGACCGGAGCGGCCGGCCGGCTGCTGCGGCCCGAGGAGGGCCCTTCCCCGGCCGCCGGAGGCCTGAACTGGTTCCGCCGCAAGGCGCAGCCGCCACCCCCGGAGACCGTGCCGTACACCCGGTCCGCGCTGTCGGTCCTGGCGGACACCGCCCGCCGCTGGCCGCACGTCGCCGAGCGCGAGCTGTGGCCGCTCCTGCGGGCGCGGCCGCAGCTGGCCGTCGAGGCCGGCGGCGCCGTGGTGGCCGCCCTGACCGAGATCGCGAGCGTCGACCTTCCCGCGCTGGAGGCGGTGGAGAAGTGTCTGCCCCGGCACCAGGACATCGACTCCGCACCCGGTGCGGCGGCGCTGGGCCGCGTGCTGACGGAACACCGGCTGCGCCTCAGCGACAGCCCGGCCGAGCGGGCGAAACTCCACGAGGCGCTGGGCACCAGGCTGGTCCAGGCCGGAGTCTGGAGGGAGGCGGTGGCCTCGTTCCGTTCCGCGGTGAGCATCCGCAGGAGCCTGCCGGACGAGGGCTCGCCGTCGAACAGGCTGCGCCTCGCCGGTGCGCTGGCCGATCTCGGCATCGCCATGTACCGGACGGGCCGGCAACAGCCGGCCGTGGAGCTCATGACCGAGGGGATCCGGCTCTTCCGTGAGCTGCGGCACTCCGGTGTCACCCTGCCCGTCCACGACTACGCCATGGCCCTCAGCAATCTGGGCATGGCGCTCATGGAGATGGGACGGGGGCCGGAGGCCGAGCCCTACACCGCGGAGGGTCTGCGGCTGCGCCGGCGCACGGCCCGCTCGGGCCGCCCGGAGGCCGAGGCCGAACTCGCCGCGTCCCTGGACAACTACGGCCTCCTCCTCTACCAGAGCGGCCGGTCCCGCGAAGCGCTGCCGTACGTCCGTGACGCGGCCGAGCGGTACACGAAGCTCCACAGGGTGCACCCGGGCAGGTTCGACGAGGACGTGTCCATCGCCCTGAAGAACCTGGGCATGGTGCTCGACGCGACCGGTGACGCCGCGGGCGCCCTCGACGCGGCCCGGAGGGCGTGCGCCATCGCGGAGGAACTCGCGCGGCGCAACCCCTCGGCGTACCAGCGCCTCCACGCCTTCAACCTGCACGGGCTGGCCATCCGCCTGCACCACCAGGAGCGGTTCGAGGAGGCTCTGTCCGCGGCCCTCCAGGCCCACGGGATCCGCTCCGCCCTGGCGCAGGACGGCTCGGCTCCGCACGCGCTGCACCTGGCGGAGACGGCCGGGTTCGCCGACACCGTCCTGGCGACGCTCGACCGCCCCGCGGAGGCCGTCCCGTACGCCCGGGAAGCGGCCGGCCTCCTGCGCGGGCTGTACGAGGCCGACGGCCGGATGTACCGCGCGTACTTCGCCGGCCAGCTCGTCGCCCTGGCACAACGGCTGTCCCAGGTGAACGATCCGCGTGCCGCGTGGCCGCTCGCGCAGGAGGCGGCCGGTCATCTGCGCGCGGAACTGCGGGACGCCCCGGACTCGTCCCTGCGGTCCGTCCTCCTCATGTGTCTCGTCGTGTGGGCCGGCCTGTCGAAGGACCTGGAGCTGTGGTCCGAGGCCCTCGTTCAGATCACGGAGGCCGCCGACCTGTTCGCGGACCTGCCGCCCGGCACCGAGGAGGACGACGCCTGGCGGATGCTCCTGAGCGCCACGCGTGCCGAGATCCTGGACGCCCTGAACCGGGGGCGGGAGCGCCCGCGTCCCTGAGCCTGATCAGGTCTGCGCGGATCTGCCGGCTGAGCGCGTCGGGCTGGCGGGGCCCCGGCGGCGCCACCAGAGCGCACTCGGGAGGCACGGAGCACCGGACCGGGCACCAGACGGGCCGGGCCGTGGGCAGGTGCCCGTTACGATCTTCCTTCGTGATCAACGAGGGGACACGAATGTCGAACGCCGACCGCGCCGTGCTGGGCCCGCTGGGGCCGAACGACCCGCAGGAGATAGCCGGTTACCGGCTGCTCGCCAAGATCGGCGAAGGTGGCATGGGCTGCGTCTACTTCTCCCGCACCCGGGGGAACCAGCCCGTCGCGCTGAAGGTCATCCGGCGCGAGTTCGCCCAGGAGCAGGACTTCCGGGCCCGGTTCGAGCACGAGGTGCAGTCGGCCCGCCGGGTGCAGGGCTACCACATCGTGCCGGTCCTCGACCACGACACCAGCGGCGAACAGCCCTGGCTAGCCACGGCGTTCGTACCGGGTCTGCCGCTCGACGAGGCCCTCGCCACCCACGGACCGCTGCCGCTGCCCGCCGTGTTCCAGCTGATCGGCTGCACCGCGCAGGCGCTGCACTCCGTACACGCCGCCTCGGTGGTGCACCGCGACCTCAAACCCAGCAACATCCTGCTCGGTTCGAACGGTCCCTGGGTGATCGACTTCGGGATCGCGCGGGCCACCGACACCACCCAACTGACCCGCAGCGGCGGGTTCATCGGGACCCCGCAGTACATGTCGCCCGAGCACGCGCTCGGCAAGCAGGTCACTCCGGCCACCGACATCTTCGCGCTGGGTCTGATCGCCGCCGTCGTGGCCACCGGCCGGCACCCGTACGGCGACGGCGCGGGCATCTCGATCGCCGCCTCCATAGCCAACACCCCGCAGCAGGCGCCGGACCTGAGCGGGTACCCGGACGCGCTGCGGCCCCTGCTGGAGCGCTGCCTGGCCGCCGATCCCGCGCAGCGGCCCCTGCCCGCCGAGATCGCCGAGTGGTGCCGCGAGTCGGCGGGCCGCGAGCTGCGCGATTTCGCGGACTGGCTGCCCGCTCCGGTCGCCGCGGCGATCGCACGGCGCGAGCAGCTGGCCCAGACGCCCCCGCAGCCCGCGTACACGCCGACCCGGGCCCCCGAGCCGGCCCGGCCGGCGTACGCCCCCACGCAGGCCTCCGGACCGGCCCACCCGGCGTACGCGCCGACGCAGGGGCCGGTGGGCGGTCCTCCGCGGTCCCCCGTCTACGGCGCCCCCACGAGCCCCGCCTACGCGGCGCCCGCCCACGCCGCATCCGCCGCCGCCCCGGCTGCCCCCGCGTCCGCGGGCCGCGGCCGCCTGCCGCTGGTCGTGGGCGCGGGGGTGCTGGCGGTGGCCCTGATCGCGGGCGGCACCTGGTACCTCACCCGCGAGGACGGCGGCGGCTCGACCGCGCGCGACGGCGAGCAGAAGACGGCGGACCGGCCGAAGGACGCCGCCCCGGCGTCGCAGCCGAGCGGATCCGCGGCGGCGCCGCAGGCCTCCGCCCCGGCCGCCACCCCCGTCTACACCGCCGTCTTCAAGGACAAGCCCCTGAAGCTCCTGGCGGGCCGGGAGTTCGGCAAGGTCTACGACGTCGACCTGGACTTCCCAAAGGTCGCCCCGTTCGGCGAGATCGGCTGGAAGGACCAGGAGCTGGCGATGGGCTACATCGACGTCAAGAGCAGCACCCCGTTCGGGAAGAGCAAGGGAGCCACTCCCGAACAGTGCGAGACCGGGGCGGCCACCAACCCGATCCCCGACAGGCTGCCGAGCTCGGACCTGTCCGGCGCGGACAGCGCCATCGTCCAGGGCGACCTGCTGTGCACGGTCACCACCAAGGGCAACCTGGCCATGGTCAAGATCGTCTCCATCGAGCCGTCGACCAGCAAGCAGTACACCGTCCCGACCTACCTCACCGAAGTGACGCTGTGGAAGCGCCAGCCCTGAGGAGGCGGGGGCGGCTACTCAGGGAAGTCTGAGTAGCCGCCCCCAGGTGCGCCGATCGCCCTCCGCCTAGCCTGTTCCCATGAGTTCCACGGAGCAGGCCGTCACACCGGCCCACGAGGCAGAACCGCGGTCCACGGGCATGGGGTCACTGCTCCTGGGCATCGCCGCTGTCGGGGCGATCGGCTGCCCGTTCCTGCCGGAGGCCGTCCCGCCCCTGATCCGCTTCGTACCCCTCTACTTCGTTCTGCCCCTCGGCATCTGCGCGATCGTGTGGGGCCTTCCCGACCTGCGGCGTTCGCGGCGGGACGGGGTGCCGGCACCGGCCGGGGCCCGCATCGGGGTCCCGCTCGGTGCGGCGGCCCTCGTGATGGTGGCCGTGGTGCTGGTCTGGGTCACCTTCTTCTTCGACATCGGGTGAACCCCGGCCGGCCGGCCTGTCGCTCAGCCGGCCGCGTCGAGCAGCAGCTTCGCCGCGACCATCGCCCCGTCGGTGTGGAACGCGGCGGCCACGGCGGTCGCCCGTGCGCGGGTCTCGGGGGTCAGGGCCGTCTTGAGCGCCGCCGAGAGGGACGCGAAGGCGGGGGTCGGACCGTCGTGTGCCGCGCCGATGCCCAGCTCGGCCACCCGGCCGGCGAAATAGGGCTGGTCCGCCCCCTGGGGGACCACCACCTGGGGCGCGCCGGCCCAGGTGGCCGTCGTCGTCGTTCCCGCGCCGCCGTGGTGCACGACGGCGGCCGTACGGCGGAACAGCGCCTGGTGGTTGACCTCGCCGACGACGAAGCAGTCGTCCTGGTCGTCTGTCAGGGCCAGGTCGGCCCAGCCGCGCGAGAGGACCGCGCGGCGGCCCCGCGCGCGGATCGCCTCGACGGTCGCCCGGGCGACGCCCTCCGGGTCGCGCATGGGGATGCTGCCGAAGCCCACGTACACCGGGGGTGTGCCGGCGTCGAGGAACGCCATCAGGTCGGCGGGGAGCGGGCGTTCGTCCGGCAGGACCCACGCGCCGGTCTGCACCACGTCGAGGTCCGCCGGCTGCTGCCAGGGGGCCAGGACCGGGTCCGCGGCCAGCCACGGGCGGTCGGTGAAGACGTGATCGCGGACGTTGTCCACCGGCGGCAGGCCGATCGACACCCGGTGGGTGTTGATCGCCTCGCCGAACACCGCCTGGGCGTCCTCGATGTCGCGGTCCCACAGCTCCCGGTTGCCGGTCACGTCCTCCGGAAGCGGCCGGCCCGGCCGCGGCATCGGCGGGTGGTGCGGCGACGGCAGGCTCACCGGTTGGTAACTCGCGTACACGTAGGGGATGTCCAGCTTCTCGGCGACGGCCTTCACACCGGCCACGGCCGGCACGAGCCCGGTCGCGACCAGCACGTCGCACCCCTCGGCCGCCACGCTGACGTTGTCGTAGAACGCGGCGACCAGATCGGCCGCCCGCCGCGGCACGCCCCCGGGCGACGGCGGCGTCTTCCCGGTCACCAGGGCGCGTACCGACTGGCCCGTCGGCACCATCTCCACGCCGACCCCGGCCAGCCGCTTGGCGAACTCCTCGTCCGGCGGCGCGCACACCCTCACCTCCGCGCCGAGCTCCTGCAACCGCACCGCGAGACCCACCAGCGGCTCGACGCCCCCGCGCGAATCGTAGGCCGACAGCACCACGCGCATTCCGCACTCCCCGTTCCGAAGACACTGACCACGGTGGGAGATTCTGCCCTCAGGACCCGGCGAAGAGGGAAACCACGATCAGGATCCCCAGCACGGACAGCGCGGGCACCTGCACGCGCCGGATGCGCGCGATGGCGACGAGGGCCGGTCCGATCGCACAGATCAGCACGAAGGGCCACGTGACCCGCAGGCTGGGGCTTCCGGGGGCGTACAGCCAGTCACCCGAGCGCAGCAGGACGTACGCCGTCAGCACGAGGCAGACCGGGACGCTGACCTGCAGGGGGCGGACCTGGGAGATCCACAGGCCCACCGGGACGAACACGAGGACGATCGCGACGGCCAGGCCGACCGCGTACAGCGGGTAGTACGTGACGCAGACGCTCGAAGCGTCCTCGCACACTTTCGCGTCTTTGCGGAAGCCCCAATTCCATATTCCGGATACCGCGATTCCGGTCAGCGCCCCGGTGGCCGCCGCACCGGCCGCGCCCGCGAGTTCCCGCATGGTCCGCCTTTCGATGGGAAGGTGCCCGAGGCCGTGTGCGGCCTCGGGCACCGGTGGAGCGGTGGAGCCGTCAGAACGTCACGGCTTCAGAGCCTCGTTGAGGACTCCGGCGTAGATCGTGGCGCCTGTGGTCTTGGGATGGAATCCCTGCGCTGAAACCGGATCACCCGGCTTGTCACCCGGCGTCTTGTCGTTGACGATACCGTGGATGGTTTCCGGGGTCCCACAGATTCCCTTTCCGTTGAAGGCGACTCTGGGATCCGCGAACACCACCCGGACTCCGGCCGTGCGGGCGTCGGCCGCGGCGTTGCCCATCTCGGTCGCCATGGTGTTGGTCACGGTCCCGAAATCCGCGTACTCGGCGGCGTTGACGAACGGGGCGCCGGCACAGTTCACACCATTGGAGAACAACATGGGATAACCCATGAGAACTATCTTCGCGTTGGGCGCCCGCAGTGCGATCTCCTTGAGGGTGGTCACGATGGAGGGGCGGACCTTCGTCGCGAGGGTCTTCGGAACGGCCGTCCTCATCGCCTCGCTCTCCCCGTCGAGCGGATCGTCGAAGCAGTTGGAGGTCGGGAAGGTCAGGAGCATGCACTTCTTGATCACCTCGGAGTACCCCGCGTCGTTGCCCCCGATGGACAGGGTGACGAGCGTGGTGTTCCTGTCGAGGTACCCCTTGTCCAGTTGGGGCAGCTCCCCGTACGAGGACCCGCCCTTCTTCCCCCAGGCGTTCGTCGGGCCTTCACCGTTTCCGGACAGGAGCTGATGGGTTCTCGCACCGGAACAGGCGATGAACTGGAGGTCGATGCTGCCCGAGTCCCCCCAGTTGTCGGCCCGCGACCCGAAGGTCCGCCCGATGCCGGAGTCGTAGGGAGCGCCGGCCTGACGGATCCAGGCGTTCTTCGAGCGGTGGCAGGCGTTGCGTGCCGAACCCTGGTCGCCGCCGTAGTCCGTCTCCGGGTAGTACTCGCCGCCGCCGGTGACCGAGGCTCCTTCACCGGAGGAGTAGGAGTCGCCCATCGCCACGATCATGTGCTCGGGCTTGGCCGCCAGCGGCTGGATGGCCACGGCGTCCCAGGCGATGTCCTCGTCCCCGGTTCCGTCCTGGGCGATGTTGTCGAGCTTGATCTGCGGAACGCCGTTGAACTGGAAGACGCCGATCGAGACCCACTTGTTGGATCTGATGCGCTGCGGCACGGCTCGGAACGAGACGCCGCTCGCGGTGGAGACCTGGTATCTGGCCTGCCGGGTGTGGGCTCCGTGGTCGGGCATGTGGACCATCACGCGGGCCCATTGGTTCAGGCTCTTGTTCAGGGTCCAGGTGCCGGTGATCTTGAGGCGTTCGCCCTTCACGTCGGACGCACGGGTGTGGCCGAAGTAGAAGTGCCCGCCGAAGCCGGCACCCAGCTGGTGCAGGTCCACCTTCGAGGGGTACACGGTCTCGCCGGAGGACTTGGAGAAGGTCATGCCGAAGCTGCCCTGGTTGGTCCAGGGCCTCCCGCAGTTGGGGCGTACGGACGGGGTGCCGTCCGGCACGTCATCGATGACCAGCGCGTTCGAGGGCAGCCCCGAGGTCGAGCAGTTCGGCGCGTACGGCGTCCCGTCGGCCTCCTCCGGGTAGGTGGAGTTGAAGCGGATGAACTCGAACCCGCAGGAGGCGGAGCAGTCCTCCTTCCAGGTGGCCGGTCCGGACCACCAGCACTTGAAGTCCGCCCGGCCGCAGGGGCCGGAGGTGGTGGTGTCGTTCGTCGCCGTGTCACCGATCCTCGCCGGGTCGCAGTTGTTGGCCGCGGTGCAGAAGAGGTTCTCCGGCGGCTTCACGTGCGCGCGGTTGTACTTCGCGCTTCCCGGGGCGTCCACCGGGGCGGCGGTGCCGTTCCAGTAGGAGGCGATGAAGGCGGGCACCATCTTGCCCGGGGACTCCAGGAAGGACGGCGGGTGCGCGGCGAAGCCCAGTACCTTCTCCGGGTAGGGCCAGTGCTGCGGGCGGGCCGCGGCGCTGGCGTCCTCGTCGCCGTTCCAGTTCTCCAGGAACGGCGGGCGGGCCGCGTCCCACTCGGGGTTGGCCGGGTTGTTGAACCAGCCCAGACCCCAGGGCTCACCTGCCGCGCCCTGGGGGTGGAAACCGGAGTTGTACGCCCACAGGGCGAAGTACCAGTTCTCCAGCTTCGCCGGGTTGGCGTTGTTGAGCTTCATCCCGGCGTTGTACGTCTGGTTCCACTTCTCGATCAGGATCTGGAGACCGGCGGAGATGTTCGCGGTGTAGTCGAGCGCCACCGCGCGCTGCGTCTGATACGGCCAGGCGGCCCCGCCGTGGCCGTCCTCACGGCCGGCCATCCGCATGTGGTCGGTGACCTGCGTGATGCCGTAACCGCAGTCGGCCTCGGCGAAGTTGACGTCCCAGTCGTTGGCGGACGTGCCGTCGTAGTAGTCGATGCCGTAGTAGTTGCCGATCAGCGGGTTGCCGGTGACACCGGGGACGGCGCTGCGCGCCGCCTGCCACATGTTCGACTCCTGGGTGGTGATGCCCAGGAGCACCTGGGCCGGCACCCTGCCGCCCCCCGCGAGCGGCGGGTTCAGGAAGAGCGACTGCGGCATGTACGCCGGCATGCCCAGGTTCTTCCAGTTCGCCGGGCGCTCGATGTGCGTGTTGAGGAACCCGGTGACGGCCTGGTCCGCCGCCCACTCCACCTGGCGCGGCTTGGGCTGCATGGCCTGGTTGCGGGGGTCGTTGCGGGGAACGGAACAGGTCCGGTCCGACTCCACGATCTCGGTGGGCGAGCTCGCAGCGGCCGCGGCCGCTGCCGAGGCGGTGGCCTCGGCCGTCGACGTGGCGCCCGACGGCGCCGCGGAATCGGCGCCCTTGGCCGTCTTGCGGCCGGCGGCGGGAGCGGGGTCGCGGCCCTGCTTCCAGCTGTCGGGGATCACCGCGAGCGGGTCGGCCGTGAAGCCGACCTTCTTCTTGGTGTCGAGTACGGACAGCTCGATCTTCACGGGCCGTGCGTCGAGGGCCGACTCGGGCTGGAGGGTGGAGTCCTTGGCGTCGGCCCATTCGGTGCGCTGGACCACGGACTTGCCGCCCGTCGAGACCAGGGCGTCCTTGGGGGTGCCCGGCAGGGACTTCACCCGGGCGGGAAGCGACGTGGCCGCCTTGGCGTCACCGGTGATGTAGACGTCGCCGCCGGCCCGGACGAGTCCGGTGCTGGTCAGCGGCCCCTCCCCCAGGGTGCTGGTCTTGCCGCCGGCCACGCGCCGCACCTGGGTGGTGCCGCGGTCGGCGGCCGACTTCCGCGGCTGCTGGTCGAGGAAGGTGATGCCGCCGTCGGCGTCGGGGCTCAGCCGGTAGGGCACCGACGCGGTGCGGGCCAGCGTCCGGCTGCGGCCCTGGGCGTCGATCCTGACGATCTGCGCCCCGTTCGCGGCGACGACCGCCCCGTCCGCGGGCACGCCCGAGGTGACCTGACCGGTGACCTCGACCGGTGCGGCGAGCCTGGCGGTGACCGCGTCCACGGTCACCAGCCGGGTGCCGCTCTTGTCGTCACCGCCGGACTGGGTGAACACGGCGCTCTCCCCCGTGCCGCAGCCCGGGTTGTAGTACGAGAGCGAGGCGCGCAGGTCCAGCTTGGTCACCTTGCCGGTGTCCAGCTCGACCACGGCCGTGAACGCGCCGCGCGCCATGAGCTGCGGCTTGTTGGTGAACGTACGCGGGGCGTACACGACGACGGCCCGCCTGCCGGAGCCGGTGACGCACGCGTTGCCGATCCAGGCGTCGGCGTCCAGACCGGGCTCGGCGAGCGAGGCGACGGTCTTCCATGCGTATCCGGCGTTCTCATTGGCCGTGAGGATGTGGAACCCCTGGGCGTCCGACGTGGTCGTCCACGCCAGGTCGCCGGAGTTCTGCCAGCCCTTGCCCAGTACCTTCTCGCGGTCGGCCGAGGGGACGGACGACTTGTCGGTCTCGGGAGCGGGCGAGCCCGCGGCGGCCGACGGAGCCGGCTCGGCCGCGGCCGCGGGCAGCTGCAGCAGCCCCGCTCCCAATGAGGTCGCCACCATACCGATGAGTAACGCAGATATGCGTCTACTTCGTTTCACTGCATCTCCTGAACTAAATGCGACAAAACCTCGGACGGCGTCAACTGGCGCCGACCGCACGGACTTTACGTGTGCGGCATGTCGTCACGTCAAGGAATATTCGACGCAGATATTTGTCCGGAGAATTCCGGTTGTGAAGACGCTTGCACTTGTGGGGAAGCCGCTTCCGTTCGCTCGTCCGAAATGAAACCAGGAAAGGGAATTCGCCCCCGAAATCGGAGGGGATTCAAACCGGCAGAAAAGGACCGGCCGGGCGGACGTTCTCCACACGAGCGTCGGCGAGACCAACGGCACCTGCACCACCACCCGGACCATCGGCGGCGGCGCGGAGGTGTGCGTCGTGACCCACACCCTCCCGGGCGGCCGGCTGTCCGTGCAGGGGATGGTCGACCGCGCTCGCGGCTCGGTCCACGCCGACACGATCGGCACGGGCGTGCGGCGCTTCACGATCGACCTCTACCTCTGACGGACGCTAGGAGAGGGACGCTCCCACGGCGGCTTCCGGGCGGGCCGCCGCCGGGAGGGACGACGGAAGGGCGAAGGCCTCGGCCAGCAGTTCGTACGAACGCCGCCGGTCGGCCGGGTCGGCCGTCAGGGTGTTGACGACCAGCTCGTCCACCCCGTGGGTGCCGGCGAGGGCCGTCAGTACGGAGTGCACCTGCTCGGGCGCCCCGGAGACGAGCGCGGGGCGGTGCACCTTGGCCCGCTCCAGCTCGGCGCCCGTCCACCGGTGACGGCGCGTGGTCTCGTACGACGGCAGCGGGGCGTCCTGGCCGAGGTCCTTGCGGGCGCGCCACAGCAGCAGGCTCTGGGCCAGTTCCTCGGCGCGGCCGGCGCTGTCCGCGGTCACCACGCGCACGGCGAGCGCACCGCCCGCCCGGCGGCCGGTGGCCGCCCGGAACTCGGCGCGGTAGTCCTCGAACGCCTCCCGGCCCCCGGTCGGGGAGAAGAAGTGCCCGAACGCGAACTCGGTCCCGAGCAGGCCGGCCAGCCGTGCCGACTCGCGTCCCGCGCCCAGCAGCCACATCTGCGGCGGGACCGGTGCGTGCGGTACGACGCCCCCCTCGCCCAGCAGCACCCGGAGCTCCGCCAGCCGCTGCGGGAAGTCCCGCGCGGGGCCGCCCGCCCGGCCGATGCCGAGGTCGACCCGCCCCGGGTAGAGGGAGGCCAGCACGCCGAAGACCTCGGCCACCTTCGCCGGTTCGTAGCGGGGCAGCAGCACGCCGCCCGTCCCGATCCGCATCCGCGAGGTGTGGGCGAGCAGTGCCCCCGCGAGGATCTCCGGCGCGCTGCTCGCGAAACCGGGGGAGCCGTGGTGCTCGGCGGCCCAATACCGGGTGTAGCCGAGGTCCTCCGCGACACGGGCGAGGTCCACGGAGGCGCGCAGCGCCTGGTCCGGGGTGTGGTCCTCGCCGACCGGGGTCTGGTCGAGCACGGACAGTCGCAGGTTCGTCATGAGGGATGGCCTTTCAGTGCTGGTGGGCGGGGACACCGGTGGCACCCGCCATGGTCGCGGGCACGATCCTGAAGTCCCGTTCGAAGACCAGGTTGTGGAGGTCGGCGGCGGCGATGGCGCGCAGCGTGGGCAGTTCGGCGGCGGCCTGGGCGTCGTCGAAGACGTTCAGCGGCCACTCGGAGACCGTCGCCCCGCGCAGGTGGGGGTGGTGGAAGGAGGCGCCGTAGTGCGCGTACAGGGTCACAGGCGGGATGTCGGCGGCCGACTGCTCGTCCCACCACAGGGTCCAGGCGTGGAAGAGGCTTCCGTCGTCGGCGCGTTGCACCCCGCTCGCGTCCACCACGCCTTGGCCGAGGAGCAGCTCCTCGTTGAGCTCGCCGAGTGCCTGGCGGGCGTACGGGTCCAGGAGGCGTGCGGCGGTGCGGAAGTGCTCCTCCTTGTCGGGGCGGGTCACGGCTCCGCCGTGGATGCCGTCGCGCAGGTCGGCGAAGTGCCGGAGCAGGGCGTCGAGGTTGGGGACGTCGGGGGTCATGTCAGCTCCTTGTGAGGTGAAGGACGGGAGGGACGAGAAGGGGAGGGAACAGGGAAGCGGGCCGGGTGGCCTCAGGCGCCGGCGGTGTCCGGTTGGGCGAGCAGGTGCAGGGCCGGGCCCAGCCAGCCGCGCAGGGACACCGTCGGATGACCGCCCATGGGGCGGCCGGGGTGGAGGAAGGCCCCGTGGCCCGTCTCCCGGAACTCCCGCAGGGTCACCTCCACTCCGGCCGCCCGCAGCAGGCGCCCGTACTGGTGCACGTCGTCACCCACGGGGTCGAGGTCGCCGGTGGCCATGACGGCGCTTGCGACTCCGCGCAGGTCGGACGCCTCGAAGGGGGTGCTGTAGAGGCGCGTGCCGTCCGCGGCCACGGGCCGGCCCGGCTGCCGGTAGTCCTGCCAGGCCGCCATCAGGTAGGCGGCCGTGGGGAACATGTCGGGGAAGCGGTGGTAGGAGGCCGCGGTGCAGCCGGGGTCCAGCGGCGGGTACGCGAGGACCTGGGCGGCGAGGGGAAGGGCGCGGTCGCGGCAGGCGAGCGCGGCGCAGGCGGCCAGGGTGGCTCCCGCGCTGTCTCCGCCGACGGCGACGGGAGCGGTTGCCCCGGCCCGCTCCCGGACCCAGTCGAGGGCGGACAGCACGTCCTCGACCATGGCCGGGTGGCGTACCTCGGGGGCGAGCCGGTAGTCGACGCTCACGACGGCGAATCCGGAGGACTGGGCGAGTTCGGCGGTCGGGCCGTGCCAGTCCTGGGCGGATCCGGCGCGCCAGCTGCCGCCGTGGGCCCACACCAGCCACCCTTGTGGCGCTGATGTCCCCGGTCGGTACACCCTGGCGGGGACCGGACCGGACGGGGAGGGGATGCGGGCCTGCTCCCAGCGGACCGCGACACGGCTGTTTCCGGCGGCCGCGTGGGTGGGTGTTGCCATCGGGTTTCCTTCCCTCCGTGCCTGGGGCCAACGTTCGCCGCCGCGGCAGGGCTGTCACAAGGCGGAGTTGCCTTAGTTGCCGTTGCGGGGCTGCTTGTTGCGGAGGAAGAGGGCGGTGGTGAGGGTCCCGAGGACCACGATCGCGGTGTTCACGATCA
This sequence comes from Streptomyces sp. NPDC029164, assembly GCF_055563995.1. Lineage (NCBI taxonomy): Bacteria > Bacillati > Actinomycetota > Actinomycetes > Kitasatosporales > Streptomycetaceae > Streptomyces > Streptomyces sp. NPDC029164. Next base: position 330 of record NZ_JBVHWW010000001.1, on the reverse strand, counting down.
CCGCCGTCGTGATACCCGCATGGATGTCCGTGTTCGCCGCCGCGATCGCCGACATGATCGGCGTACCCATCGTGATACCGATCTGCTGCGTCATCGTCGCCAGACCCGTCGCCATGCCCTGCTCGTGATCCGGCAGACCCGTCGTCGCCGTCACCATGAACCCGACGATCACCAGCATGTTCCCCACACCACCCGCGAACGTCGCGACCAGCAACAACCACATCGACGACGACGACTCACCCAACGCCACCAGACTCAACGTCGCCACCGCCTGGAGCAGCCCACCAACGATCAACGTCGTGCGGGTACTCGTCGCACCGATCACCCGCG